>JAKAQL010000068.1 GCA_021822605.1 Actinomycetes bacterium
CCACTCCAGATCCCGAACAACGCAAGATCTTTGAGTCCTTAGGGATTCGTGACCCCTTGCCAAGGCGAGCCAAGATAGTAGCCACTCTGTAGTGCCCTATCCAGAGCTACCAACCCCCTCAGCTGGGGGTTCTGGGGTAGGAATCGAAAGATGGGCTAACGAACGCTCGGAGGTCGCTGCAAGGGTGGTCGCTGAGAGAGGCTCGGTCGCGGACGGATCTCGTGCTCGAGAGCTTGGAGCGCACGTAAGAGCGCCTGCTCCAGCTGCGGATCACGACCGGATGCATAATCGTCAGGCGTGATCGGCACCTCGACATCAGGGAATACCCCATGATTCTCAACTCCAAACCCGACATCAGTGAACCAGAAAGCGTACTCTGGCTGAGTCGTCACCGTACCATCCACAAGGTGAACCACTGGAGAAATTCCAATAACCCCGCCCCAGGTCCGGGTGCCGACCACGGGGCCAAGTCCGAGCTGGCGAAACGCATGGGTAAAGATATCTCCATCGGAGCCCGCCCACTCATCTGCAAGTGCTACCATCGGGCCGGCTGGCGAGAACTCGGGATACCCGGAGGGAGCCTGCCAACGAGATACATCTACACCGAGTCGTCGCACAGCGATCCTAGGAATCAACAAGCCGGAGACGTGGCCGCCACCGTTATGACGTACGTCAATCAAGAGCGCATCTCTCTCGGACTCGACCCCGTAGGCTCGATAGAACTCGGAGAATCCTGGGGCACTCATGTCTGGAACGTGTACGTAGCCAACGCGGCCAGCGCTTTGCTCGTGCACGAATGCTCGGTTGTTCGCCACCCACTCTCGATAGCGAACGGGGCGCTCATCCGCAAGCGGACGAACAACCACTTGGCGCCGTTGACCCCCTGCGCTCAGCACCGTAAGCTCAGTGCCGATCCCACTACGATTCACTAAACGCTCGGCGGGCGAAACATCGGGTCCCACCGGGAGTCCGGCCACCTCGATGATCCCGTCGCCCACCGCAACGCCCACCCCTACCGCAGCGAGTGGGCTTCCCGCCTCCAGGCTCCAGGGATCCCCTTGCACCACATGAGCGACCCTCCACACCCCTGTGGCATCAAGCTCAAGATCAGCTCCAAGACGACCAGTTGTCCAGGCTGGTGGTCGACGATGATCTCCGCCAATCTCGTAGGCGTGACTCGTACCGAGTTCTCCCTGGAGTTCCCAGAGCAGATCAGAGAGGTCCGACCGTGTCGCGATGGCATCTACTAGCGGTAGATATCGATCAAGAACTCTCTCCCAGTCGACACCTGAAAGATCTTCGACCCAAAAGTGATCCCTCTGAAGCCGCCACGCCTCGCGCACCATCTGTCGCCACTCCGCAGGCGGATCCACCTCGACCCGCACCCTACTGAGATCAATCCATCCGGTTGTCCTGCCTGGCTCATCAGCTCCGCCTTCGGGTGGCTTCGACCCAGCGGCGAACGCTCGCAGGCGGTTGCCAACCCGTACGACCAGGGTGGTTTGGTCAAGCGACACCGTGAAGGCCGAGACCTTGGATGCGAGCACCTCATGGACCCCGCTTGAAAGATCGAAGGCCTCAAGCGTACCACCGCTCGCACCGGATGCGAAATCGACACCCCGGGCCCCGCGAATCGGCGGGTTGCGCATCAGTAGCTTGGTCCCAGCCACCGCGAGAGCATCGTAACGACCCTCCGGCACTGGCACCGCAACGATGCGATCGGAGAGTCCCGCTGATTCGACCTCGACCAGCGTCCTATCCGTATCTCTCGCTTCCTCACGAGAAGACGAACTTGTATCGACAACCTTGGCCTCGCCCATTCCTCTCAGCTCTGGACGCAACGGCGAGGGTGTGGTGGAGCTAAGGGTGACAAGGTAGGGGCGCACGGCGTTGGGGAATCCATAGTCGAAGATAGCAGCATCTGGGACGGGGTCGAAGCTCCGGCGCGAGAGGAATGCCAACCATTTACCCGAGGGATCAAACACTGGGTGGTCGTCCTCAAACTCCCCAGATGTCGCCATCACCGGTGATCCTCCCGTGACCCGAACCAGACGTATCTGTGTCGTTCGCGAACCTCCCAGGCTGGTCTGTGTCATTTGCGAACCGACGGGAGCAACGTAAGCGACGAGCGATGAGTCGTGTGACCAGGCGAGGTCTCGAATCCATCCTGCTGCCGCCTCATCGGCGACCCGCCACTCCCCAGATGCCACCTCGATCAGAACAAGTCGGCGATCCAGCGTGGCGACCGCGATGCGATGTCCATCGGGCGATGCGGCGAGGTCGACCAAGCCAGACACGCCGGGTACCTCCAAGCATCGGGGTGCACCTCCTTCGCTCGGTAGCACGACAAGCCGATCCTCGCCATCCTCGTCGCTGAGCGCGACGAGGCCTGAACCATCCCCGAGCCAGGTCACCAGACGGTAGCGCACCCCTTGAGCAACACCGTGTTGGCGGGCGGCACCATCAAAGAGTGGAAAGGTAAAGGGCTTCCCGCGGACAACCGTGGCGAGCGAATGACCCGCCGGATGCAGTGCAAACTCGCTCAGGCTCTTCGGGGTGCTCACAAATCGGGTGCGGCGCTGCGGCCGAGCTCCCGACACCACGACCGGGATCGGCTCAGACTCTGGACTTCCCGGCGCAAACCGATAGAGTTGCCCGCCTGCTGCATAGACCACAACGCGCCCGTCACTTCGGGCATCCCTAGCATAGAAGTCCTGGTGATCGCTGTGGCGCAGCAGGCCGTTGCCATCGGGTGCCACTGAGTAGAGGTTGCCAACTCCCTCATGATCCGAGAGGAAGTACACCCGATCGCCGATCCACATCGGACAGGAAAGGTTGCCACCAAGTTCAGCAAGGATCTGAGTAAATTGTGGAGATGAGGCACCGGGGTCGGCATCTCCAATCACCGGAGGTCGCACCCAAACTTGACCAGTTGTGCCGCCCCGGTACCGCTTCCACCAGGCCGGCTGTCCGGCGTTCCTCCCCAGCACCACTCCTTCGCTGCCTCCTTGGACCCCAGTGCCGCGTTGGACCACAGGACCATAGGCGAGACCACTGACTGGGCCAAACGGAAGACGTTGAGGCTCTACCCTTCTTCCGGACGGTCCTGGGCTGATCGCGTAAGCCCAGGTGTGGTCGCCTCCGTGGCGGCCCTTCGGACGGTTAAAGGGCTGACCGACTGCGCTTGAGAAGAGAAGCCGACCATCCGGATCGCATCCAAGGATGGACTCTACACCGCAAGACGTTAACCGTTCCAACGATCCTCCCGCGCTCGGCAGCCACCATACCTCCGGCTCTCCGGTGTCACGCCCGACAAAAGCAATCCAACTACCGTCTGGAGCGAGAACCGGTTCGCTTGGCTCACCGGCGGTAACGGTAAGGCGTTGGGCCACTCCCCCTGAAAGGTCTGCGACCCAAATATCGTCCTCTGCAACGAACGCAATGCGGTCTCCAGCAACCGTCGGTTGGCGGAGATAGGAAGATGCGATCATGGATTTTGGTGTGTGCAGGATAGGGTTTGACATAGACGAAGTCTATGCTTCGGCTTGGCCGTCGTGACCTCAGGAGGTGAGAACGTTGACCAGATCTCGTCGATAATTCCTCCGCTTCTGCTACTGGTTAGGCCCCGTGCCTCGCTCTCATTCCGCTAACGAACCACTCGATTGACTATCCTCCAGAAGCAGACCGAGCAGTGAGACAGGCCGCTTTGGTTACCCGCGCCGGCCCCCAACGCCGTGCTAAGTGCCTCGAGGTCAACGCTAGCTATGAGGGTGCCCGAGTAACCCATCCTACAATTTCAAGGACGTATCGCGCTGGCTCAACGACCCGGTTGGGGGACCTAAAGACAGCCGTCAATCCACCATGAACTGCTCCCAGTCTCGATTGAATTGCCAACTCCGTCGAGTGGATCCGGGAAACAATGGCTCGAACAGTAACGAACTGGTAGACCAAGACACCGGCGGCCATGCACATCCGACATACACTGAACCGTCGCATCCCTTGAGGTGCTGCCAGATGCCTTCCCGAACACCGGTACAGAACCGAGTCACTATCCTCATGGCTGACGTTATCAGCTGTCTTGACATCGTAGGCAATGCAACCCCATGCACTGGACTCCGTATCCAACGCAATTCCTGATCTCCTTGTCTACTGGGTACCAGGAATCCCTGAGAGCCCGAGGTCTCAGAACGCAGTCGAATCGCGCGGGTGAGCACGAATACCCCTAGAGCAACAGCCCGGCGCCAGCTGGTAGGGGATTTTCCGGGTAGTAATCCTCACTTCGTCTGTGGCCCCGGCGACTGACCACACCTACAGGTGCTTGATCCCCGACTTGATATCGGGAGTATCTCTGCTCGGCTGGCTGGCAAAAATCTTCACAGCTAGGAGAGACTCGAAGGAGGCAATCCGAACTACGACCGGCTCATCGGCCGGGAACACTGTTGCAATCTCGTTTACAACTACCGAGATAAACATGACAGCCTTGTCGCTGATCCACTCAGGAGGCAAGTCAAGTCGTCTAGCCACCTGGCACGCCGCGCAGCGTAGTGAATCACATCCTTGGGGTAGCGCTCAGGATTAGTGCCTGCAGTCGCGTCTGTGGCCCGGCATCGCTGTGGTATCGCAGAGCCACCACCAACCATGGAGACCTAGGGCTGTGCGACCCCGGTAGAGTACAGCGTCTCGATATGACATTGCGTCAGGGGCACAATCCGCACCTCTTCTCCTTGGTTTCAGACCGACGCATGGATGAGCCGATCACATCGGTCGATCCGTCCTCACTGAATCCGTTTACCGAGATCTGCTTGTAGTGTGCCCGCCCGTTCGGACCGGAAAGCCGTCCTGTTAGGCCGGTCCGAGTCGATAGCTTGAGTAGCCCGCTCACTCTAGAGACCGCGCGAGTACAGACTCAGACTAGTCGGCGTTGCTGACATGGCCCTGAACCTCCATACGGCCATGGCAGCGTCGCGGCTCATGCAATCTACTGTGGAGGACAAGGAGGAGAACATGGCTAACAACAAGCGCTGGGGCCAGCTCAGTATCCGAACTCGTAGGCTGATCACTGTTGCCGCATTGCTCGACGGAGTCCTTAAGGTCGCCGCTCTTATCGACCTTGTGCGAAGACCGACTCGGGAGATACGGGGATCGAAGGCAACGTGGGCGATTGCCATTCTGGTCGTCAACTCCGCCGGAGTTCTGCCCGTCTACTACTTCGTCAAAGGTCGACGATCCTCAACCTCGTAGCCCAACGCCAATCGCCTAGTGAACAGGCACGATGGTATAGAGAACGCCTTTGACACCTCAAGGGGTGGGGACGCTTGAGCCCCGTCCAGTGTATCCACCAATACTCCTCCGACCCGGCAACAGTTGTCGCAACCCCTAGCCCAACTTTCGCAACAACCTCACATCTACCCAGGTAGATGGACCAAGGGGGTTCGTTTGGACACTACAGCTAGGCCGCACCGGTCTTCATTCTTCGCAAAGGATCTCTGAAACCGACGAGGGCGTAGATCTCACGCTGGGTTGGCTATGGGACTGAAACTAATCGCGATACGGGACACGGTTCTCCAGTGCCGAACACTGGCGCACAAGTGCAGTCGCTAGTGAGTACCTATATAAACGGTGTCTCACCAGATGAACCCACGATCACAATGGAGGGGAGATGCGTAGCGACCTCGTGCTCAACATTGCTCAACCAGGGGGCGGGCAACCGTACGTACCTATCCCGTACATCACGCCGAAGGTGATGTGAACTACCCGACAGGGCATCTGGAGGACCGCCAAGCATGTCCATATCCAGGGCGGTCCATACGCGATCAACGGGTGGGGCGAATTTCACGAGACCTTTGTCATCGACGATATCGAGTCGGCACGCTACGTATCTTGGTAGTACAACCTGCTAGCACGAGCTGATCTCACCAACATCGCCGCCACTGAGTTGTACAAGATGATGATGATCGATATGGTTGCCGACTTTGTCCAGACGTTTCACCATGCGACGAAGGATCCCAAACACCCGGCAGCGGTCTTGGTTCACCAGGAGCTAGGCGCGATCCTAGGTGCTCATCTGCACATTGACAATGGCAAAGTTCACTGGGCTGTCGACAAGCGCTATGTGGAGCTCATGGGTCGGATTGCAAACCTGGGGATGGTTTCCCTGGTAACCCGTCTAGAACCACGTTTCATGATGGGTTGGGTCTAGAGAGCCGGGTAAACCTTGGCGACAAGCACGCGCCTGGTTTACCTATGGCTATAACCCGACCAGCGATCTGCTCCAAACGTCATCGTTCTGTCCGCCGGCAACCAATGGTGTCACCAACGTCTACGACACCAACATCTTCGTGCCTAATCATGTTCGGCATGTTCAAGAGAAGCGACTACCCGAGGGCGGCTGGTCTGCACCCAAGAGCCGCCTGGTGCTGTGCCCGGGTCCCAAGGACAAAGGTGCGCCTACCTGGTCTGGGTAGTTAATCCATCCTATAATAACATTATGGACACACAGGGAGCACCGCAGACTGCAGGAGAGTTGAGAATCTCGCTTCCTCGACTGCATCGAATTGTTCGCGGGCATCCGGGCGTGAGCTACAACACCCGTGGCCACCTGAGGCTCGATGCGAGTGCCGTTGAGTACCTGCGCAGCCGAGTCGGAGTAATCCCTGAGGTAAGTGGACTCACTAGAACAGAGACGCAGGTTCTCATCGCGATCTCTCGTCATTCTCGAGGGCTAGTCTCGATTCGCCAAGTCGCACGGGCCGCTGGCGTTTCCCCCACGAGTGCAGCGCGAGCCATTACCACACTCAAGTCACGGGATCTAGTGCGTCAAGATCCAGTTCTTCTTTTTGATGGTAAGGTTGTCGAACGTGAGGTGTTTACCATCAAATGGGACTCACAGACATGGTTAACTGTAGCTCCCCTCATCGCCCGGGCGGTGCTACCCAAACAGCGGCTCCTTGCGACATCTAGACACCTACCCCCTCGCCTGGCCTCAACATTTTGGACCGGGGATTGGCGAAATATCAACGTAACCACCGACGCACTAGCGGTAGCCGAACGCATTCTCAACGAGGGACACTTTGACCCGGAGGCAACCGCGTACCTGGGAACACTACCAATCGAAGTACTCGAAAGCGCGATCGAACACAGACGACACACACAGAGCCTTGCCTCCTCGACCATCGCGGTGGAAAAGCGCGACTGATGCCGGGACTCCTAGGTGATCCCCGAGAAATCCTTCCACGTAGTACAAGTGATGCGTGGGATTCTATTGCACCATTTCTTCCGAGTGGCTCCTATCTCGCTGGCGGTACCGCAGTCGTCCTGTACCTGAAGCATCGCCAGAGCAACGATCTTGACTTCTTCACTACGGAACCGCTCGATGTCGAAGCCCTGCTCGACACTTTAACCGAATCCAGTCTCTCATTTGTCACGCGGCGGGTGGCACCTAAGAGTGGATCTCTAGCGATCACCCTCGGGTCAACTCTGATTGAGTTCACCAATGCATCCATGGTTGTCATGTTAGAACCAACTCAAAGGATCGCGGGTGTCGAAGTAGCTAGCCTCGGCGACCTTCTCGCGATGAAACTAGCGACGATTACCAAACGCAAAGTGCTGCGGGATTACGATGATATTCGTGCCATCGAACAAATTGGTGGTCGAAGAGGGGCTGGCATTAGCTGCCAGACGGTACGCGATACAAGACGACGCAGGTTTGCTCGCTATCGTAAGAGCGCTTAGCGAGGTTGGTCTATGTAGCCCTGACCCACTTGTGCCTACGTCGCACTCCGACCTCATTGGATACTGGTCGCGCCGATTGCCAGAGCTTACAGCATCGCTGAGCCGCTGGGCGGTTCCAGAGTTAACAAATGAGATCGCTGCTGCCGTGTTGAACGATAATGTAGACATTGGCGGATCATACGGAGGCGAAACACCCTCTGTTGCCAACCGCAAGCGCAAGCCTCGCAGACTCTAAAGATGCACTTTTACTCTGCTTAGCCCCCCTGCGGTCAAGACCTCCTCGGGACTGACATCGACGGTCTCGGACGTGTCCTCCTACAGCGCAAGCCCGAGCACACAGTCACTGATCTTCTGGGCAGCGGTGACTGGAGCCAGCAGCTCTGTCTTTCATTCTGCCTCAGGCAGCGTACCAAGCCAGCTTTTGATGCAAGCGGCCGCGTTCTCAAGTTCGTCGTGGTCTCCTTCGCACAACTCGCTTGGATCCATAGCGATACCGAGCTCACCCGCGCTCATCGATGCACCGATCTCGGCCTTTAGCTCCGCCTTGACATAACCCTCGCTTCCAAAGCAGTGACTCGTGGGGCGGTTCAGCCTGGTCCAAGAGCCCTCACTGCTTGTCTTCGTGGCCCGCGGAAGACCTTCGTCCTCCGTCTCTCACCACCCGCACCGGGATCCCACCCTAGGTAGACTTGCAATCGCCGCGTGTCAGCTTGTGCTTTGTGAGGTGTAATGCTTCCACACATGCGGCATACCTAGCAACAGGCAGACACTCCACGGATACACATTCGTATCACAGACGCTACAACTGGTGGAGCAATCCTTGATATACTACCTCTGAAATGGAATAGTCTGGCTGGCGGGCAAGGGCTCGAACCTGGAACCTCCTGATCCAAACTTCGCTCCGAGCCCGGTCTCTGACGATCGTGAGTGATCATAGGTGCAGCTCAGAGTGGGTATGAGCCTCATGCATAATCACGGTTTACCACGATTGATCAATAATTTGTAACACAAAATGTGACACGAACCACCCCTCCAAACCTTCTGATTATGACCCAAGCTTGTCCCGCTTTGGCCCACAATCCAATCCTAGCTTGGTCTGCATTACAGCACAATTCCCAACGAGCTCAAAGGAAAATCCTCGCACTCACTGATAATGAGACCTAGGGCCACGGGGACGGCACTGTCCTGCACTAACGGTCCCCGAGATCAGGGCAACCAGATGATAAGAATGTACTCTCAAGGACATACCACAGTGATCAACACGGCAGGCATCGCAAGCCTCCTTGAACAACGCGGTGTGCCAAGCTTCCTCGCCGACAGCGAGCCCTGCAGCGAACTTGCGGCCCTTGACACACCTGCTGGCCAAACCTTGATCGCAGCCTCCTATGCGATAGAGATCCCTGATCAAGCGCCAAATTTTGCCTATCTTCCGGTGATCACGACGAATGACGGAGCCACATGGACCGTCATCCCGTCCCCTCTTGAGTATGGCAACGCAACAATCGCGGGCTTCGAGACGTCCCAATTTCTCATCCACGCCTACTTCACCTTCTCTCATCACACCGAGATCCAGGAAACCACTCAAAATGGAGTCAGCTGGCCCCAAACAATTATGGTCTGCTTCTTCCTGGAACCCTGCGTTCAGTTTTCCCCAACGACAAACTTTTTTAGCTGTGCGGTGAACGGTGCCCGACAACCGATTCTCTACACAAAAAAACCAGGGGCAAAGCTTCATTTGGCCGGACTGGCCAAGCAGTGTTAATGCTTGCGCGACGAGCGAACTCTTCTCGGGTCCTCCTCCAAAGTCGCCGTTCCTCAACCCCGGCACCGAGTACCTTCTTGATCCCCAGTCAGACTATCCCCTTCGCCGGAGTACCGATGGCGGAGAAACCTGGCAGGTAGTGAGCGACACTCCGACCCCACCAGGCGCTACCATGTCTCGATCATCGACACGTGGGCAGACCACTTGGGGCCAAACCACGCTCCTCGTCCCAGGAACAGGCGACCTGCTCAGCATCGGGAGGTCGGTCGGCGGTTCCCTGCTAGCGCCCTGGAAGGCCCGTCGTTGGTGCCACCTCCCTACCGCACTCATTCCAACAAACGTCGACGCAGCTATCACGGGTCACCACTACCTCTACGTCCTGACTTACTCGACTTCAGGCACCTCAACCCTCAAGATCATCCGATTAGCAAGTCTTCGTTGTACGAGTTAACAACCTGCGGGATCGAGGCAGGTGCGTCGGCCACCGTGACCGTCCAAAAGTTGGTGCGGGCTTCCGAGTTTTCGTACCGCGGGGAAAAGTGAGTTACTGAAGTATCAGAGCACTTGAGTAAAGGTGTCCAACGGAGGTTGGCTGAGTCGGCCCTTGCCTCGAAATCCAGTCCAAATGCGGGCCGCGAATCACCATCCGCTGTCTGGGGCCACCCGCTTTTTCAAACTGCTATCAGTATGCGCATCATCCGTTGCTAGCATATCTGTATGGCTTCACTCAGAACGACTTTCACATTGGACAAGGAGATGGCCGACCGCGCCCGAGAACTCGGGATCAACATCTCTGCTGCTGCTCGTCAAGGAGTGGCCGATGCAGTGCGTACAGCCCTTCAACAAGCCGACCGAAACGCCTACTTGAGGCAACCGGAGCGCGTCGACTCCGCCTGGACCGACGCTGAAACATGGAGTGAACCGTGAAACGTGGCGAGGTGTGGTTGGCTGAAGTTGGACTTAAGAAGCGGCCCGTGCTGCTCTTGACCCGATCCGAAGCGCTCGACGTTCGCAGCCTCGTAACGGTTGCTGAGGTCACCACCTCAATCCGCGGTCTCGCTGCGGAAGTCGAAATCGACCACGTCGAGGTAGGACTTAAGCGACCCTCGGTCATCAACTGTGACGGTCTACACACCGTTGCGCAGGCGTCACTGACTGGTCCTGTCGGACAAGTTGGGGAGCACACCATGCGGCTCGTCTGCTCGGCAATCGGGTACGCGCTCGATTGCTAGGGAGCGGGCCCGGCAAGACTCTGACCTCCTTCCTAGGCGTCTGTCTCCAGAACCACACCAAATGCTGCGGGGTGACTCCCAGCAAACGACCCCCAGGCCTCAAACTACCGTAGGATTACGTCGAGCATACGAGTAAAGGGGCTTTGGAATAGGCGGCTATCGAAGAGTCACTATTGAATCGTGTCGACGTTGACGCTCCGCAAGTTTCTCTGGGCACACGACTCACCCCGCTTATTGTCAAGGGCTCCTTGTGGGTTTGGCAACAGTGACCAGCACCAGTATGCCCGCGGGAAGCCTGCCTTGTTGTTATGGATGCTCACCTGCCTGCACCCAAGGCCTAAGTCTCCTCCGGTACCATGCAGTTTTGGTGCCCGCCACCGTGCAGTTTTGGTGTCCGCTAACACTTCGGCGTGAGACCATAGGGCTCGATCTAATCTTAGAAAGCAGCGAATCCCGCACGACGACAAGCGGGTCTTACATTACCTTCTTGACGTCACGATGTCATGACGTCCGCAAGACACACTTATGACATGGCAAAGAAGAAGACGACCGTCTACCTTGACTCCGACGTTCTCACGGCGACGAAGGCCGCGGCCCTGACGACCAACCGATCCGAAAGCGCTGTCGTCTAGGATGCTCTGCGCTCATAACTTCGGAACGGCCATGGGGATGCAGTGCGAGACGATTTTGAGGAACTGCTGCAGCGTCTCGACGTGGCGAGTGACCTTAACAAGAACGCAGCCCCTCCCCAGGAAGTGACAGAGGCGCGTGGGGTCCGTCGGGAGCGACGCTCCCGATCGGTGCGTGGTGGGTCAGCTATCTCGGATCGTCTTCGACACGAACGTGTTTGTGGCGGCGGTTACTTCACGTGATGGCGTGTCGGCTCGCCTGATCCTCTCTGGGGGGGCATTCCACCACTTACTCATGCAGATATTTAGATCGAGAGATGATTCTCTCCCTTTCGACAACGCACGTTTCAACGTAGTCTTCACGGGAGCGTCACCGAGCCTGCTGGGGACATCAAGGAGCGGACTGAGAACTGGAACAAAGATCCCAAGCCCTTCGTCTCAGCCCAAGACCCCGACGAGATCTTTGCCTACTCACACAAATCTGATTCCGCAAGCACTAAATGGAACTTCCGAGGAAGGACACCGGACGGCTACTCGGCGTCGGTGATGGCCATGTACTGAATTGCGTGCGGTGCAACGGGCACGAGCGGCACCGACAGCCTGGTCGGGCCGCCGCGACCAGCGAGCGCGCTCGAGCAATCGGTCGCCTGGGTCCAGGTCGGCTTCTCACCGCATCGCTGCTTCGAAGGCAAAGCCAACCTGGTAACAAAGCTCCTCCCCGAAATGAGGAGCTACGATCTGTAGCCCAAGCGGCAGATCGTGTGCCCCCGTCCCGCAGGGGACGGTCAACGCCGGGTTGCCGGTCAGATCGAGCTGAATGGTGTTGGCAATTGCCGCCATCGCAATCCCCATTCGCTGTGCCATCTCCCCTGGTTCGGCCCGCCGGTCGAGCAGCTCGAAGGCGACCGTCGTCGTCGTTGGCGTCACGAGCACGTCGACGTCGCGAAGCGCGGCCGCCATCTGACGCCGGAACTCGAGCCGCAGGTTTTGGGCCTTTGCAAGCGGCACACCCTGATAATGCACCAGCAGGTAGTCAGTCGTGATGAGCATCGACTTGAGCATCGAGGGCAAGTCATCGGCCATCAACATGGTCTGCGCTGCCCATGCCGCAACCACCGTGGGGTCTACGCGCCCCAGATGCCCGAACCCGATGCCGTGCGTGAGAGCCATGCCATAGAGGCCAAGACTGGTCATGGCCAGCCCGAACACCGGAGCGTCGGTCCAAAGCGGCACCGACACCTCCTCGATCACCGTGGCTCCGAGGCCCGAGAGCACAGACAGCGACTTTTCGAAGGCAACCATGACGTCTGGCGTACAGCCGGAGGGTTCGAGCGCTTCGGCCACTACACCGATACGCAACCCTGAGACGCCGCGCGACGCTTGCGCCCGGTAGTCACCAGGGGACGGCGTCGCCCTCACCCACTGGGGATCGCGCCAATCATGACCCGCCATCACCTCCAACATAAGCGCGTTGTCATGAACCGTCTTGGTGATCGGCCCGATGTGATCTACTGTGTGATCCATGTAGGTGAGCCCGTACGAAGGCACCAGACCGTGCGTCGCCTTCATGCCCACGAGACCACACCAAGCCGATGGGATCCGCACGCTCCCAGCCTCGTCTGCACCCAGGGCCAGGTCCACCATACCGGCTGCGACTGCAGCGGCGGAGCCCGAGGAGGAGCCACCTGTCGAGTAGCGGGGGTTGTGAGGATTTCGGCTCGCGCCGAACGCCGATCCCTCGCCAAGCCCTAGGGCAAGATCCTCAAGATTGGTCTTCCCAGTGATCACCACTCCGGCGTCAAGCAGCCGCTCGACGACGACAGCATCTTCCAGCGGCACCACTGTCGGCGTGCGCCGACCTCCGTTGGTCATCGGCACTCCGGCAACCGCAATGCAGTCCTTCACGGCCACGGTCTTCCCAGCCAATGGACCATCTGGCGCACCACGGACCTCGCATAGCCGGATGAACGCGTTGTAGGGATCCTCGCTTGCGATGGGCGGACGGCCTGGGTCGCGGACGTGATGATGGAGGACGACCTCCGGTTCGTCGAGCTCCTCGATTCTGTTGAACCCCTCGATCGACGCTTCAACCGCGACCACTAGCTCTTCGAGCTCCCAGGCGGTTGGATGCAAGGAGTGGCGCGCAGCGTAGTTGGCTACGTCCTCCTTGGTTGGCGGCCGGAGGTATCCAACGGCCCGGGTACGAAACATGAGAACCTCCCTATTGCAGTTGCCAACCCGACGGTCAGCGCTCGATCTGTACGGCGTGGACGTACCCGGAGTTCACAGCAGGTCGCAGCCGACCGCAAAACAAGCCCTGCGGAAGGCGCTTCGCTACGCGCCGAATCGTCACAGACAGCGTACGCGATCGTTCACGCCCGGAGCCTGCCGCTCAGTGAACACTCCGTTAACACCATGTGCGAGCGCACGTCCCTCGAGTACCTCCCTGCGCACCTGAGCCCGCGCGTACAGGAGCTACCGGGCCCAGGCGCGGCGAAGCCCTCTGGTGCGCGGTACACTTCCCAGGAGCTGCTCACAGAAGGTCACGCATAACCGATCGTCGCCTAACTCGCGAGACCGTACTGGGGTCGCACAATCGACCTCCCGGCCTCGCCGCTCCAGGGCAGCCATCACATCGGGGGCTTCGAGCAGTTCGCGCCCGGAATCGTAGACGCGGGCATCAACCTCGCCACCCGCTTCACAGGTATGGGGCGCCTGCAAAGACGCGGATGGGCACACCGGTGCGAGCCCTAAATCACCCGTGCGCTTCCATCCTGATCGAGTCGCCACCTTCCGAGTGCCGACCACCACCCGTGCTCAACGCAGCTGCTGTCGCTCCAGATCTTTGGGGTCCCTTTGTTTCCGGCCAGACTGGCGAGAGAGTCCGGCTTGTGCTCCCTTGTCGCGTTGCTTGCGCCACTCGACAATGAGAGAAGAGTGCAGAGCCTCCCTGCGTAACAGGGCACCTCTCTCGAGTTTGGGAAGGGAGTCGTACTCGGCAAGTATTCTCGCCTTGTAGCTCCCCGAGAACCTCCGGCGTCCCTGGGATCTCGGAAGGGCTAAGTAGAACTGATGGAGGTCTCGGGCCGTGAGGGTGCTGACCTTTCGTTTCCCAATGGCGGGGAGGATGTGTAAGCGCAGAGAGTCCGCGTAGTACTCGACTGACTTGGGAGAGAGTGTGCGGGCTTTGAACTCTAACCACTCATCGGTGAGGTCCTTCACTGTCTGGTGAGAGGTGACTGCAACTCCAGCTTCGATTTCATTGGTGAGGTTACGAAGAGCCCTGTCGGCATCGCGCTTGCCACCATGGACGACCCGTGATGCTTGACGACGTTTGCCGGTCACGGGATCGGGACCTGCGTCAACACGGATCCGATAGGTCCCCGGCTTGATTTCTGTGACTGAATCCTTGCCCATACCCAATTGCGACACAAACGCAAGTCGAAGAACTAGCCGATGGGACCGCACCTGGTCTGAGCTGGGGTTTTGTGGCTGGCGGGCCAGGGCTCGAACCTGGAACCTCCTGATCCAAAGTTAGGGTACGCAAGTATTCGTGGGGCACGGGACAACCGTATCAGCAGGTCATGGGTAGTGCAAAGCATCGGGTGCTCCCCGT
>JAKAQL010000069.1 GCA_021822605.1 Actinomycetes bacterium
GTGGTACAACCGAAAGCGGCTTCACTCGAGCATCGACTATTTATCGCCGATTCAGTTCGAACAAGCCGCTACGCTACAGGCTGCATAGGTAAGCGGGGTTCAGTGTCCCATTTGGTGAGCAAGTCCAGGCATACTTGGGCTCCTTGGGCTTGGAGAATGGAGGTTGGATCTTGTCTGTTTGATCCTCGTTGTTCCGGCGCTCCATCCGTCAATACCTTGGAGCTCAGTAGCGCTTGGCTACAGTGCTAGTCAAATCGTAGGAGTGTTACCTATCACGCCAGGTGGGCTTGGAACGATTGAGGGGAGCCTGAGCGGGGTGCTTGTGGCCTTCGGTGTCAGCGCTCGCCATGCGATTACCGCCGTCCTCGTGTACAGATTGATCTCCTATTGGATGATCATCGCCATCGGGTGGATCGCCTTCGTGATCATATCGATTTTCACCCGCCACGACACAAGACGCCAGACCACCTCGTCGCTTCCGCTCGGTATCGAATGCGGACCGCAACCGTGATGGATCATCCGACCATCCAAGAGTGAGCGTCCCCTCACCTCTGCTAGCCACTGGTTACAGCGTGGGCCAACGCACCTCACGATCTGGCTGGGCCGATGGTTTTGCGAAGACAAAACCTTGGATCAGTGTCGCCCCCAGATCGATGACGCATCGAAGTTCACCGGCGGTCTCCACTCCTTCTGCAACCACTTCGATCCCTTCACTCCTCACCGCCTGAATCAGTCCACCAACGAGCGCGCGCTTCAAGGGTTCACGGTCGATGTCCACGATGAGCTCTCGGTCGATCTTGATGACGTCAGGTAGGAGTCCGACAATGGTGTTAAGACCAGCGTAACCACTACCCACATCATCGAGTGCTACCTGGAAACCATGGTTGCGATAGTAGCGAAAAATGGACTTGAGGTGCTGGAGATCAACGATCTGCTGACTCTCCGTGACTTCGAAGACGATGCGACCGGGGTCGAAATGGTGTTGTTGAGCGATGGCCAAGGTCGTCTTGAGACACTGCCGCGGATCATAGATAGCGTTGGGAAGAAAGTTGATGAACAGCCAGCCGTCAAGTCCAATTTTCGCCGCAGTGGCGATCGCAGTCTCTCTTGAGAGGCGATCAAGGAAGAAGATAGCATCCATCTTCTGCGCATACGAGAACAAACGCAACGGAGGGATCAACGCCCCAGAACGCGTACGGCCGCGGCTGAGGGCCTCATACCCTATCACCCTCGAGGATTCGACGGAGACGATCGGTTGAAAGTGCGTCTCCAACGCCTCACGCTCGAGACAATCCTGAACATCCGGAGCATCCTGTACGCCGAGGAGGTGCTCGATGGTGGTCACGCTGTTCAATTGGTCGATATCCGCGGTAGTTGAGGGATCGAGCGTGATGACGTGAATCTGTTCACGCTGGTAGGAGGTGAGGTTTCCATCGTGACCAAGCAGGGAGACCACCCGTGCAAGGTCGATGCCCTGGAGCTTGAGTGCGTCTCCCTCTAGGCGATATCCGATACCCTCGCCGCGCAAGCAGCTAGCGACTTTGCGCCTCAACTCATCCTGATGGATGATAAGAACTTGTCGATCACCCAACTTCGACTCTGCCGGGACAAACTTCTGGCACGTCTCACAACCCAAGATCGACTCCTCTTCCACTCCTTAGTTTCAAGTTCGGCACATGATCATCTAACTCAAGTCTGATTTTGCGCGTTGTGCCTCGATCGAACCCATTGACATCGCGCCTCCGATTTCAGCGTTTACCCTCACTGGCTGACTCGTCAAGCTTGCAGCACGAGAACCCATGAGATAGTCGCTACCACTCAGGTCACTCTGGAGTTGCGACCCTAGGAATCGGCCCTCGAAGATATCTCAAAAAAACCGTTCTACGACCCTCCAGGATGCTGGAGCGACCTGACCAACAAACTCCTTCGCTCACGTCTCCCTCACAGGGCCTTCGCACAGGAGTGATCGGGAAGATAGTTCAACAGCGCCAAACCTCCGTCGGACTTCTCCTCGGGGTGAGACACGCCAACTCCTTGGACATTACAGGTACAAAACGCTATCCGAAACGATACGATCCGTGCCATGGATGGCAACTCCGACCGAGACTCGATCGCTCAAACAAGCCTCCTGGGGTGCCGTCTCTATCTGGGTCTTGGCTCCATGCCTCCCAGACTCCGGTCCGGAACCCCCTGCGAGCCGAGTGACCAGGGTCGAACGAACAGACTTGGCCTAGCGCACCTCGGTCGCGATCAACGAAGTTCCTCCTCCACCCCGTCGGTAGCTTCATAGACGATCCGGCCGTCAAAAATGGTTGTCTCGATCGGAACCTCGACGAGTTCGTCGGGAGCTGCGAGCAGTGGGTCAGCAGCCCAGGCTACGAGGTCTGCCCGATAACCCTCGCGGAGCATCCCCAGGCTGTCATCGGCCCCGATTGCCTTCGCGGCGTTGACGGTATAACCCCGAAGCGCTTCAATGGCGGAAAGGGCGCGGCTCTGACCAATCGGCCCAATTCCCTTCAGATCAGGAGCTCTTCGAAGTTGCGCAGCTGCGAGACCCTGTCGCGGGTCATACGGCGCCACCGGCCAATCTGAGCCCAGGACGACAAGCGCCCCGTCGGCTTCCAGGTCCCCGGAGGGCATAGCGTGCGCGCAACGGAGCGAACCCAGTCGTTGGGACCATGGATCTGAGAGGTCGGGACGTATCCACCGCAGGTGAATCGGCTGCATCGAGGCGATCACTCCCTGTCTCGAAAAACGCGACACTGTCGTCGGCGGGACTGTTTCGATGTGCTCGACTCGGTGGTGTTGCTCTCGGGCCGGCAGCGTTGCATAGAGGTCGAGAACAGTTCGAACCGCACGATCACCAATAGCGTGGGTGGCGATCCGATAGCCGGCTGCGTCAAATCGACGGACCAACTCCGCGTACCGGTTGATGTCTGGCCACATCGAGACGCCACCATCGCCATGCGAGTCAGGTTCCTCTAGCCAAGCAGTGCCAGTCTCGATCACTCCGTCAAGAATGAACTTGACTCCATCGGCTCGATAATACCTTCCGTGGAGCGCGTTGACCTTAAGGATCTCATCAACTGCCTCATCAGGAGTGTCCGGCTCCATCCGGTAATGCAGAGCGACCCGCAGTGTGAGTGACTCGCTCTGCTCAAGTTGAGCAAGCGTCGCGACGGTCGCTAGGGAGCCATCCATCTGATGGATTCCGGTGATTCCCAGCGCATTTTGGCGATGAATTGTGTCGATATACCACTGCAGACGCTGCGAGATCGTCGGGGCGGGCATGGCTTGGAGAGCAAGAGCCATCGCCGATCGTTCTCGCAACTCCCCAGTTGGCATTTCGTGGTCATCACAGACGATAATGCTCTCGTCGGAGAAGCGCCGAGGGCCAACGATCTTCGCGAGATCAAGGGTGTGACGATTGACAAAGGCGGTATGAAGGTCAAACGCATAGAGAAACATCGGACCATCCCCAGCCGCTGCATCGAGGAGTTCGCTTCGATATCCACCCTCACCGAGGGCCTGATATTCGAGAGCATAGCCAAGCACCCAGGCACCAGCCCCTACCCGCCGTCGCTCACGGGCAATGGCTTCGCGGACACCTGCAAGGTCATTGATCCTATCAAAGTTGACACCTCTGCCCAGCTCCGCTCCGGTGAGTAGATGTTGGTGTCCATCGGTGAGCCCTGGCGTGATCGTCCATCCAGACCCCACCAAAGTCTGCGTCCGCGCGTCACAGAGGTCCCGAATCTCGTCGTTGGTGCCGACCCCAAGGATGTGCCCGTCTGCCCACGCAATGGCCTGGGCGTTTGGGCGTTTGGGGTCGAGAGTATGGATAACAGCGTCGAAGATAGCACGGTCAGCGATCATTGAGTTTCCCCCAGTCAGATGTTGCATCGTGTCCAGTGGTGGGCGGCGCGATGCGAATGCCGATGGCTCGCTCTAGCTGGTAGGCGAGTGCCAGCACGGTAGCGTCGTCGCCGTAACGACCAACGACCTGAATCCCGATAGGTAGGCCGTCGGTCGAGAAACCCAGAGGCAAGCTGACTGCGGGTTGCCCAGAGCAGTTAAAGAGAGGGAGAAATCCCTCGACATCACTCCAGCTGTCGAAGAACTCGGCTGCCGAAAGCTCACCCTCTGGATCGTAACGCCCGATGGGAGGCGGCAGCTGTCCAAGCGTCGGGGTAAGAAGAATATCGAAGTCTCCAAAGAAAGACCCTAGACTTCGGTTGACTCGATTGAACACCTGCCCAGCATCGAGCAGGGCCTGGGCTTTGGTGGCGATCCCTTCCTGGACGATCGTCAACGTTTGGCGTTCCAGCGCCTCGGTGTCGATTGCGCGCCCCGAACGTTGTGCGATTCCGGTTGCCATCTGACCGACGTTAGCTGCCCACATAGTCCCCATAGCCACAACGAACTCCTCCCAATCAATGGAGAGGTGGCCTTCGTCTACAAAATGGCCTAGAGACTCAAGCTGCCTCGCGACCTTCTGGGTGGCTCCAACGATCTGTGGGTCGACGTTCTTGCCAGCTGGTGATTCAGTCATCAGTCGGATTCGTAGTCGTGGGAGATCACCTGATTGCGCCTGGAAGGGTTCCAGCGGATAATGATCCCCTGGGACAGTTCCGCTGAGGGCCGTCAGCGCCGTCACCGTATCGCGCACCGATCGGGTGAGGAGAAATGTGGAAGCAAACCCCGCAAGAGAATCTGCCCAAGGAGCTGCCGAGATTCTACCTCGAGTCGGCTTCAGACCGATGACACCGCAGCAGGACGCCGGGATCCGAATCGAACCCCCTCCGTCGCTCCCGAGCGCGACTGGGACAATCCCTGCCGCCACCGCCGCTGCCGACCCCCCACTCGACCCGCCGGCGCTTCGTGTGAGATCCCAGGGGGTTCGTGTTGGACCAAAAGCCTTGGTCTCAGTAACCCCTGCGATAGCGAGTTCAGAGCTAGCGGTGCGGCCGACAGCTACCAAACCCAGGCTGGAAAGACGGGTGAGAAGGTGGCTAGCCTGCGTCGCACTCAGCCCCACACCAAGCCTCGACCCATACTCAAGGTGGCGGCCTGGCTCTATATGGGCGATGTCCTTGATCGCGTAGGGAACCCCACCCCAAACTCCAAGTGAAGGGGGGATTGGTGACTCAAGACGATCTCTGTAGAGTTCGATCAGCGCGTTGATCGAACCGTTGGTATCCCAAGCGGCCTGGAAGGCCGCCCCAATGGCCTCCTGCGCTTGAATCTGACGATCGGCGATGAGGTTCGCCAGCTCCGTCGCATCGCAGCGCCGGTACTCTTCTTGTGTCAACGACATCTGATCACCGTTGTCGTTCCCCGCCGAACAACCTCAATTGAGATACCAGTTGGACCACTCGGGAAAGCCAAAAGCCTGTTGGGGCTGCCAGCCATGCAGTGAATCCTTGACAACCGAGATCTGCGTTGCCCACGTTGGGAACCAGAGCGCGACGACCTGCCGGGAGATGTAGTTCTCGTAGGCGTAGAGGTGACTGAGTCCACTCTGGGTGTGGGTCGCGGTGATGAGCGTATCTGCCTCCTGCGACGAGTAGCCTCCAGCCCAGTAGTTTCCAGTCGCAAAGGCCTGACCGCCGGTCGGCAGGACATCGGTGTCGCCGTAATTCCAAAGCCAGTTGGGAAACAGCTTGATCCCCCAATCACAGGGCGCGGAGGCAGGGCAGACTCCACCCAGCGAGTAGACACTGGTCTCACTCTGGGGGTTCAAGGTGATGTCGATTCCAGCCTTCTGCGCGGTAGTGGTAAAGGCTTGTACCTGTGCAGCCAACGTGGGCGAGGAGTCTACATACAAAAGGGACATAGTCAGCGGCTGATCCTTGGTGATTCCCGCCCCGCAGTCGGATGCGAGCGTGCCAGGATGGGAACACACCATGATACCATTCGCTCCCGCTCGCCAACCGTGACTCGTGAGGAGGGTTCGTGCAGCCGTCAAGGAGTACGGATCGGGATCGGTCTTCTCTTGCGAAGAGACATAGGGGGAGCCCGGAGTATTGGGAACTGGCCCGTACGTCGGAACACCGACTCCGTGGAGAACGGTGTTGATGTAGAGCTGTTCGTTGATGAGGTGTTGGAGCGCCTGGCGGATGTAGAGCTGTTTGTTGAGCGCGCCGTAGGGACCCGTGTAGTTGAGTTCTCCCCATTGGACAAAGCTAGGAATCCATGGACTGACGGTATATCCTTTCGATGCGAAGTATCCTTTTAGCCCTTCGTAATCGCTGTAGGGCAGGAACCCATAGTCAAGCTGTCCATTTCTGAGAGCATCGACCTCTGCAGTGTCGCTGGCATAGCTCTGGATCACGACCTGATGGATTCTTGGCTTGTCCGGCCCATCGTAGTGAGGGTTGGCGGTGAGAACCACACGCGAGGTGGTCGGGTCATAGTTGGTCAGCGTCCACGCGCCATCGACCACCTTCCAGAGCGGATCGGTCGAGTAGGTCGAGAGGGAGCCAGACTCTTTCGAGAGAAAGGCGAAGACCGCTTTAGCTCCAGCTGGCGTCGCGGCAGCGTTGCTATCGGGACTGCTCGATAGGCTCGTGCGATCCCACTCCTGTTGAGGGAGAGGAATGATCGAGGTCAACTCGTTGTCGAGCACCCACTGCTGGCTATAGCTGCCAGTGAGGTGAATGACAAACTCCGTAGGGCTTACATAGTCGATCGAACTGATGTTGTCAGGGAAGTCCCCGGGGACGTATGAGGCGACATCGGTCTTGTTGGCGTCATAGATTTGGAAGAAGAACTTGATGTCGTTGGTCGTGACCGGGGTCCCATCAGACCATTTTCTACCCGGCTTCAGGCGAATGGTGACCACTGAGTTATTCTGTGAAAAGGTGGGTGGATAAGCGAGGCTGAGCTGCTCATTGACGACCGGCTTTGCTCCATCGCCCGCGGCGTAGAGCGGGTTCCAGAGGCTGTACTCCACTGCTTGCTGATATTGCGTCCAGCTCACTTCGTTCGGCAGCGGAAGTATCCACTTAAAGTTATTGGCAGCGTAGGCATAGGTGACGACGCCACCGGTGATCGGGGTGGCAGCCGATGATCCACTACTGGACCCACAGGCCGCCAGCGCAAGGGACCCGAGACCGAGTGCTCCTCCGATCAAGAGCTTGGAAAAACCTCGACGATTTCTGATGCGCATTGCCAACGGGACCCCCCAAAAGTCAAACACTCAACCACCCCGGCCTCGTGTAAAACTAACTATATACGTTTTTCTGGAGGGCGTTCGAAATACTTCAATTTTCTTGTTGTTTGTAACAACTTCGCAACATTAGGGGTCGGGCGGGATTCAGTCTCGCGACGGATCAAGGTTGTGAAGCGTTTGGCACAGCCCGGAGATGAGTGCAGTGAGTCCCATCTCAAAGGCGGTGTTGGCTCTCGAAGCGTCATTGATCTCGGTGGCTTTGGTGAGAAGCGGCACCTCTTCGCGATGCGTATGGACGTCGATCATCACCTCTGGCGCCACAGAGTCGAGCGCGGAGCCAAGAATGAAGTTTTCGATGGCCGTGATGATCGGAAGACAGGTTTCGATTGGCCATCCCCCCCCTAGTAGACCATCGATCACGTCTTGGTACATGTAGAGGACAAACGGCGTTCGGATCGGCCTGGTGGCGAGAAGTTGTATCGTGTTCGGGTGATGGGCAAACGCGCTGCGATATGAGCGCGCCCAGGTGACAACCGCCTGATCCCACGGGTAAGAAAGAAAAGCGGTGGTGTCGATCGGCTCGACCACCAGCGCACGAACCAACTCAATGAGTTCCTCTTTCGAGTCAACATGATTGTAGAGGGACGGTGTGGTTACCCCAAGGTGTGTGGCGATCTTGGCCATCGTGAAAGACTCTTCGCCGTGTTGATCGATCAACTCAAGCGCCACCGTTGCAATGCGCTCTCGCGAGAGTATCGGTGTCCTAGGTCTGCCCATTCATCTCCGATCTATCGTCGCTCGCACCAGCCCGCAGCCGAGAAACTCTGCCCCCTCTGGTTTACTCTACTTCATCATTGAGCGGATGGGTCGGCGGGAGCCAAGCCATCGGTGCTGGCGCCGCCGTCGATCCAGCGACTGGGGATCGAGGCGAACCGGCAGAGCCAGAAGAGAAGCGGCTACCGGACACTCATCGCGCATCGACAGACTCGAGGCCTCTCACGGGAGGTACGCCGTCTTCACACGGGCTGAGTAGGAGCCAGGGGTTTCATCCTGACCACAGGGCAACAAGGCCTAGGGCAACCACTACGCGTTGTACACAGGTCAGCGCTGGGCGAAGATGGAATCGAGTACGAGAACCTAGCCAATGGGTCCGATAGGTCGATCAGATCGTTGGCTCTCACTCTCTGGAAAACACCTCACGGCCACCAAGAAACGTCTTCATGACTCTGACCGCCCCTAACTGGGATGGGTCAATGTCAGAGAGGTCGCTATCGAGAAGTACGAGATCAGCGATCTGACCGACAGCGATGGTCCCGCGAGTCTGATCGGCGAAGGCCTGATACGCAGTCCCAACAGTGTAGGTGGAAAGGGCCTCGTCCAGGCTCAAGCGTTCATCTGGCTGCCAACCCATCGCTGGCTCGCCGTCAGAATTTTGTCTGGTAACTGCCACTCCAATCCCAGCCAGAGGATGGAAATCGCTCACCGGCCAATCGCTCCCGAATGAGAGGTGAGCACCCCGACGCAGCAAAGAGGCGATTGGATATTGGCGGTTTGCTCGTTCGTCTCCAATTCTTGGAAAGGTCAGCTCGGTCTGGAGTGGATCGAGTTGAGCCCAAAGCGGTTCGAAGTTTGCAATGACGCCGAGAGACCCAAACCGATCGAGGTCTATGGGGTCGATCAGTTGCGAGTGCGCGATTGTCGGACGGCGATCCCAGGTCGGGTTCGAGCGTTGAGCCGTTTCGATGGCGTCCAGAGCCATGCGAATCGCTCGGTCCCCAATGGCGTGAATGTGGACCTGGAGGCCCGCTTGATCGAATCGGACCACAGCGTCGGTCAGTTCCTCGGGGCTCCAGTTAGGGATACCCTGGGAATGGGGGCAGTCATGATACGGTTCAAGCACGGCAGCTGTTCCGGCTTCGAGTACTCCATCCGCAAAGATCTTTACTGTTCGAGCCGTGAGAAATGGATCGTTGAGCTGCTCAATTTGGTCATGAACGTTGCGAAACTCCCCTACTTGTTCACGATAACGCTTCGGATCAGCGCGAAGCCCTAGGTTGTAACGAACCGTGAGGCCGCCGTTAGCGAGGGCGAGATAGGCGGCCAGCTCATCCCCCTCGACCCATGCATCCTGAACCCAGGTAATTCCCCCCTCAAGAAACTGGGCTGATGCCCAAGCAAGAGCATCGGTTCGCTGGGTCAGCGTCGGAAGCGGAACGATATCGAGGATGTAGCGAGTTGCCCCCCATTCACGGAGCGTACCAAGCGGCGAGCCATCCTGACGTCGAACGATCTCACCGTCTTGGGGCTGTTCGGTCACGCGGTCGACGCCGCCCAACTCCAGCGCCCGGGTGTTGCACCATACGGTATGGTAGTCAGTCGCCCGCAACATGACCGGACGATCAGCGATAATGGTATCGATCCAGCGAGCATCGAATTGACCATTTGGCGCGAGTGAGGGATCATAACCCCAGCCTTGGATCCACTCCTGCTCGGGATGGTGATGGGCGTATTCCCCCAGGTTGCGAAGGATCTCCTCGATGTTTCGCGCCATCGCAACCGGAGCGAACTGTTCGCGCAACCCTGCGTGTTGTGGATGGGCGTGCCCCTCCCCGAAAGCTGGCAACAATGTTCTTCCATTGGCATCAATGCGCTGGGAACACCTATGCTCACCATGGGCGTCTCCGATGGCTCGGATGACGCCATCCTCTGAGAAAACCAGACTCGCCTCGTGTAGCCATTTTCCAGGTCCCAACCAGATAGTCGCGTTATAGACCTCAGTCCCGTGCAGCTGTTCCGTCATTTGTGCTGTCCCCTCACTCAATAGTCTTGGTCAATAGTCTTGGTCAATGGTCTTGGTCAATGGTCTTGGTGTATCGCCCTCTTCGACGATCGAACGGTCGTACTCGAAAGCTCAAGCATGCGTCCTCGGGCCATGCGTGATGAGGCTCGAATAAAGATCAGGACGGCGATCTCGGAAAAGGCCCCATGCGTCTCGCTGTCGACGAGCGGCCTCAATGTCGATCGCAGCGAGCCAGACTCCGGGATGGTCGTCAGCCTGTGCAACGACAGCTCCAGTTGTATCGGCAATGAACGATGATCCGTAGAAGTTGATGCTGGATGTGGCACTCACCTCTCTGCCGACCCGGTTTGCAGCCGCCACCGGTATAAGATTCGCTGCGGCGTGGCCCAGCATGACGCGGCGCCAATGGTCCCGACTATCGAGCAGAGGGTCGCTTGGTTCAGAGCCGATCGCGGTTGGGTAGACGAGAAGTTCTGCACCAGCAAGTGCAAGTGCGCGAGCTTGTTCAGGAAACCACTGATCCCAGCAGATACCGACCCCGATATTGACACCCTTAACCTCAAAGATTGGGAATCCAGTATCGCCAGGTGTGAAGTAAAACTTCTCGAGATATCCAGGACTATCTGGGATATGACTTTTCCGGTAGAGTCCTAGCGGAACGCCGTCGCGATCTATGACCGTTGCGGAGTTAAAATAGTTCGTCGTCTGCCGCTCAAAGAAGCTCAACACGATCGCAATATGTCGTTGGCGGGCGAGCTCGCTAAAAAGTGAAAATAAGGGATCAACTGGGAATTGGAGAGCAGTCGCAAACCACTTTGGATTCTCCTCCTGGCAGAAGTACAACATGGAGAAGAGCTCCGGGAGCACCACCAGATCTGCTCCTCTATCAGCCGCCTCTTGGACGTAGGTGACTGCCTGGTCGATATTGGTCGCGGTATCAGCAGACATCCTCGTCTGCACCACACACAACACGAACTCGCTCACCGACGCCCCCCTTTGAGCACAACAGCAGGCTTAACTAGCGAGCTTAGTTTAGGTGCAGGTGGGTCTTCTTCCTCCTGCACAACACGAGATTGTCTATAGTTTGTCACAGAGCCCTCACGATAGTTGCCGAGCACCAGTGGTGGTCGGCTGCTTTCGCGGTCCTGCGCATACGCATCGTCCGCCGTCCTTCATACCTCTGGTACTCCACTGACACCGGTTCCTGGCCAGTATCACCAGCCGTCCTCGTAAGCCGTCCTCGTAAGCCGTCCTCATAACATTGTCCTAGACGCTTCGGAGTGGGGAATGCTCAGAGATCGTCCATCAACGCACAACTCCAGAACGCCCATTTCTGTTCACCGCTACTCTTGCGCTTCCCTCCGACACACTCACCACGACTCCCTGTAACGATGAGCAGCCAGAGTGCCGTCCAACATCATGCAGACGCATCGCGGAACACCAATCAGGGAACTCCCACTGGAGAACGATCTCCCAAGACACTTTGAAAACTCATCACGGACTTAGCCGCGGGAGCGTCCCGTCAGCAAAGGTAACCAAGGTATCATGAGAGAGGGCCTACCATCGGCAAGAAGCGTTTATTCTGTGCCCAACTCAAGAGGAGGTCGGGTGGTCGTGCATCGCTTTGGACGATTGGTTGGAGTCGGCGTTGTCGCCGCCGTGGCCTTGGCAGCCTGCGGCTCAACGGCCACTGCGACATCCGTTGGGTCCTCAAGTAAGGTTACCAATGGTGGCGTCGCCTACTTTGGCGAGGCAGCAGGACAGGCTCCAAACTATATTTTTCCTTTTACGCCGAGTGCCGATTTTTCCGTAGCGGATACATCGCTGTTCGAATATCTCATGTATCGCCCTCTTTATTTCTTTGGAAATGGCGGTCATGTTGGCATTAACTACTCCCTATCGATCGGCAAGCCGCCCGTCTATTCTAACGGAAATACAACGGTCACCATAAAGCTCAATAACTATCATTGGTCTAATGGAACGCTGGTGAATGCCAGAGATGTCATCTTCTGGATGAACCTACTTAAGGCTGAAAAGGATAATTGGGCAGCGTATGTGCCCGGTGACTTTCCAGACAACGTAGTCTCATACGCGGCACCCAATACAGACACGGTTGTCTTCCACCTCAATCACGCCTACAATCCAACATGGTTTACCTATAACGAACTATCTCAAATCACTCCCCTGCCACTTGCCTGGGATCGCACCTCGCTGGCCACTCCTACGCCTGGTCCCGCCACCTCCTCTCTACCAGATACCACGACAAAGGGGGCCGAGGCGGTCTATAAGTTTTTGAACTCAGAGTCTCAAGATCTTTCAACCTACGCAAGCAATCCGCTTTGGAAGGTAGTCGACGGACCGTGGATACTAAAGAGTTTTACAACAGAGGGAAGAGCAGTATTTATCCCAAACGAGAAGTACTCAGGTCCAGTGAAACCCCATCTCAAGGAGTTCATTGAGCTACCATTTAGTTCAAATCAAGCGGAGTTTAATCTGCTTCGAACAGGAGCCCTTACCTACGGTTATATCCCTCTTTCTGATCTTTCCCAGTCTAGCTATATTCGTTCCTCTGGCTACACTCTTGAACCCTGGAAGGAATTCGGATTTAACTACATGGTCGAAAACTACTCCAATCCACAGTTCGGTCCACTTTTTCACCAACTCTATTTCCGAATCGCGTTACAGGAGCTTGTCAACCAGAAGGCTTGGATCAAGACCTTCCTAAAAGGCGACGGCAGTCCCACCTATTCGCCCGTTCCAAACACTCCGGTCAATACCTTCGCAGATACATCGAGTCGACATAACCCCTATCCATTTTCAACGCAGCTGGCCAAAGAACTGCTCCTTCGGCACGGTTTCGTTCTCAAGGGCGGGGTGCTCACCTGTGAACGTGAAGGCAACCAAGCTGACGAGTGCGGAAGCGGTGTGAAGAGAGGAACGACCCTCTCACTCAATCTGCTCTACTCTTCAGGCGTCTCCTACTTGGGCGAGGAGATGGCTCAGTTCCAATCATCTGCTGCCCAGATCGGAGTCCGCATCAACCTCTCAGAGGCACCGTACGATGAGGTACTCAGTGACGCCAGCCCCTGTAGCCCCTCGCAGGCAGCCTGCAAGTGGCAAATTGCCTACTGGGGAATCGGATGGGAGTACAGTCCGGATAACCTGCCTACCGGTGGCGAGATTTTTGGGACCGGAGCTGGCTCAAATTATGGCAACTGGTCAAATACAGAGACCAACGACCTCATTACCCTCACCCACACCAGCACGAGTATTGGCCCCGCTCTTGATCGTTATCAAAACTACTTAGCGAAAGCACTCCCAGTGATCTATGCCCCGATGCCTGTTGACCAGATCTCAGCGGTCTCGGACAAACTCCATGGTGTTACGCAGAACCCTTACCTCAACATCACGCCGGAGGAGTGGTATTTCTAGTCACACTGGTTATCATCATTCCTCCGCCGGTCGGGAGTCCATATTCATAGTGCTACAAGACCTCAGTACGCGCCTATGAGACGCTCGCATCGGCTTCAGTGCCTAAAACAAGCGTGCACTCCTCAGCACTGAGTTCACGTCTCACCTTGTCACCCACACCAGCGTCTTTGGATCGGAGCATTTTGCCGGTCAGGTGATGGTCAACCGGGTCGACTTGTCTCGCCGTTAGGCCGGAGACGTAGTTATGAGCCCACTGATGCAACTCCACCCTTGGCAAGGTTCCCATCGTGGCCTGGATTTTACGGATCCCAGAGTCGCTCTCGCGTCAGTTGACATTTCGAACGGTGTAGAAACGGATACATCATTGGACGATGGCAGACACCAAAACCGCACGGCATTGGTGTGGTCCCGTCCGGATAGGCCTAGTCGTGGCGCAGCGGATGCCACAGCACGGCTGGACCTATCAGAATCCAATACTCAGTACTCCTGGCCGTCACCGTCTCCATGGAATCCTTGGCAAGTCGTTCGGACCAGTTTCGATCAACTCGACAAGTTCGGACTCAGCAACTGGTATGCCGCCCCAGGCATCAACTCCCACGTTGATCATCCGTTCCCGCTGACGCCACTTCTCATGGACATGCCCATGTATAAGCCATTGACCATGATCCACCGGCCGAAATTCGACAAACCGCTCAATCTCTCTGCTATCCCCATGGTAGGGAAAGTGACATACCAGCACGGTATGGTCGCCAAGTCGGATCTCTTCTTGGCTCCCCAAGAGTACAAAGCCTGCCTCTGCGTACTCAGCACGCCACTGATCAACCCGATTCTTCTTCTTCGTTCGTAGTCCCTCCCAGCATCGATCATGATTTCCAGGCACGAGCAGCTTTGTCCCATGGAGGAGTTCAACAAATTTGAGCATCTCCGAGATGCCACCCATCGCCACATCGCCAAGAACGTAGACCTCGTCTTCGACATCCACCCGATCATTCCAACGCTCGATCAGATCAGCGTCCATATCATCGATGTTCCCATAGGGGCGGTGGGTGTGTGCGAGTATATTCTCATGCCCGAGATGCAGGTCCGAGGTCCACCATCGCTGTGTCATGTCTCTGAGCGTAGCGTAGTAGCGACCGCATGGCACCGACCTCTGACAAGTTCCGCAGTGCCAATAGAAGTGTTGGTCCCTCCTGATCTACAAGCCAAGATCAACTGCAAAAAATCCTCCAGCGTGGTCCAAGAGGAGTGAGACCGCTCACCATCGACCGCGCTCAAGAGGTTTTTCCCGGTATTGGCGTACTCCTATGTCGCTGAATGATATCCGGGATGCGCCGACTTCCTTTGATCGCTATTGACCCATCCATCGGGAGAGTCCTCACGTTCAAAACGGGGGTGGCGTCGATGCCAAGGGTGGGCCGTACCCAAGAGCTGGTCTAACTCTTCTAGTGGGGCAGGCTTGGCCAAATAGAAGCCTTGACCGTAGCGGACACCGA
>JAKAQL010000070.1 GCA_021822605.1 Actinomycetes bacterium
CCCCGAGAGGATCATAGAGACCGAGAGGATCTGCAGTCGCCCGCAGCTCCAGTAACAACGCCTCCACTGGTACTTCGTTAGCGAAGTCCTCGCGGGATGCCATGCCGAACATTCCCTCACCGACGAGCAAAACCCGCGCGGCACCCTCGTCAAGGACACCAGCAATATCGGAGGCTAGGCGAGGCCGAAGGTCCATGCGCACCCAAACCTGGTGCCCCTGCGCAGACAGGACTCGTACCACCAGTGCAGCGAGCTGACTCCGTTCGTGATGACCAGGACCTCGAATTTCAAGCATTCACGCTCCCCCTCGCACCATACGAAACAACTCCGCCTCACCTGCGATGCCAGCCTGTCTCGCAGCTTGCCGAGCACGCTCGAGTACCACCCGATCAAGTGCGTCCTGGTATCTTGCCAACTGTGCACGGTGGGCTCTCATGGCTGCAACCTTCTTCCCGATGAGCCCATCGATGGAGACCGAAGCATTCGGCTCCAGCGATGCCGCCAACAATACCTCAAGTTCCTCGACTGGATCTCCAGCCTCGGGGAAGTACGCACGTTGACGAGCCGCTGGAAAGACTGCATCGAGTACCGCCCATCCGAGTTGGCGATGATCCCGGTGGTTGTAGTAGAGGTCCCCAAAGAAGACCGCTGTCGGGTCTCCAGTGAGGACAACCTCCGGACGAAAACTCCGAATAAGTGTCACCAATCGGCGGCGCAACTCCAACGAGTTCTCGAGCTCCCCATCGAGATAGGCGAGTTGAATAACATCGTTAACCCCAAGGAGTCGCCCGGCTTCGAGCAGCTCGCGCGTGCGCTCCTCGGAGAGTCGACCTGGATCGCCGCCATCGCCGCCCTTGTCTCCCTGTGTCGCTACTGCGAGAATGACATGGCACTTCTCGCTAGCCCAACGAGCAAGCGTCCCACCACAGGCGATCTCCGCATCATCGGGGTGGGCAAAAACGGCGAGCGCCGTGTGGGGAATTTTTGCATAGGCGTGCATCAGGTCTCCGTTGACTACAGGCTCGCAACGATGCGGTTTGCGGCGAGATCGATGGCTGCATCATCGAGATCGCGATGGGTGACGAGGCGTAGATCACCAGCGGGCAGGACGTTGCAGAGCACGCCCTCTTCGGCCAGACGCCGCGCACTCTCGGCAGGGTCTTTGACCCTCACCATTACGATATTGGTACGCACAGGTAGAACATCGGCAGTCGTGGCCGGCAATTGAGTACTGATTATTGATGCAAGACGCTGGGCTCGCCGGTGATCCTCTTCGAGACGGTTCATATGGTGAGCCAGCGCGTACAGGCCACCTGCCGCCATGATGCCGGCTTGACGAAGGCGTCCGCCAAGGCGCGCACGTTCAAGTCGAGCACGGCCGATGAACTCAGCCGAACCAGACAGGACCGAACCCATCGGAGCCGCTAATCCCTTTGAAAGGCAGGTACTTACCGCGACAACCCCGCGACAAAGGAGCGCTGGTGTGACATCCAGAGCGACCGCCGCATTCCAGAGGCGTGCTCCATCGACATAGACCGGTGTACCGTCGGCAGCCTCAAGGATCGTCTCGAGTGCAACCTGATCGATCGGAATCCCCCCACTTGGCATATGCGTGTTCTCGAGCGCGATGAGACGGATCGGATTGTGCAGCCTGCGATACTGACGCACAAGATCGGCCACCTGCGACGGGTCGGGGTAACCGAGTCGGTCATCGACAGTCAGCAGCTGAACACTCGCATTCTTGGCCGAAGCGCCCATCTCAAACTGCAAGAGGTGTGCACGGGCGGCCACGATGATTGGATCACCAGGTTGGGTGAGCGTGCGGAGGGCAACCTGGTTCCCCATCGTGCCGGAGGCGACAAAGAGACCGGCCTCAAAACCAGTTAGCTCGGCGACCCGACGCTCCAGCGCGGCAACGGTCGGATCCTCGCCATAGCCATCATCACCCACCTCGGCCTCCATCATGAAAGCACGCATCGCCGCCGACGGTTTGGTGACGGTATCGGAGCGGAGGTCGATCACTTGCATGCCTCTCACTTTAGGGCCTCCAGTCATGACCAAGGCGGCCTACACACTAACTTGGAGTGGTGAATCACGAACTCTTGCCCATCGCCCTAGATGCCCTTGCCCAGGCCCGTGCCTCCTTAACTCAACAATCCCGTCAGGTGATTGCTACCAAATCCTCCAACACCGATCCCGTCACCACAGCGGATCGGGCACTCGAGCGAGTCATTCGCGACACGATCGCGGAGCAGCGACCCAGCGATACCTTCATCGGCGAAGAGTACGGGGGCATGGATCACGCAACAAACACCACCCGCTGGATTGTCGATCCAATCGACGGAACCGTCAACTACAGCTACTCGATTCCCTCCTATGCAATCTCCATTGCGGCGGAGGTCAACGGCCAGGTTGAGGTCGGTCTGGTCTTTGACGTTGGTCACAACGAACTCTTCCAAGCAGTGCGTGGCCAGGGAGCCACATGCAACGGAGTGCCTCTGCAGGCGAGCCGCGAGACAGAACTGGCCAAGGCTCTCTGTGGAACCGGCTTTGGCTATAGCGCCCAGACACGTAAGCTCCAGGCGCAGGTTTTGCTGGAGGTCATCGACGAGATCCGCGATATCCGACGTTTTGGAGCCGCGGCTATCGACATCTGTTGGACCGGTGCAGGTAGGGTCGATGGCTACTTCGAGACGGGCCTCAAGGTCTGGGACTATGCGGCCGCATCACTCATCGCGACCGAAGCAGGAGCCAACTTTGTAACGGGGCTACCGGGAATCGGCGACGATGGACTCACTATCGCCGCGGGATCGGGTCTTTTTGACGCCCTGGCGGATCGTATCACTGGTCTCTACCAAGCGCTGGTGCGTTGAGGAGTCCAATTCGACTAGCCCCACGGGATGGTGCAGCGCACCAAGCGCAGCTGTAGGACAACAAGCGCGGTTGTAGGACAACAAAACGGTACCAACGCGAAATGGGAATAATCCCAAACACCAACCACCACTACGACCATCCCAACGAAAAGTTGGTCTCCCACCGACGTCCGAATGGTCAAGTGAACCCCTTGCTCATCGCCGCTGTCAACGCAGCGCGACACAGAGCCTATGGACACTGTCGTCCCCACCTTGACTTCACAGGACTCACTGCGAATGCAGCTGCGCCATGATAGCGAAGACCGGCAGAGCAACCGCTCTTCAGTCCAACGTGCCGACCAGCCTAAGGGCACCAGCGGCGTCCATGGATATCCTTAGATCACTCCTGCAAGCTAGCCTCGAAGTGCTGCTTGAGGTTGTTGAGTGTGTTAACCATAGCGGTAAGGTTACGGCTTGGGACACCCATGAGCTCGTAGATGAGGCGTAACGGAGCCTGACCCCACTCGAAAGACTCTGTGACTTTCGTGTTGCTATCCCCAAGATCCTGCAGCCGGTACCGCCAGATATGACGCCCTGAATGACGCCAGGCGATCTCGGTGTTCTCGACGAAGGTCACGACGGTGTTCGTGATGGTGTAAGGCACAAACATGTGCATTTTCATGCGAAACTTGGCACCGGGGTAGAGTCGCTCAGGCCCGACGAGAGCCGCACGGACAGTACCGGACCCATCGGCCGCTACGTGGTTTGCGGGACGAGCAAGATAATCAAAAATCTTCTCGGCCGGCGCGTGAATCGTTATCTCGGCACTCTTAACTCGATTCACTCGCGTCCTCCTTCGTCTTCCTTCTTGCGTAACGTAAAACCGCGATCATCAATTTCCAAAACCTCACGTCGAAAGTCGTCGACACCAACAAAGTTCTTGTAGACGCTGGCGAATCGAAGGTAACCAACCTCGTCGAGCGTGCGAAGTTGCTCCAGAATCCGCAGGCCGATCTCCGTCGACGTAACCTCGGCGAAGGAACGGAGTTGCTCCTCAAGGTCCGAGACGATCCGATCAACCTCTGCTGGCGACACCGGCCGATTCTTCAACGCGGCGAGCATCCCACGAACAATCTTCTCACGATCAAACTCCTCATGCTCGCCAGTGCGTTTGATCACCATCGTTTTCGGACCGGCATAGCGCTCAAAGGTCGTGAATCGCCTCGAACAGCCACCGCACTCGCGACGACGACGAATCGCCTCACCGTCCTCTACCACGCGAGACTCGATGACACGCGTGTCGTCCGCATTGCAATAGGGACATCGCACCTAATTTGGTTTCCTTTACTGGGGCTACGATGCCTAGCATAACCGCCACAGCGTGGACACTGCTGGTGGTAAACATCTGTACGAGAACCTCTGCTACACTGGTGATAACGAAAGGGGGTTCTGTCATGCCAAGAACGAACAACGATGTCAGGACCGAAATCGTCAGCTTCCTGAAAGAGACTCTCGATCAGCGCGGCTATCCGCCCTCGATCCGGGAGATTGGTATGCATGTCGGACTCTCCTCTCCCGCATCCGTTCAGCACCATCTCCGACGACTTGAGGCTGATGGTCTGATCCATCGCGACCCCACTCGCTCACGTGCGATCTCCCTTGCGGATGAGCCGCCACGTGCTATTGAACTACCCCTACTCGCCGACGTTGGTGCTGGCTACTCAGTAGTGGCAGAGGCGAATACCACCGAAACACTTGCCGTCCCCTCCTCAATGGTCGGGAGTGGTGATCATTTCGCCCTGCGCGTCCGCGGCGACTCCATGGTCGATGCCGGGATTTTTGACGGTGACTACGCCATCGTGCGCCAACAAACCGAAGCTCACGATGGTGACATCGTTATCGCAACCATCGATGAGCAGTTCGGAACGATCAAGGTGCTACGGAAGGTAGGTAATCGCGTGCTGCTAGAGGCGCGCAATCGAAGGGATCCAAACCTACAGGTTCCAACCGAGATCACCAACCGTGGGCGAGTACAGGGTAAGGTCATCGCGATCTGGCGCAACCTCTAGTCCCAAATACTCAGAAACTCCAGGTGGCGACGTTGTCCCGGCCGTGGCGCGGTCACGGCTGTGCAGCCCTGGGTTGACGATCCGTCACTCCGCAGTTGGGTTCGCCCGACCCACGATCCAGTCCGACAACGTCTCAAGTGTCATCGCTAGCGACGCCTTGGAGAGTCGTTCATGTCCGCTGTGAGCAAGCAGCGGGTCTCCTGGTCCATAGTTTACCGACGGGACACCAAGCGAGGCGAGAAAACTCACATCCGTCCACCCGAGTTTTGCTCTCGCTTGGCCAGCAGCATCAACAAGGCCTTCGAAGCCGCTCTCCACCGGAGTCGCGCCAGTCGCGCCATCTTCGAGAACGACGACATCGTCATCGCTAAGGACCGGCTCAAGCCAATCGAGTAGTCGTTTCTCGGCTTGCCCTAGGGTCAGATCCGGAGCAAAGCGATAGTTGAGCCATACCTTCGCCCGATCAGGTACCACGTTGTTCGCGACAAAACTCTCAACGTGCACCGGTGATAGTGCCTCTTGAAAAGTGACGCCCGCTAGGACCGGATTCCGTCGATCAAACTCAGTTACCCGATTCAGCACTGCCCCTAAGCGATCGATCGCGTTCACGCCCATCCAGGGTCGAGAGGTGTGTGCTCGCAAACCCACTAGCTCAAGGCGCACTCTGAGCGTACCTTGACATCCCAGTTCGACAACTCCGTCTGTGGGTTCAAGCAATACCCCAAGATCATGATCTGCCACAATCGCCTCCAATGGGCCAAGCTGATGCAGGCCATTTCGATCAAAGGCGACCTCTTCACAAGGGTAAAAGACCAGGGTCAGTGGGCAAGCATACTCGCGATCTGCGAGCGCTAGCATCACCGCCAAGCCGCCCTTCATGTCGCAAGCGCCAAGACCATAGAACGCCTCGTCATCCTCTTCGATGCGTGGATCACCAGGGACAGTATCGAGATGCCCACAGAGGAGGATCCGATCACCGGCCCCTCCTTCTCGATGAGCAATCACCGTGTCGCCGACTCGATCAACTCGCCAGTTCGCTTTTGCCTCGAGCTGGGCGACAACATAATCGGCGATAGCCTTCTCCTCCCCGGAGACCGAGGGGATGGCCAACAGCTCTCGGGCATAGACCACCAGGTCGCTCACAGGCCTGCACCGTGATCGCGGAGGATGGCGTTGAGCTCCGTCTTCTCGTGGCGCCGCCCCGGATCGAGCCGAGAGACGATCAGAATACAACTCATACCGAAGGTCGCGCCTGTGGTCTCGCGCAATCTCGTCCCGGTCACCGCCACCGACCACGCTGGGATCACTCCCCGCTCAAGTTCTTGACCGGTGGCGAGATCAAAGATCGGGATCGTGGGGGTGACAATCGTTCCAGCGCCGATCACCGCACCTTCGCCAACGCGAGCACCCTCCACCACCATCGCGCGCGAACCGACAAAGGCATCGTCGCCGACGATAACGGGCACCGCTTGAGGGGGTTCAAGCACCCCTCCGATCCCGACTCCTCCGGACAGGTGGACGCGCTCACCGATCTGGGCGCAGGAACCAACGGTTGCCCAGGTGTCTACCATCGTCTCAGACCCCACCCAAGCACCGATATTGACATAGCTCGGCATCAGCGTGACGCCCGGGCCAAGGTAGGAACCAAAGCGTGCCGAGGCCCCAGGGACGACACGTACACCCGCCTTTGCATAGTCGCGTTTCAAGGGAAGGCGGTCCGCAAATTCAAAGGGCCCAACCGTATGGGTCGATAGACCACGGAGTCGGAAAGAGAGCAGAATCGCCTTCTTCAGCCACTCATGGACCACGACGGTACCGGTGGAGTCATCGAACTCCGCCACCCGCAGCCTGCCCTCGTCGAGCTCGGTAAGAACCTCAAAGACCTGTCGTCTTGCATGTACATCATCGGGTGAGAGAGCGCTACGACGCTCATAGAGCGCCTCGATCTCGGCAGAAAGAACCATACCGGTTCAACCTACCCGGGTCAACCGAGCCGCGACGCTAGTGTCTCCATCTGTTTGGTAGATATCGTCATTGCGATGCGGAGGAAACGTGCGTCACCATAGTCACCGCCCGGTGCAGTGACGAATCCAAATTTGCTCGCAAGCATCACCCCGACTGCTGCACCGTCATGATTGAACTCCTCGGTCGCTCGCACCCAGAGGTAGATGCCACCCTGAGGAAGCCCGACCGAGGTCCCAAGCAGATCTCCTATCCAACTGGAGAGGAGGCGCAGGCGTTCGGCGTACCGGCGACGCTGCTCAGAGACATGCTCTCGATCCCCTAGGACTCCAACCGCTACCGCCTGCACAGGACCTGGCGGCATCAGTCCAAGTTCGCGTCTGGCTTGCGCGATCTCCTGCACCAGGTCACCATCACCGGCATACATGCCAATGCGAAGCCCAGCGAGGTTTGAACGCTTCGATAACGAGTAGAGCGCCAGGTGACCAGTGGAACCATACTCGAGCAGCGACTGGGGCTCACTGGTCCAACCGAAGTCACGATAGCACTCGTCAGAGGCCACAATCACCCCGTGCCGATCTCCAAAGTGGGCCACCGGTGCGAGATCTTCAATCAGCCCTGTCGGATTGTTGGGAGAGTTGACCCACAACAAGAGCGCCCGCTTCGCTACCTCCTCTGGAATCGCACCAAGATCGAGTGTTCCGTCCACCTTAGCAGGCACCCGGTAAGCCTCAAGGCCTGCCCACTTGGCACCCACGGCGTAACTCGGGTAGGCGATCGGAGGGATGAGCACGACATCGCGGTCAGGTCGTCGCCTGGCCAGAATCAGCGGCAAAGAGGAGATAAACTCCTTGGATCCGATAGTCGCGCCCACTTGGTGAGTATCGAGATCGACACCGATATCGCCCCCCAACCAAGCCAAGACCGCCTCCTTGAAGGCGACCGATCCGTCAGCACGAGGATAGTAACGCTCCGCACCCGAGGAGGCCAACAGTCGCGGCACGACCGCTGGAGGCGGATCCACCGGTGATCCAACGGCAGCATCGATCACCTCGAGTCCACTCTCAAAGGCGATCTCGCGCAGCGTCGCAACCGTCTGGCCCCCGGTTGATGCAAACTCCTTCACATTCTCACCTTAACCGTCCCCGAGCACCAAGGTCTCATTACAACCGCTCTGAATCTCAGTGTGAGATATCGGAATCATCTGCAGTCTCCTCCGTCACACCGTCGACCTCGATATGGCGGCGCAGAAGCGCTCGCGCGGCATCGTCAGCACGGACCCTAATCTCCATGCAACCATCGAGGCTCTCCTCTGAAAGTACCTCGGCCTCCCGATGGATCTCGGCGAGAATGTCTCCTCGATCGAAGGGTACTCGAAAGATCTCAACACGGTTGAGCGCCCGAAGACGATCTCCAATCGCCCCGAGTAGATCACCAATACCCTCCCCCGAAACTACCGAGATGGGAATTCCAGGTGGTAGGTCGTTCGATGCATAGCCGAGATCGATCTTGTTCAACACCACCAACTCAGGCACCTGGTTTGCTCCAATCTCGGCTAGTGTCGCTCGCACCTCGCGCATCTGGTCAAGCGCGTGTTCACTTGAGGCGTCAACGACGTGGATCAAAAGATCGGCCTCCGCGACCGCGTCGAGGGTTGACCGAAAGGCCTCGATCAGCTGATGGGGGAGCTTACGGATGAATCCGACGGTGTCGGCAAGGAGGATCGTCTCCCCTCCTGGAAGCTTCAGGCGTCTGGTACGGGGGTCGAGTGTTGCAAAGAGACGATCCTCGACCACGACATCGGCACCCGTGAGCGCATTGAGCAGAGAAGACTTGCCGACGTTGGTGTAGCCGACGAGCGCGACCTGCGAGTTGCGCCCAAAGAGACGCGACTTGCGTTGCAGTCTTCGTTGCCGCTCCAGCGTGGCCAATTCTCTACGCAGCTGACCGATGCGTTCTTGAATGCGCCGACGATCCTCCTCGAGCTTCGTTTCGCCCGGGCCACGTGTACCAATCCTTCCGACCTGCTGAGACAGATTTGTTCGTCGACCCACTAGCCGTGGCAGTCGGTACCGCAACAATGCGAGCTCAACCTGAGCCTTACCCTCCTGACTCCTTGCATTTTGAGCAAAGACATCAAGAATCACTGCCGTACGGTCGATGGCCGTTCTGCCCAGGACCTTCTCAAGGTTGCGCTGCTGGCCGGGGGTCAACTCGTCATCGAAGACCACCGTATCGATGTCGAAGCTTTCGGAGAGCGCAGCCAACTCCTCCACCTTGCCCTTACCGATATAGGTAGCTGGATCGGGACGTTCACGGACCTGGATCTCCCGGTGCACGACCAGAGCACCTGCGGTGTCGACCAGACTGGCAAGTTCGTCGAGCTGATCGTTGACCATCTGCCGCTCACGACCGCTCGCCGCAACCCCGACCAACAGAATACGTTCTTGAAAGCTCCGTTCGATAAGGGTCATAAGGAAAACAACCACCGAGCTGGTGTGATATCAGCGATCAGCAGCGATGGGCCCCGCAGCCATACCTCAGGGTCTCCCTGATCGGCAGCTCCGACACCCACCGAAGTGGGTGGAGAGGTCCCAAAATGGATCGTCAGCTCACCTCCTGGGTTCTCTACGACCGCACGCTCACGTATCCAACCAAGATGTCGAGCAACCCAAGCGGCCGCTACGGAACCAGTCCCACACGCCATCGTCGGTCCGACACCACGCTCAAAGACCCTCATCACACAGCCATCCTCGCTCCGTACGATCCACTCGACGTTGATGCCATCGGTCTCAAGGGCGAGGCCCTGATGCTTGGCCCCCTCGGCGGCGATATCGAGTCCTTCGAGTGCGACTAACCCATCCATGACGATCACGCGATGAGGATTGCCAACGTCGACCAGGAAGCTCCCGTCAGGCTCGACAGTCATACTCACCGTACCCATGGTGGTCTCACCCAGCCAGGCCCAGTTGCTCTGCTCAACAAGCCGATACTGACGAACCCCCGCATCGGTCAGGATCGAGAGTGTGGGTCCAAGGCCGCGGCGTTCGACCAGGTAATGGCCAAGACAGCGCAGACCATTACCGCTCATCTCGGCGCGCGATCCATCTTGGTTGTAGAGGTGCATTCTTGGACGTTGCGCGTCAGTCAACTCAACCAGAATCAGGCCGTCGGCACCCACGCCATGGGTTCGGTTCAGCAATGCCGCGATCAACTCCGTGTCGGGTAGTTGCCGAGGCGCCTCACCCACGAGAAAATCGTTGCCTGCTCCCGAATACTTCACTAGTTGCAACTTGTCTTCTCTCCTCTCAAAAGTCTGTGAATGACTCGTTCTTGGGGATGCTTCCCCTTCACTAGCGCTGCTCTCATGAGCGCCGCTTCCTCGCGTTGCACCGCTTCCTCGCGTTGCACCGCTTCCTCGATCGTCAAAGCAATCCTTATGCATCGTCGCAGCCGTGGTAGTGGTCGAGAGTACCGTATCGTTCCGAATCGTCGCTGGTGAGGTCATCGGGGTCAAACTTTTTGCGCTTGCACGCTGAACAGGGTTGATCATCTCATCCAAGAGTCGATCGGCAAGGTGCAGACCCTCGTCGATGCTCGATACCCAGAGGATCCGCGGATCTCGCCGGAGCCAACTCAACTGGCGCTTCACAAGACGACGAGTCCGCCTGGTGATGAGCTCAATTGCCTCATCCAATGAGGACTTGCCCGTTAAATAGTCGCCGAGCTCAGCGACGCCAATAGCCGCACGCGCAGTCCGTGATGGTTCCATTGCCAGTACGCGCGCCACCTCATCAGCCCACCCCCTGGCGATCTGGGCTTCGATACGAGTCGAGATTCGGCGAGCAAGCACCTCGGGAGGAAGTGCGAGCCCGATCTGGGGGTAGAGCCCGGGGCAATCAACACCCAGACGATCACCGACCACCGTCTCTGATCCACCACTCGCAAGCGCAACCTCGAGGGCGCGGATGAGACGTCGACGGTTACGTGGGTCGATCATCATCGCGGCAGCTGGATCGACTTGGGCCAGGAGGTGGTGGGTAGAACGGTCATCATCTGCCTCCTGCAGTCGCACCTCTAACCAGCGCCGCAGGCCGAGAGCCCCACGCGGTGGCGTAAAACCGTTGACCACCGCCCGAACCCAGAGCGCTGTCCCCCCCACGAACAGCGGCCGTTGGCCCCGCTCATCGAGCGGATCGAGTTCAACCCCGAGATCCTGGAGGAACTGGCCGAGCGAGTACTCCTCGCCGACCGACACATGTGCCATACAGCGATAACCGAGTCGAACGATCTCCTCGGGCTCTGGCATCGCCGTGGTGATGGGCAAGCTGTCATAGACCGTCAGTGCATCGACAGCGACAGGCACAAGATCGCGATGGCGAAGGACGAGCGCATGGGCAAAGTCGGTCTTGCCTGACGCCGTCGGCCCTACGATCGCCAGACCCGTTAACGTTCGCGTTCGTCCTCCCTCACCAGCTCAACCCATCGCGCAAGTGTGCACCTACCTCCACCAGCCTAGCCACTAAGCTGGTCTCAAAGACGAAGACCCGATCTCATTGGTTCATCCGAACACCCCGTTCACCATGGCGGCGTGCACACTGCGCAATCCGAGATGCCATAGAGATCGTCGGCCCTGGAAGGAACCTATGCAACTCAAGCCTGGAACAAGTTGGGAAGAACTCTACGCACAGGCAGCCGCCATTGCTCCACGGGCTTTTACGCAATCCGGGGTAGCAAACTATTGGGGCGGTCAGTGGAGAGAGGAGGGCGAAGTGCATCCTGCCACCTCCCCGATCGACCAAACCCGCATTCACGGACCCCTCCTCCTCGAGACCTACCAGGCAGCCGCAGCACTGGATAGCTGCGTCGCCGATCATTTCCAGTGGATCAAGGTCCCGTTAGCCGAGCGAAAGGCCAGAACAGAGCGCGCCATCGCCAAAATCGTTGAACACCGTGAGCTGCTGGCACTGCTGCTCACTTGGGAGATCGGCAAGCCGTATCGTCAGGCACTGGTCTCGGTCGATCGAACAACCTCTGGCGTCGAGTGGTACCTCGGTGAGATCGACCGGATGCTCGATGGGCGGGGCCCACTACCTGGACCGGTCTCCAACATCGCCTCGTGGAACTACCCCCTGTCAGTGCTGGCCCATGCCCTCTATGTCCAGATGCTCTCAGGTAACGCCGTGATCGCGAAGGCACCAACCGATGGGGGCGTCGTGGCACTCACCCTCGCCATGTCCTTTGCGATCGACGAGGGTCTGCCCGTAACCCTCGTCAGCGGGCTAGGTGGCAAGCTCTCCTCCGTGCTCGTACGCTCACCCGAGATCGGCGCACTGGCCTTTGTTGGTGGACGAGACACTGGCGGCAAGATCGCATCCGACCTGGTACGAACGGATAAGCGCCATATGCTCGAACAGGAGGGGCTTAACGCCTGGGGAATCTGGGACTTCTCCCAGTGGGACCTGCTTGCTCCCATGATCAAGAAGGGCTTCGAGTACGCCAAGCAACGGTGCACCGCCTACCCTCGCTATGTTATTCAACGACAACTCTTCGATGACTTCCTCGCCATGTACATCCCGATCGTATCCTCGCTGACCGTTGGTCATCCGCTCGCTGTCGCAAATCCTGAGGACCCGATTCCCGACGTGGACTTCGGACCGGTGATCAACGCCGCCAAGGCGGCCGAACTGCGGGCCAACATCAGCGATGCGATCGATCGTGGTGGTGTACCCATCTATCGTGGCGAGCTAGATCCAGGACGTTTCATCGACGGCCAGGACTTGGCTGCCTACGTAGCACCCGTTGCCATCCTTGATCCGCCTCGTGCGTCGCCGCTCTACCATGCCGAGCCATTCGGCCCTGTAGACACCTTCGTTATCGTCGACACGACGGCCGAACTACTGGCAAAGATGAATGTCTCGAACGGCGCCCTCGTCTCCTCGATCGCCAGCGATGATCTAGGGCTGGCCAAGAACCTCGCGGAGGAGGTGAACGCCTTTAAGGTGGGTATCAACCAGGCTAAGTCCCGAGGGGATCGAGCCGAACCTTTCGGAGGAAGAGGGGCCTCATGGAAGGGTGCCTTCGTTGGCGGTGAGTATCTGGTCCAAGCAGTCACCGAAGGACCAAGCGAGTCCCGCCTCTTTGGCAACTTTCCGGAGTACCAGCGGTATCCTGATCTCACGTGATCCGACTCGCACGCCTTCGACTGTACAAAGTGAATCTCGAACTACTGAAGCCCTTCCGATCGGCAGAAGGTGTCCAGCGCGCGAAGCAAACCTACCTAGTCGAGCTGGTCTCTCAGGACGGGATAAGCGGCTGGTCCGAGATCAGCGCCCAGAATGACCCGAGCTATTGGCCTGAAACCGTCTCCACTTGTCTTGAAATCATCGAACATCACCTGACCCCACTGCTCGGCGTCGAGTTCTCCTCACCCTTCGAGATCGCCAGCATCATGGCCTCGGTCAAGGGAAACCAGATGGCTCGAGCAAGTATCGAGATGGCGTTCTTTGACCTGTGGGCGCGACACGATGGTGTCAGCCTGGCCCAACTCCTGGGGGTACCTGCTGACAACACCCACATCCCCGCAGGCGTCTCCCTTTCGATGACTGGAGAGATGGAGGTCCTCCTCTTGGAGCTCACCGACCTCCATGAGAGGGGGTATCGGTTCTTCAAGGCAAAGGTGGCACCCGAAACCGACACAGCAATCTTTGAACTGAGCAGAACGGACTTTCCACTGGACCATCTGGTTCTTGATGCCAATGGGAGCTATGCTGGCACGAGCCAGGAGCACCTCGTTCGCCTCGGCGACACCGGTGTCGCGCTCATTGAACAACCCCTTTCAGAACGAGACTTCGTTGGCCACGCGGACCTGGCGAAGCGGCTGGTGACCCCAGTCGGGCTCGATGAGTCGATCGGGTGTGTCGACGACATCATCACCGCGCTTCGGCTTGGGATGACACCTACGGTGAATCTCAAACCAAGCCGAGTTGGGGGATACGTCGAATCCCTCAAGATTATCGAGCGCTGTCAGCACGAAGGACTACACCTCAGAATTGGCGGAATGCTCGAGACCGGTATCGGTCGGGCTCACAACGTAGCCCTCGCCTCACACCCTGCCTTCGACCGCGTCGGCGATCTCGCAGCCAGCAATCACTACTTCGCTAACGATCTGACGGAACCCTTCGTTCTCTCCGATGACGGAAGCATCGAGCGCCCCACCGGGGCTGGCCTTGGCAGGGTACCAGACCCCGGCTGGATCTCGCAGGCTCCATGCCTCGACCTGCGCATCCGCTGACTCAGACGAGATCACCTGACCGCACCGTCTGATCCTGGCCGGCAATCGTATCCCTCGACCGCCCGTCATCTTCGTCCAAAGAACAGCCCAGCCACGGCCCACCGGATTCGCTGGTCACAACCATACGAAGCCTGAAACCAGGCAACACAGGTTTTTGCCCGTCCTCTAGTCTCGGTTCGATCCGCGTGGCGGGATCAGCGAATCGATCAGCCGAGCGAGTTCGAGGTCTCGCTCGGTCACTGCACCCACGTCGTGGCTGGAGAGCTCGACCACGAGGCCCCCAAACTCTACGATGAGCGTTGGGTGGTGGTTGCGCCAGATCGCCACCAACGATATCGCCAAACTAGCGACGACAACCTTCCAGTAGTTATCGAGTTCGATACGACGGACAAGCTTCGCCCCTTGCATGCTCCAACCTTCAGGGGCTCTCTCCACACCTTGGAGGCTAGCCGATCCGAAGCGGCAGCAAGCGCCAAGATGCTTCACCGCTGGATGTGGTGTCGAGGGCGCTCACCTCATGAGATCCCTGGTCGCGCCCCAGCGTACCATCGTTGAGACACAACGCTGCTCATCCGTTTGGTCACCAGCGTCGACCTAGGACTCTGCTGAACAACCCACCCCCAAAATGAGGAGAAAATGAGAGGGGGTTCCTGGGGGTGCTTGAAGGGTTTTCCCAGCTCAAGTA
>JAKAQL010000071.1 GCA_021822605.1 Actinomycetes bacterium
GCTCACAGAAAGTGTTCTCCTTGGTTGGTCGTTTTGGGTGCTTTCTAACTTCCATTCTACCAGCTCAGGGGGCACTTTCTTCTGTTTTTGGAGACCAATTCCTCGGGTGGGTCGGTGGTTCTAGGCTCAGTGCGTAACCGCATGGCTCCATCTGTCGTTCTAGTTAATAGACATTTCAAAAGCCGCACGCAGGAAGGTGTAGTGATATGACAAAGAACCTGTTCGTGGTACCTCTTGGTGCCTTAGTGATACTGGGGGGCGCGGTATTATCAGGATGCGGAATCCAAGACGCTTCCCCTCCGACTTCTGCGCAGAATCACAGTGCATCCAAAGCCGCTGTGACGGGAGCATCTCCATTAGAACAGGCGAAAACCATCGTTATGGTCAGTCGCGCCACGGGATGGGCCAGCTCGTCGAATCAAATTTTCCGGACCACAACATCCGGCAAAAAATGGGTAAGCGTATTGAAATCTCCAACCATCCTGACAATGGATGCCGTCAATGCAAAAACCGCTTGGGTGGCTACAAAAGAAGGGGCTCGTGATGTCATCCTAAGCTATACTGACGACGGTGGTGTACACTGGGCAACACATCAACTCAATGCGCCATGGCCTGTGGTTCAGGCTCAAGTGAATGTCACCACCCACTCTCCAGATGGATCGTTTGGATCGGTGCTGTTGTCGGGTCCAGTGGACATGCAAACCGGCCCGCAAGCCATGTGGACCTTGTCGCATGGTCATGTTTCATCCGCACCTGTGTACATCACCGCCAACGGGGCATTCGCTGCGGTTGCGTGGACATCCTCCACTCGAGCATGGGCAATCTCTGACGGCGTTGGCTCCCCTGCCCTGATGGACTCTACAAACGGCGGCGCGTCGTGGAGTCCGGTGGCACTACCACTCCCGAACTGGGTGCCTCCCAAAGCTATGAACAATCCCCGACCACAACTGCAGGCCTCCTTGGAGGCATTTAAATCACCTACATTTGTCAATGGCGTTGGCTACCTCTCTACCACCTTAAATGTGCCGTATATCGGCTCTCAGAACATCGTGAAATACCATAACTATACTGTGCTTTACAAGACGACTAGCGGAACCACATGGACGCCTATTTGGACCCGTGCTAATGCATCTTTGGTCTCCATGGACTGGATCACATCTCAAGATGGGTGGGATATTGTCGCGAAAGGGCATCAGGTGCAATTGGACCACACCTCGACGAGCGGTCACACGTGGCAAGACGTTTCAACCCTTCCCTCGACCATTCATCCCCTTAGCGTAAAGTTCTTCGGTCAAACGGGATGGATCGTCTCGCAAAGCACTCAGGCGAACACCTTGTCTTTATGGCAATCTCACAACGACGGAAAACAATGGCAGGTCGTGCACGAGTAGCACGACCTGCACGACCATTCAACAAATACCCGGTGGTGTGGTGGGATGCCACGTGTAATTGGAACTGCTATTCACGCCCCCGGCATATGGGGTGACATCGTAATCCGGGTCCTGGTAATACTGCCAGATCATCGGAAAGTATCCACCCACCGTTGGCATTGGACAATACTGTCCCTCCACGGTGGTACAATCTTGCGAGGACTGGGTAGCCGCGATCCATACCACAATGGGCTCTGGCGAAGTCCAGTTACTGGAGTCTAGAAGATCCTGGAATTCCCCCGTTTGACTGCCATAGAGACCCAGCGTAGTCGACGACGAGAAAGAGTTTGCCGCATTTAACTTTGCAAGCTCATTCAGAAAGCCTTCTACGACGGCTTGATTTTCACTCCAAGCCGTAGAGTCATTCGCAGTATTCAAGCCGCCGCTACCGAGCGATACAGAGCCAAACATTGTACCCCTAGGATATCCGCCGGGATATTGTTGGTTCCAAAATTGGTTCCAGAAAGCCTGAGCCTGTTCTGCTCCCCACTCTTGATACGTCTTTCCAGAAGGGGTATTTCCTGGGCCTTCAATGTTCCAGTAGGCAAAGGCTGGAATAGAAGTACTCGTGACAGTCCAATAGATGCTCACCGTAGTGCCGTAGCCCATGCGGCCGAGATAAAAATTCATTCCGCACGGATTACTGGAAGTCCCTGAGTCCGATCCAAAATACCACGCCATTGACTTTTCCTCCTCTTAATATCTCTAGATCATCGCCCGAAGGCACTTTGAGCGTAACGCCCGAAACCGACACTTGGCCGACAGTAATCCGGCATGTTTCCGACACTTTTTGAAGCCCGAAAGACTCGATGGCCCAAGGGATTGCGGGCCAAAGCTCCACAAGATCGCGGCGGAATTCTCACAAGGTGCGCCACACGTGGAAGGCCGGATATTTACGACACGAACGGAGACTGTGTCGACGGCATGCGCAGACAATAACCGACGGTGCGATAGGTCACTACCCATTGGGGATGGTGCGGATGGGGTTCGACGGCCTGACGAATGCGGTGAATATGACGTCCCAGGTCATCGGGCACATGAGGTTCCCCCGGCCAGCCAACCGCCAATAATTGATCATTGGCGATGACGGTATTGGGATGACGGGCTAGATAGGCCAAAATGGCCCACGTGCGAGCGGGAAGGGGGATAAAGCGGCGACCGCGCCAGACCCCATGCAGCGCAAAATCGATGCGAATGTGGGCAGATAACACCAAAATCTCAGCCATCGTCGCCTCCATACAGGGATACTCGCTGGATGGGACAGGTGCGGAAGCCGAGAGAAGAACACGCCGTCTGATTGACGGGCAGTCAGGCTATCTAGTCCCGACGCGTCAGGACGGAAGACCCTATGACTTTGCGACCCCGGCTTCCGCGCGGGTGTGCCCATGTTAAATGTTGGTAATGATATAACGCTGATAAAGACGGACAAGTTACGGCAGAACGATAAGAGCCTGACCAATGCCGAAAAGCATGACATGCTATCATGAAAGCACAGCCCGGTTGGAGGGTGATCAACACGGTCGGGTGCTTCAACACACCGTCGACGATATCGCCATTTCAACAGAACGTTGATGGATGAACAACCGGCTAAGGAGAGCCTGTTTCAATCACAGAATACGAATACCCATTTTATCGTACCTAACGGGCTGGGCCTAGCGTCAAGAGGTGGAGTCACAAAGATCGAGTGAATGATACTAGTGATTTCCGCTCCTAGGGCACCTTTGGAGCACGAAACTGCAACTTGGTATTCATCAATATCCACTTCGACATTAGTTGCCATCTGTGCGATAACCACAACCCCACCAACAAGAAGCCCAACCCCACACCCTACTGCTATCCAGCCACTGTAGCCGGGTTCGTCCATCTGCCAAACTGCAAACGTCTCGCCATGGTAGGTTCGAGAGGTCAGGAGCTCCATGGCTTGAGGACTACCACAGGTCACTCCAGGATCACAAACCAAGTTAGGGTTTACCGACACACTTGAGGTTGACAGACTATTCATGGCGGTGCCGGACGAGTTGGGCTGGGCGATCGCGTTGCCATGACTCGCCGTCAACCCCATCCCAGTCCCAACACTAGCCAGTCCAAGACTCAGGGCTACGACCGCCCCCCTCGAACGATGTTCCGTACCTTCATCACTACCCCCTTATGGTAATCATCGCTACCAGCATTATCGTCTGGTTCACTTGAGAACCTAACACATCGTGCCGACGTTTGCACGGACTTTTGGGATATTCCCGAAAGATTATCATCTAACAGGAGGTTTAGCGGAGTGGTTGGGAGAGTGCTCGTTCAAGACAGGAAGTGGTATTCGGGTGAGCAGATGATTGGGGGTCGGGGTAGGAGTTTTAGACCAGGGGACCATGATTGGGCCACCGCTCCGGTGACCGCCATCCCTGCAACCATTCATCATGGACTTGGGATCGACCCCAGAACCATAGAAACCCTTGCGAACACGACGGTTGCTGGTGAGATACCAGGCAGCCAAGCGTTATCCCCAGATTAGCCGACGATACGTCATCAGGATCGATCTTGGCAAGCATCGCAACCTTCGTCTCCATCCTCTTTGAGAGGGTCCCAGGAGGCCTCGGTGCAACGCAGCACTCAAAGCTAGCGGGTCCGATAAGTTTCGAAGAACTCATTGACATCGATCAACTCATCACTTGCCATGTTTTTCCCGTGTCTGTCCACCTCGGCCAAGACAGCCGGTACAACAACCAATCGCATCTTTGCACTGTTGGCGAGATTGACCAGGCTCGTTCTGCGGTAGTTCTTCACCCTTTTCGAGAACATCGGGCCGACTCAACATCGCCGTCGGTGACGACTGGGGGAACATCAGGCATGCACAGACGCACCATTATTCATGAAAAGGCATCCTGTCCGTCGGTAGGTGCACCAAGGAAGGAGTTCAAGGAGCTGTTTCATCAGGGTGCGTATGTTGTCTCAAGACATCCGCAACGAGTGGAGAGGGATCGGAGTATTCGAATGACCCTATGTAATGTTGCACACTATACGTATCCACTCGCTCAATAGTAGAGATGTGTGCTGCGATACTATCGCATCGGTTACACAAAACGTAAGCTGTACGCTTGATCAGGAACGAAGATCTGACACAGGCGCGAGCGATCTCGGCAGCTCAATAGTAGTTGTGACCAGGGAACGTACCTTGTTAGGCGCGACCAGAGTCAAGAGAACCCATACGTAGAATTCTTGTCCAAGGAAAGTGATCCAAGAAGGCAACCTAGCATCGAGGGACCTTTTTCTCTGTTTGGGACAAATCGTGGCGCATACGGTGTATGATCGATAGCATGCAGCAGTCCTCATCTGAAGGCTCACCCGACTACAAGGAACTTCTCGAGCTAGTCAGCCGCGAGCTTCGAAAAGCCCAAGCTCAGCTAGCGCATGCCAAGCTGCGGGTTGAGGCCCTGGAGGTTACGTACCGAGAACTTTCACGGCTCCTCGGACTCGAGGACTCACACACGAGATCGGAGGACAGTAAGGTGGGGGTTCCAGCCTATGAGCCTGAGAGCGATACCGGGGTCCAAAGCGACCGAGAGGTACCCAGTGTCTCTCGGGCGGTGCTCACAGTCATGCGGACTCGTCCTTCTCATGCCTGGAATGCGAATGAGATTGCAGAACAGCTTGTTGCACGAGGCTGGATGCCAGATGGTGTGAAGCCAATGGCGACGCTAAGAGCGTGTCTATTTCGGCTTTATCACAGGAGCGGACAGATCACCAACGTCGATCGAGGACGGTTCCGCCTCGTCCCTGATAAGCCCTCACCAGAGCAAACTCAACTTCTCGGTACCGACCATGGAGGCGATGCCTATCCGTTAGCCATGTAGATCAACATAAAATTCATTAAAAATAAACATCGAGCCACTCTGAAGTTTGACGACAGCTGAGTGACTCGATGTCAATGAGTGCAAGGAGAATAACTACCTGCGATGTCTATCGTACCAGATCCCAACGATGTTGGGTCAGATTCTCACGATCTATCTCCGATCGAGGAGAGGCTGCCGAGTCCCTTAGCGAGGTACCGCCCCCAGATTCCAGAGCAGTATTGGGATGCGATCCGCCCCTTTGTCTATAACATCATGGCAGATGTTGGGCCGGTCCTAGACACTGAGCGCGCACTTGAGCTCATGTCGGTCTTGGTCCGCTTTGGTCTGTGGGTCTGGCAGAGCTCAGGGCATGAGTTACGTCGCGAGCTCGTCTTTGATACTGCGCTCATCGAGCAGTGCTTTGCACAACTTGCCCCCTCACTCACCTCGAATGCTCTCGGTACCTACCGATCCCGTATTCGTATGGTTCAGCGTGTACTGCGCGAGCTCCAGGATGGGAGTTACCGAATCAGCCACCTGAGCTATCAACCTGCCAGAGTTCTCGCTCCCTACACGGACAAAGAACTCATCGGGTTCAGAAGTTGGGCTCGTGGACAGAACACCCGCAACAAGCGCCGTGATGCCCAGGTTCTCCTTGGGGCCGGGGCTGGCGCTGGCCTCACCACTGAAGACCTGGTGCGCCTACGAGTGAACGACGTACTCATTGGCCGAGACGGGGTCGTGTTGTGTGTGAAGGGGAGGAGAGCGAGGGAGGTGCCGGTACTGGCCGAGTGGGAGGATCTCATCATTGAGGCCGTCGGTGATATCGAATCTGGGCGGCCCCTCTTTGGCGTGAGGCGCACCAGTTACAACAACAATGCCGTGAGTGCTTTCACCGCTCGCTCAGCTGGGAGGGGACCAAAGCCTTCTCTCCCTCGACTGCGGGCCACCTGGATTTGTACGCACCTGGGCCTTGGAACACCAATCCTTTGTCTCCGTAGAGCCTCTGGCACCGATGGTCTTGATGGATTCAACCGATACCTGTCCTTCGTTGAGGAGCCCGACCTCGCCGAGTACCGACGGGCGATGCGCACTCCGAGGAGCATCTCGTGAAGGAAGGGGAGAATCAATTCGATAAGAACCAGCCCTTTGAGGCCATGCAACTCGCAGCAGAGTTGATCGACGACTCTGGCACGTGTACCAAGCTCGCCAACCTGCGTTGTCAGGAACGGCAACGGAAGAAGAAACGACCTGGCGGTAGAAACGCCTACGTGAGTGACCGCACACTCTTGATTCTTTTGCAAGCACTGGCGCTCTTGAATCGGCCGCTTCTGTTTTCGGTCGCAGCAGAGCTCCTCGAATGGTTTGTGCGCGAGCATCCGGGAGAGCTAGAGATTGAGTGCGGGACTACGACGAGAAAGGTTTACTACGATCGAATCTATCGGGCGTGGCAACGTTGTACCAGCCTCATCGACCCCTATCCCTACCCAAAGCGCAGACGACTCACCAAGGAAGAGTGGGAACAAGTCAAGGCCAAACGTGACAAGAGTGTGAGCGAGTACAAGCTAGAACAACTCCGGCTGGTCGGTAATAATTTTTTGGAGACAAGCTATCGTTGGGCAGCCGAACGAGACCCTGACATTTGGAAAAGGTTTAAGCACCTCTATTGCATTGACGGCACCCTGGTTGTTATATTCGGGAAACAGGGAACCACCGCTCGATCCAAGTATGTCAGTCGAGAGCCTGATGGAGCATGGTACAAGCGCGATGGAGATCACCGCGACGATGGGGAGAGCAGACGTTTGTCAGTGTTCTGGGGCTATGAAGCGACGCTTGTGGTGTTAGCATCTGACTCCAAAGACGATCGGTTCCCGAGAATCGTTGTGGGTATCGACTTCGATAAGCCAGGGGTTAACATCGCGGGTCATGCGAGGGAAGTCTTTGCCTCAATCATTGCCCGGGGACATCAACCTACCTGGGTGGTCGCAGACCGCGCCTATCTGCCCAACTCCAAGCTAGAGGCACTCCAGCTTCCCTTACGGGCAATGGGCTTTGAGCTGTGCTTTGACTACCAGAGGAATCAACTGGGGATACAGGATAACTATGCGGGTGCCATCTTGGTCGAAGGGAACTGGTTCTGCCCAGCCATGCCCCAAGCACTCATCGATGCCACGAAGGACTTCCGAGAGGGAAAGATCGACGAGCCAACCTATGCCGCGAGGATCGAATCGCGTCGAGCTTATCTCTTGCGTCCCAAGGCAAGACCCGACGCCGACGGATACGTTCCGATGATGTGCCCCGCAGCTGGTGCGTCTCCGACGGTCACGTGTGAACTGAAGAAGAGGAAGCTAAGACCCAAGAAGGCTGGTCTCCCTGCGATCGCAAATCCTCCCGAATCTCCCGATAAGATCTGCACCAATAGCGAGAGCGTCACCTTTGGCCCCACAGCTGGGGCGAAGTTTTCCCAAAAGCTTCTCTATGGAAGTACGGAGTGGCACAAGCGCTATGCCCATGCTCGCAATACCATTGAGGGCTTCAATGGATATCTCAAGGATGCCGACTATGGTGCTCTCCATGACCCGGGTCGGAGGCGTGCGGCAGGGTTTGTGAGTCAATTCCTGTTCACGACGTTCATCACCCTGGCGGCAAACATCCGCAAGATCAGGAGTTTCCTGACAGAACAGGCCATCGCCGGCGCCCCTGGGTCGTCGAACCGAAGAAGTGGAGAGAGTCTCAAGGACTATCAAGTTCACAAAGAGACTCCGCCAGAACCCTAGACAAGCCTCACTGAAACAATCAACCCAACAAGAGTTGATCCCTCACGCCCCGAAACCGGGGTGTGAGCCATTTTTGGGCTGACAACTGAGCCCTAGCCCAAGATCTCTAAGATTTTCGCTCCCATGAGGCACCTTTAGCACGGGGAAACCGGCTTGTGGCGAGTTTCGCAAACGTGAATAGGGCAGTTTCACAAACGGCCCTTGGTGGAGACGAGGGGACTCGAACCCCTGACCTCCTGCGTGCAAATCAGGGATACCCTATCTAGCGTTGTCTTATGCAGTCTCAAGGCGTGTATGCAGTCCACACATCAGCGAGAGAACTACCGATTCTCCCAGTTCAGCGGACTTATAACGTTAGGGGCCAGAGTAGGGGCCAGAGATCCCGTTTTGATACATCGGCTATCGTCGAATGGGTATAGGGGCCAGCGTAGGGGCCAGGACAAGGGCCACGAATGCCATGCACTCGGCCACATACGTCCAGCTCAAGAGGTGTAACAGTACGTGTTCTTGGTTTCCGCGACTCTTAAGGCGAAAACCGTAGGGGCCACGGGAGCCCCGAAACAGACACTCCCGCGGTCATCCATTCGGCGCAATATATACAGTTCCCTGTTCAGGCTCATTCTTCGAGCTCGGCGATTTCGCGCTCAAGGTCGAGTATCGCGGCCTCGATTGCTTCCTTCGTGATGACTTCGACCTGTTTCACCGCGGGTGCGTCGAGCCCGAGTAGCTTTGCTTGACGCTCAAGGATACGCACCCCGACCTCGATAGCGCGTGGCTCTCCACGCTCGATTCTCGGCCACAGATGACGGAGCATGAGGCGTAGCGTCTCCCCTTGCTCGCGACGCAGTAGTTCTACGCCAGGCGCGGGGATCTCTCGCAGCGCTGCCGTCACAAGGTCGTGAGCGCTACTGTCGGCAATTCCCATTGCATCGCCGATCTGCCTGTAAGTCATGCCCTGTAGCCTCAGCTCTAACGCCGTTGCGCGCTTGTTGGCTACTTCCAGCTTCGCGCTCTCACGCTTTCCGTTACTCAAAATCCGACCTCCCATCGTCCGCACCGTCCTTCAATGTCTCCCATTCAGCCGCGGCCTTGGTGAATGCCTCAACAAGGCCATAGAACTCCGTGAAACTAATCTCGCGATCAAAGCGCGCTTGTTTCACTTCGACCATCGCGTGGTGCGCTTTTATCTCGGCCTCCAAAATCTCAATGTCGTTTGCCATTACCTTCCTCCTGTTCCGAAAATTGCACCGTGCCTGCCTATCCGATCCAGGTTCGCGAGCGCTTCCGTGCCGACCTCGAACGAGATTACGGTTAGCGCTACCCTTGCCAGTTCTCTCAGCTCATGCTCCGTCAGGCTCAGGGTGAGCGCCTCTATCGCCTCGTGCCGCTCAGCTGATCCGAGCCCCTTGAGCCTTGTGCCCTCTTGCGCGACCATATGAGCTGCCAGTGAGGTTGCATATACAGTCGCGGTCGTCATTGCTGGCCCCCTTCCTGAGGTCGATGGATCGCTCCCCTCAGCCTGGCAAACGCGAGACTGGACTCAACGTCTTTCACGATGAGTTCGATTGCGGCATCCCACAGCCAGCCGCCCGAGACTTCCTCCGAGAGATTGAACTCTGGCCGATAGTGCAGCATGACCTCATCCCAAGGTTCCTCAGTGTCGTGGCAAATTTCGAGCGCCCAGGCCAGAGCGTCAAAGATCTGCCCGCGCGCGGCGTTCAGCTCCCGCGGACGATGAGCGAGCAGAGGATACTTTCTCGCGTCGCTGGTGTCGTGATCGTCCTCGCAATGATGCCTCCATTCAACTGGCATGACTCTGCCTCCGAATTTCGCAACTTTTGCAAAGGTCGCCAGTGGATCTCGAGAGCGGACGCCCGCACTCCGCGCAAAAGCGTGGCGGGTCGTTTTTCTTGATCAGTCGTCGTGGTTCGGTCATTCTCTCTTCTCCTTCGTTGTCTTCGTTAGCGGTCATGATTACTTCATCCTCCTGTTCTTCGGTTTCGTTTTCGGTCTCGAGCGCGAGAGCATCGCTTTCATCGCTTTCATCGCTTACAACGCTCTCACCTGCGGTTATGGGTTGATTTGGCATCGCTTTTTGCATCGCTTTTTCATCGCTTGCATCGCTCTTTGGTCGCTCCATGCCGCCACGCACTACCCGCCAGCGAATCCCCCGCGCGTCAAGCTGTTCGAGTAACCCGAGATTCATCAACTCAGCCGCCGCCTTGTCGAAGCGATTCCGTCGCCAGCCGTACAACCCGTGCAATGCCTCGGTAGACGTGAATTCGCCACCATTTCGCCCCGCCCAGTCCAAGAGTCGCGCCGCATCCTTTGTCAGCACCGGCGCTATGTTTTCGCCCCCGTATTCGCGGCGTGCGTGCCAGGCCAGCCACTTACCGATCTCGACCGCGGCGGTCATCTCTTCTTCCGTGATCGCTCCCGTGAGGCTCCCCCTGTTCACGGCATGCAGCACCGCGGCGATCCTCACCATCCGCCCGGCGAGTTTGCCAGCCCAACCTGAGAGCAAGTCTCCTTGGTAGGTCGTGAGCATTTGGGCCTCGATCTCGTCCTTGACCTGCTCGAACAGATGAAACGCTCCGGCGCTTAGGGTCATCCTTGGCTGGTCACTTACGTAAGCCTCGCTAAAGAGGTGCTCAAGCGTCGCCGCCCATTCCTTCGCGACAACTTCCGCGATAGGTGGCCCGAACCCAAACCGAGTGCCGACTAGCGACTCAGGCCGCACTGGCGAGATTCGAGCAAGCAAGCCCCTCCCTGCCGCGTCGCTGTCACTGGTTAGAGCGCCCCACGCCGACGGCTGGGCCATGAGCATCAAGGGCACGCGCAACTCATCTACCCTTACATCAGCCCGGCTCAGTCTGTGACTTGAAAAGTGCGCCGCATCGTAACCGGCGAGCAAGATTTCGTAGTTCGCTCCGGACTTGGAGTACCGCGCCAAGTCTCCAAAAACCCCCCCGCCCTCGTCGGACACGACGGCCACCCTGGCGATATTCTCCCCCTGAGCGGCGGCTAAGGCTTCAAGAGCTTCCCCGGTTGCTTTGCTCGCGATTGCCGTAAAGCGGTTGGGTATCTGGTGTGCCTCTAGCTTCGTGATCGCACTCTTGAGGCTTTGGCTGCCCTCTTTCTTCGCCGCGTCACGTTCCACAGTGAGCATCACCTCTTGCGCTTTGGCTTCGATGATCTCCGCGTCTCGCGCGGCCCGCGCCTCGCTCTCGGCGCTCCATAGCGCTTTCATCGCCGCGACCAGGACAGGAGTTTTTCGCTCTGCTGGAGGCGCAACGATGACAACGTGCAAGATTCCGGCCTCTTTCCAACCTTCGGTAATCTCGACGGTCGCGCCTAATCCGACTGGTATCCCAGCAACACCAAACGCCGTAGCGAACGCGAAGGAGAGGTCGACCTGGTGCTCTTTTGCGAGGGCGCTCGCGTACTTCCCGAGCATCCCTACGCGGCTCAAAATTGGCTCTAGGCTCGGCTCCGCATCGCTTTTCGCGGTGGAAGCGATGGTGAAAGCGATGCTCTCTGCGCCTGTTTCCCCTGGTAGCGGCTTTGAAGCGATGGAAGCGATGAAAGCGATGCTCTCTGTGCCGTACTCCCGAGCCCAAGGTAAAAGCTCGCGATCGTCATCTAGAAACGTCCGTGTAGGTTGTTCCGGCCAGTCGTCACCGTGGTGCGCGATTAGGTCTGACGCGTCCTTACAACCATCCGAGCAAGCGGGCTCGAATACTCCAAAAGTTCCTGCGTAACCTTCGCGCCGCAAAGACTCGAACACGCTGACCGCATGCTTCCTGCCGGGGTCGTCGCGGTCGCCCCAAATCAAAATGTCCTTGAACCCAGCCTCGATGATCGCTCGCGAATGGCCCGATCTCCATTTTCCAGCACCTGCCGCATTACACGTGGCCGGTGTACCTTGGCTCCAAAGTGCGAGAGCATCTTTTTCACCTTCGACGATCACAAGCGGCGCGCCAGGGTTGCCCTTGATCGCGTCGAGCAGTTCCGGTAGCCGGAACGGTAACTCTCTGTCCTCTGGCGTTAGGGCCTTCAAATTCCACACCCAACCGCCTCGACCGTCCGGCATCCTCTGTTTGAAGTCTTTCGGATGATAGCGCATGACTTCGTAAGCGAGTGAGCCATCCGCGCGGCGGTACGGATAGGTCGCGACGATCTGCCGTGCTGTCGGTTTGTCCTGCTCAGGGAATAGATCGGCTGCTTCGAGCTCGAGAGCCGAGAGGATCGAGGCGGTGGTGCAGCCCGCAAAACAGTGTAAAAGAACCCGACCGTCTGCGCCCTCTGAAATCGCGAGGGATGGCCTGCCGTCAGGATGTGCCGGGCATTGCGCGGTGTAGCTGCCGTTGTGGTGCTCGATCTTTGATCCACGAGCAGTGAGCGCGTCGAGAACTCTATCGAGAGGCCGCATTGTCGGCCCCGCTACTCAGATTCGCGATGTACTCGGCGAGGTCTGACGAACGCACCAAGCGACGACTCCCAATATGAACAGACTTGAGCCCGTCGGAACTGAGAAGGTTATAGGTGGTCGCTCGCGAGATTCGGAGTGTCTGGGCGACCTCTGGGATGGTGAGTAATGTATCGGGTATATTTTCGGACATGGCTTCTCCACGGAGCCGATACGAACATGCCGCCGACTCAGACGTGGGCCAAAACCCAAGAACTACCACCCAGTATATATCCGCGAACGTCCGTTCGTGTCTGCTGTGCTAGACTATTTAGTATGGAAGTACGCTCGATCCGTAAGTGCCAAGTTTGCGGAGCGCCTGTCTGCCGGGTCATCATCATCGACGATTTGGCGGCGTGCGAGCAGTGGACAGGTCGTCGTGGCGACCCCATCAAGGCACTCGAGAAGCATGCAACCGGCGTGATCGACAGCACGGATCGCAACGTCTGGTCTCGGCTCACTGGCCCGACCGATGTGACGTGTCGCAAGGGCCATAAAGTTACGATCTCACCTGCCAAGGAGATCGAACGCGCGACCGGCGTGACGTTCCCGGCCTACGATCCTCGCGAGTTACGCGAGCTCGTCGAGAGCTTATCTCGTGCGATTGTGGCTCAGCGGGCCGAGCTGGGCCTTACGACAGACTATGCCGAGTTAAATAGGTTTGTCGAGCAAGCCTCGCAGCCTACTGGTTGGTTCCCGCTGCCGCCCTCAGCTCCCCAAAAGTCTTGAGCTAGAGTCAAGCGCTGCGCGCAAATCCTCGACCGCCAGATGAGCGTAGATCGTGTCCGTAACCGCGGTCGATGAGTGGCCGAGAACCCGAGAGATAACCGGCATCGGTACGCCTTGAGACAGGAGTAGTGACGCGGCCAAGTGCCGGAGTTCGTGGAGGTGACGATCTCCCAAGTCTTCCCGCCTGGCAAGCCTCGCGAACTTATGCGAGACAGTATCGGGGTCGAGAGCCTTACCCCACTCGCTCAGAAACATGTAGCCCGACTCCGCGCGGATACCCACGCTCAGTAGCCTCTCGATCTCTGCTCTTTGTGTGCCCCTGTGGGCTTCTAGCACGCGAGCGAGAGAGTCGGGGACTGGTATAACCCTCTGGCTTCTTGCGGTCTTTGTGGGCCCTTCTACGACGCTATCCCAGGCCTTTGAGCGCGACTTCGAGACAGTAAGCGTGCGAGCTTGAGGGTCGTAATCATCCCATCGCAACGCAAGCGCCTCACCGCGCCTGAGCCCGAGAGTGGCAAGGGTCAGATACAGCGGCCCGAGGCGTTCCGTGTCGCACATCTTTTTGAAGCTCTCGATCTGCGCTGGCGTCCAGGCTTTGAGTTCCCTGCGCTCTTGCTTGATCGCCCGCGTGCCCTTCGCAGGATCAGTTGCGAGCAACCCTTGCGTAACGCCCCAGGCGCAAGCAGCCCTGAGCACTGTCCTGACGATCTGGCGCGAGCGAGCCGATCCTTCTACCGCGCCAATAGCACGATCCAAGGTGGCAGAGCGTAAGTCCGCGAGCTTTGCCCCTGCGACGGGTTCAAGCTTCTCGACCGCCCAACGGTACTGACCCTGTGTGGCCTGCGCTACGTCCGGTAGCTTCACCTCAAGCCAGGCTGCGAGCAACTCACCTAACGCAACAGGTCGCGACTGAGCCAGCCCTTTATCCCTCTCCGCGCGGAACTCCTTAAGCGCACTCTCGGCTTCTTGCTTGGTCGCGCATATGCGAGTCCGCGTTCTCGACTTGCCTAGTTCGTCCGTCCACCGCAAGACTGCCCGGTACTCCGTCGGTGAGTAATACTTGACCGATCCCATCCCTCTAGCTCTGCGCGTCTCTGGTTGTCTCATATCGTCCAGTGTACCCCAGGAATTCGTTAGGGGCCAGCGTAGGGGCCAGAGAGCTCGAGATTTTCCTATCCAGTTATGTGTATAGGGCTCTGACCAGGGGTTATATGGTGGAGACGAGGGGACTCGAACCCCTGACCTCCTGCGTGCAAAGCAGGCGCTCTTCCAGCTGAGCTACGCCCCCTCAATCCGGTCAAGTATTACTCA
>JAKAQL010000072.1 GCA_021822605.1 Actinomycetes bacterium
ATGATCTACGCACGAAGGGCATGACCGTCACCAACCGCTCTAAACCCCGTCGTCACGGTTCGGTCGTCGTCTATGACTCAGCGCTCGTCGAGACCGCTCGCTGGAACTTCTACGACGCCTGGCCCTCGAAGATCGAGTTTGCCAGCCTCGAAGCCTCCGCCAATGAGGTCGCCGTCGAGACCATCACCCTCCAGTACGAGAAGCTCGAACGCAAGAAGTGAAGACCCAATACGAGTTCCTCCTCCCCCGTGGCTACATTGATGATGCGGGGGTGGTGCATCGCAGGGGAGTTATGCGGCTCGCTACGGCCCGTGATGAGCTTGAGCCTCTGCGCGACCCGACCATCAGTGGTCCCGATGACCCGCGGTTGACAATTCTCGTCCTCGCACGCGTTATTGAGAGGCTTGGAGATATCGAGTTGGTCACGGCCCACGAGATCCAGGACCTGTTTGCAGTTGATCTTGCGTATTTGCAGGATTTCTACGGAGTGATCAACTTTGGATCCGAGGAGGATATTGAGACGCTGTTGACCGCGCAAGAACAAGCTCAAGCGCCGAACCAACCTAAGGCTAACGAGGTGCCCGTGGCTACCGATGGACAGGACGCTGAGGGTGTTGGACAGCCATCGGCATCAAGTCCGCGTCCGGCTGGTGGGCGCAGGGCGGCCATTGAGGAGATACCGCAAACTGGACGATGAAGCACTATCCTATCGAGCCACTTTGGCAAGAGTTGATCTATTTGGCTTATCATTTGCATTGGGATCTCGATCAACTGATTGACCTTGAACACGCGGATCGAGCGCGGCTTGTCCAAGGCGTAGCCGCCTTGAACGCGAGAGCCTGGGAGGAAGCGAGGCAGCTGTAATGGTGACGACGTCAGGTTTTAAAGGGCATGTACCTGACTCATCGAGCTTTCTCCTCGAAGTGGATGGAACGCAGATTGGTATGTTTGCCGAGGTCTCTGGCCTTGAGGTGACGGTTGAGGTCGCCAGTTACGCTGAGGGTGGGCAGAACGGATTTGTTCACAAGTTTCCAGGCCGCATGAGCTGGCCCAATATTGTGCTTCGTCGAGGCATCTGTGAATCAGATGCGCTTTTTGCATGGGTGATGAAGTCTTCAGGAAGTGGATTCGCCTCGAAGCAAAACAAACTTACGGTGAGCACGGCTGCCATCACCCTTATTGGGTCCGATGGCAAACGGCTGCGTGCGTGGGAGGTCAGCGGCGCCTTTCCAGTGCGTTGGGTGGGCCCCGAACTGGCAGTGGCGTCAACGGGACATCCAGCGATGGAAGAGATCGAGTTAGCGCATCAAGGTTTCGTGTCGAAGACCTTTAAGTCGTGAGGGAGGTAATGATGCCTGCAACGATTGCACAAGGAGTCGACCAGCGTTTTCGATGGCATCGCAGGTTAGTTCGTCGGCCGTTACCGAACATCGGCAAGTGCTTGAACGGTAGCGTTCGCTTCTCTTCACTCATCGGTAGGCCCCTGTCGGTACATGCGTTGCTGACACCAGCTCGTAGCGTCGATGTGTCTCAGGTTCCCGAGGTGGTGCGCACTCCATGGCATCCCTATCTTTCGATGTGGCGGTCACGCGGTGATACCGATGATCACCTCGCTCAAGAGTTGGCAGGTGCGCGTTTCGCTGGTAGGTTGCCACGAGTGACCCAGATGCCGCACGGCCAGTTCGCCCCCACCTCAGGCCTCAGGCGTCTTCGACAGGAGGTGCTTCCAGTGCGTCTGCCTGCTGATGTCGCTGCAGTGGGGCCGATCCTGACCGATCGAGAACGTAAATTTGTGTTAGGCTCTCGTGCTCCTGAGAGGACCAGCTCTTTGCCAAGGCCGACCGCTCCGCAACTCAAGCCCGTAGCAACCCAGTTGAGCGCGAAGATGGAAGATCACGGGAGGGTTGTTCGGCCAGCGCCCGAGCAATCTGATTCCCTTGGGTCAGGTGGTCGTCCTCAAGGATCTTCTGGAAGGGGAGCTGTGTCCTCTGCTGAGGATGTCAGTGCACCGGCGCGATCTAGTGGATTGGGGAACCTGAGCGAAGCCACGCCCTTCAACCATGAAAGTGCATCTTCAAAAGAGGTCTCTGAGCCAACAGCTCAGAGGACGGCTCCGGCTGGATCTTCCGCTTCAGAACCTGGCCTGCAACCACGTTACGGACCCTCAAATGCTCTTCGAGATGGGATGCAGGCGCAGGCCCAAGCCGCGTTCACGCTCGCGGAGCCAAGTGGCTACGATCTGACGGAGCGATCCGGCACCGGGAACCCACTGAGGCCAGATGGTGGTGGGGCGTTCCTTGCACAACCGTCAGCTACGGATTTACTCGCTGTTTCTTTCATGCTGCTTGAGGCGCTAGGCACTTCGTTTAAGCCGGCGCTGCTGGCCCGACGAGGTGTTGAGCATGTTGCTGAGTCGGGTCCATTTTGGCAGTATACGAATCGTTTCCCTCGAACGAGGTTCACGAAGTCAGGGAGCGAAGCGCTCGCGACTGTGCAGCGAAGGTTGCAGATGGCGCCAGGCGCGATCCCCGACTCGCGGGGGGCAGTGCCAGTCCGAGCCTTCTCCACGGCGGGAGCACCCGTGGCTCTCCCCTCCACAGCTCGGGCTGGTTACCACGCAATGTCACGTCCTACCTCTCCTGCTGTGGGTCCCCCGGACGCCAGAGTTGGTTGGGGCGCTCACCATGGCGATGGTCACGAAAGCCCCAGCTTTCCTCATGCTGGCGACATCGGTGGCGGTGGCCGACGATCCCTGACGTTGGCACTTGCAGCTTGGAAGTCGGGGAGCTCGCCGGCTACCACCCGTTCGTCGTCAAGGCGACAAGGACCCGATGTGAACAGTTGGGCCCATCGAAGAGGGCTACCCTGGGATCTGGGCAGACAGAAGACACAAGCGACCAGCGAGGCTTATCCGACCCATGAGGATCTCGTGCCGATGAATTCGCTCGCCAGCGGGTACCGTCTTGAGCATGCACTGCGCCAATTTCGAGTCTCAGCGCCATCTCGGGGCATTTTCCGCTCTGCTCTCATGATGAGCAGGTTCTACTCGCCAGTAGGTCAGGGGTCAAGTGTCGCGGGGTTGCGACACGAATTTGTCCGTAGTGCACTCGGAATTGGTGAGGCGGTACACCCACGGGGAGCCCCTGTGGACGGATTTGCTCCTCGGCAGTATCGTTTGCGTCGGAGTATGGATATGCAAGCTGATCTCCAACAGGAGCATGGTTCGAGCTCGGGGAGTGCTAGCCGGCATCGTTTCGACAATCGGCATGATGGTGGGGAGAATCGAAGAACCACGCGACAACGTTTTGTACAAGCACTGGGAGCACAACCCCGCGATTCTCTGCGCCCTCTGCCTGCGCGATTTCGGCCGTTGGCGCAGGCACTAGGTGTGGTGCGCCCAGTCCATATTCGTACCGGAGACTCCACTCGACAGGCGCTTCAGCAGGTCGGTCAAGCTGGCGCGACCTATCGTGGGGTCATTCATCTTCAAAAAGAACCTGACGGTTCTCCTGCATCGGTGGGCGTGCTCGCACACGAGCTTGTCCACGCACGGGTGGGCCAAGCAGCTGAGCCACGCTTCTTTCGTGATCGAAAGGTCGATTCCGAGGAGATCATGGCTCGTCGTGTGGGCACACTCGCGTCCAAGTTAACGGGAGAGAGTGCCTCTATCAAAGCTAGTTCGGGCTTGTCTCAGGCCCTCCTTACTACAAAGACTGCATCTCGTTTGCCTCCTGCCAGCCGTGTGGACAGCGGTCGTCCTGCGCTGGATCGAAGTATGGAGCCCGGAGGTCAGAGACGTTCCGGTGACGCTGATGCAGGGACCGCACCAAGTCAGAGTTTCGAAAAGCTGTTGAAGTATTTCAGAGACATGGAACACCCTCGGTCGGATGTGTCAGCCGGCAATGATGGTGAGATTGGGGTTGTCTCCAAACCAGCCTCGGCGCCGAACAACCCTCATTCGTTGCCGAGCATCGTCCGAGATGTGCGCGGAGGTTTCAATGCGAACAATTCCGATTCAGGAAGATCCTACCCAAGGATTGTAGACAAAGGGGTTTTAGATGTGAAAAATGAAGACGATCCACTGGTCGGTTCCTCTAGTGCTCCCCAGGCCGAGGAGTTCTTGGATTGGCTTGTTGAACAGGTTGAGCGACGTCTCCTGCGAGAATCTGAGGCGCGCGGCCAACGCCACATGCCTGAGGTGTTATGAACAGTTTACGATGGCTCGACGTCTTGAACGAGGTGTGCGTTGAGTGACGATCGCGACCGTCGTTTGTCGGAGGATCCTTCCTTTGTTGGGCGCGGTTTCCACTTCCCCTTCGGAGTGGATGCCCGCGGTGGAATCTCGATGTCTGATGGTTCCCTGGCCACGGACAGCGCTATTCGGGTGATTCTTTCGACGGCTCCCAGCGAGCGAGTGATGCGGCCAGCTTTTGGCTGCAAGATTTGGGATTTACTCTTTGAGCCGGTCAATGCGAACACTCTTGGTCTTATGTCTCAAGCGGTGAGGGAGTCGATCGCCCAGTGGGAGCCGAGGGTGGAGGTGGAGGATGTGGCAACCATCGTGGATGCAAAGGAAGCCAGTTTGGTCCATATCCACATTCGCTACCGCATGCGAACTACCAATGATCGCCGTAATCTTGTGTATCCCTTCTATACCATCCCAAGAGAGGAGGGCTAGTGCCGTTACCAACGCCGGAGCTCGATGACCGTAAGTTCCAAGATATTGTGGACGAGGCAAAGCGCCTTATCCCTCGCTACTGTCCAGAGTGGACGAATCATAACGTCTCCGACCCTGGGGTGGCCCTCATCGAGTTGTTTGCCTGGATGAGTGAGACCATTCTCTACCGGATCAATCAGGTGCCCGATCGACTCTATACCAAGTTTCTGGATTTGGTCGGTATTACCCCCTTCCCGCCGGCCGTCGCCCACACCGATCTCCTGTTCTGGCTCTCGACGGTTCTTGACTATGAGGTGACCGTTCCCGAGGGTACCGTCGTTGCGACGGTACCCGGTGTGAACCAGTCAGAGGTCCTCTTCTCCACTGTCGAGGATCTTGTGATTCGGCGTCCCCAGTTGATCGCTGCCAAAGCCGTAGAGGCGGCTAATCAAGAGCAGGTCTTTGATGTATGGGATGATTTGAGGTTTGACGACGGTGCTGTGCGCTGTTTTCATTCAGAACCCTTGACCGAGGGCGATGCACTCTATTTTGGCTTCGCCAACTCCGTCGGAGGTTCGGTGATTCGACTGACCGTTGGAGCCTCGATTGAGGGTATTGGTGTCGACCCCACGGACCCCCCATTGGCTTGGGAAGCGTTTGTGGAGGAGTCGTGGGTTGCGATGGGTGTCCGCCAAGATACGACTGGCGGCTTGAACCGTGACGGCGAGGTCATCTTGGCCTGCCCGCGTTCGATGGCCGCATTCACCCTTGGGGGGGATCATGCTTTTTGGATTCGAGTGCGCCTTCTTCCCACTCGGCCTCAGCAGCCCGGTTATCGAGCCTCTCCCTTGCTCTCGTCACTCCAGGTTGACACGCTCGGAGGCCTCGTCGCTGCCGAACACGCAAGCCGGGTCACCGAGGATCGCCTTGGGCGCAGTGATGGAAGTCCTGCCCAGGAGTTTCGATTGCAGAACTATCCGGTGCTCCCGTTGCGAGAGGGGGAATCGCTGCGAGTAAGTACAATCGGAGCATCCGAGACCTGGGAAGCAGTCGATGACTTCACGGCGTCTGGAGGGGACGACCTCCACTACGTCCTCGACTACGCCACCGGCACCATTCGCTTTGGACCACGGGTCCGCTATCCGGATGGTTCTGTACGCCAGCATGGTGCGATTCCCCCTGACGGGGCCGAGATCGTTATGGGGCGCTACCGCTATGGTGGCGGTGCGGTTGGTAACGTCGGTGCGGATACGTTGACGATACTGAGAACCTCGGTAGCCTATATCGATCGTGTCACGAACCCCGCGCCGGCTCTCGGAGGTGCTGATGCGGAGACAGCAGCCAATGCCAAGATTAGGGGCCCGCTGTCTCTTCGCGCCGGTGGAAGGGCTGTGACCGCTCGAGACTTTGAACGCTTAGCGCTCGAAACATCAGCTGAGGTGGCGAGGGCGAGGTGTGATGCACCCAGCGCGGTAGGCGAACCGGTGCGGCTCCTCATCGTGCCGAGATTACGTGGTCGTCCTCAAGATCATCAGCTTGATGATTTTCAGTTGAGTGATGCGCTCGTCGACGCTTTGGTCAACTACCTTGAACCACGTCGGCTGATAGGAACGACCGTCGATATCTCGACGCCGTACTATCAAGGAGTCACCGTGGCAAGCCTGATCCGTGCCTTTCCTGGCCGCTCAGCTACCATTGTGCAAGAGCGAGCGCTTGACGTACTCTATACCTTGCTTGACCCATTGGTGGGTGGCACCGGCCAGAATGGGTGGCCATTCGATCTCGGTCTCAGCGCCTCATGGTTGGCAGAACAACTTGAGGCTATCGATGGTGTGGAGCGTGTTGAAGAGGTGTTACTTTTCGAGGCTGATCTGCGCACAGGAGAGCGTCGGGGCCGCGGAAGGGAGTTTTTGACACTTGATGCACAGTCCCTCTTTCTCTCGCTTCGCCACCAGGTGGTTGTACGTTGAACAGAGGTAGCCATGCGCCGTGACAACTGGCTTGTTCATCAGCTGCCGATGGGTATGACAGACGACGACTTTTTCGTGAGGTTTGTGTCGATCTTCCAAGCGGTAGCCACGACGTTCTTAGAGGATGCCGACACGATCGAGTCGTTGGTCGACCCCACCGTCGCCCCTCAGCCATTCTTGCCTTGGTTGGGCTCATGGTTGGGGAACTCCTGGATCGACTCCTCGTTACCCGATGCAGCACAACGTCGACTTGTGCGTAGTCTCAGTGCGGCACTTGGGTGGAGAGGTACGGTTTTTGGCCTCGCCCTTGTGCTCGAAGCCATCACGGAGGCGCCTGTAACTATCCAAGAGACTGGGGTGGTACGTAGACATCGTGACGACGGGTGTCCCGCACCCTTTGCACGTATTCAAGTCAGGTCCACGGGTTGGCTTGACGAGGGTGACTTTGTCGAGTTAGTTCGTGACGAGTTACCAGTGTCCGTCGCCTTTGAAGTCGAGGTGGATGGGCGACGCATTTGGCCAGCCTAGCTTTCCCATGTGCGCCATGAGGAAGACAGGTTGTTCATCACCTAGACATGGAGAGGCGGTCGCACTGCAGCTACCGAGCTGACGGAAGGCAGTTCCTCCGGGATTGTCTTTTGCCAGCAGACTGCAGACCACCGTAGGAGGCATCAACCGGAGGCTGCTGTCCAAAGACGTAGCGCACAAGTACGAGTAAAGGCTCTATCGGTAAGGACAGATCGGTAAGGACAGATCGGTAAGGACAGATCGGCAAGGACGGAATCAGCCCTGCTTCAACGAGGTAAGCGCAAGTAAATAGAGCAAATGGCCGCTAGAGCGATCGAAAATGGCCCGACCACTGTCCGCCGCCGAGGGTCGTCGGACTGACGGGACAACCTGGAGGGGTAGTCCACTACGTGTTTCACGGCTCAGTGGACCACTACCTAGACAAAGCGGTCGTCGTCGATCTCGCACGAGATTTGGCCACCGTTCACATCAAAGTCATGGGAGGTGCACCTGCCATGAGGCCTCAACGGCGGCGATGCGGCGACGATATTACAATTGCACTGATAGATATCTACGATAGTCAAGCTGTAATGATAGTGGTGAGGGTTGTACACCGTGGTGACTGAGTTCTGATCAGCTCGTCTTCAGGTTGTCGCGCACGATGGCGCTCACAACCCTGTAGGGGTATTCGGACCGGGCACAGTTTTCTTGGGCCTCTTTCCTAGGTGTAGATCAGCACCAGATATCGACTTGACACGCGTCATGTGTACGGTGCGGATCAAAGCAGCAGTTCAAAAAACCCCTGAACGAACAGGGAAACTACGCTAGATGTGGCTGTCATTCATCAGTCACCTGCGGGCATCATGATCTGAGGTGGTGATGGCGACGGTAAGGAACGCACTGGCTGGTGTGTGTGGGAGCGTAACAAATGCATGTTGGGGTACTTGCTGAACCACCGTGTTGTTGGAGGTGACCCTAGGTGGGTCCTAACCCCACGGTGGCCCTTTGTGAGGCGGACGGCAGGTGGATACAGTACTACTAGAGTAATACACATGGAGCAAGATATTACGCTAACAATACGACATAAGGGCGCTGCGGCGGCCGTCGTAGTCAGCATCGCAGTATCGATGGTGGTCGCTGTGCACTATTTCCACCAGTCGGCAGCATTGGTGCCGGAGATGGGAGCAGTCGGCTCGGGGTTGTTATTCTTTAGAAATCGCGCCTGGCTCGACCAGCTGATTCCGTTCTACTCCTACATTGTGGTCGCAGCGCTCTTTGGATTCGGTCTGTCAACGTATGTGGAGGCCCCGATCTGGTTGAAGATCCCCCTTACCCTGGCGGTAGTGCTCACGGGCCTGATAGTGATCAAGGTTCCTGCGTTACCGGCCCTGTCTGCTGGGCTGCTGCCGATCTATCTCGATATCCATTCGTGGTGGTATCCCGTTGCGGTGGCCACTCTTATGGGGATCGAGGCCCTGGTGGCGTTGGTGTGGCTCAGACCGAGCTTTCGGCGTGACCGTGCCAAATCCTGGCAGCTGGAGCACGTTGGCAGGGTTACTGGATCGCTGGTCGTGGCACTCTTGGTGATGGCTTTGTTTGGGAGTCCGCTGGTCATGGTTCCTCCGCTGCTGGTGGCGATGTCTGAGCGTGCTCAACATCTCTCGAGAGGCCGTCTCGTGCTTGACGATTTCGTTACCATGATTTGGCTGGTGACCCCGTTCGAGTTGTCTATCGGCTTACTGCTCTTGACACACGATCCGTATGTGATCGTGCTCTCTCTGCTCGTCGCCTACGTCGGGTCTACTCTCTTGAAGAAGCAGATTGGACCGGTCTTTGCACTCGCGATGGTTCCGCTGCTCTTCGGTTATGCAATTGATGAACGGCTGATAGGCTTGGCGTTGGTCGGATCTGCGGTGGCACAGTTCAGTCCGTTCGTCGCGGCAAAGATCGTCGATGTGTTGGGTTCTGCTCGTGCGAGCATTGCTAATAGGCTCACATTTGGAGATTTCGTCGGGGAAGATGCTGATTCGTAACTCTTGGTTAGGGGATGGTGCGTTGGTTTTGATGCTGAGAGCGGCGTCACGCACCGTCATGCCACTGCAGAACCCCTCGCGCTTGGTCCGCTTCGTCTGAGGAAGACGTTGCCAAAGAGGTGCTGGAGGCCTCACCGTGTTGAGTACCACGCTCTTGGGCTCCGCTTTACACGACGGAACGGATGACCGAGTCCCAGGTAAAACTCGGTGCGGTTCACTCTTTGGCTTCGCATATGGCGAACACCAACTCAGCACCGAACCGTAGGAACCGGTCTTTATGAGCGATGATGAGTCTCTGGACTCCACCGTTGATGATGCTATCGAAGAGCTGTTGGAGACCCTTCTTGTGGTAATGCATTCCAGAATCAATCTCGGTAACCAGCTCATACTCCCAACCTTGGGATGAGCAGTAGCTGAGCCTGTCGATCTAGGTCGTGCTTTTGGTCTCTTGACGACAATCGTGTAGAAGCAACACTCTTTCGTGGTGGCTGTCCGATGGGTCGGAATCGAGGTGTTTGGAATTTGACAGGTCATAACGCCGGTGACCACCAAGCGGTACCTCGCTCGGCTTTCACAGCCCCTCTCGATCCCACTTGCGTACGGTTACCTCCGACACGCCCAGCGCCTTCGCAGTCTCCCCTATGTCAAGCAACTTGCTCATCTCCTCTAGAGGAGAACACTTAGTTTCAATGATCATGCAGCAGTTACTCCCCCCCTATGGCCGCCGACGTGCCGCGAGCGGTCCATTGTGCCACCATCGGTTCTGAAAACGCCAGCTGGTGTCGTCCTGCAGTGGCAACGAAGGGGTGGAAAGTTGTGCACGCGCTGCGAGCACAGCAAGTGTGGCCGTGGTGACCAGGGCCACCTCTTCTGCTGCGTTGAGCTCACTCATAGCGGGATATTTCCGTGCTTCCGTCGGGGCAGCTCTTCGCGTTTGGTCTCGAGCATGGCCAAAGCTCGGATAAGGGTCCGTCGTGTCTCAGCTGGGTCGATCACGTCATCGATATAACCCCGCTCTGCCGCGATGTAGGGATTAGCGTACCGTTCGGTGTACTGATCGATGAGCTCTTGGCGTTTTGCGATCGGATCTGCCGCAGCTGCTAGTTCTCGCCGGTGGATCACCTCGACGGCTCCCTGAGGGCCCATGACGGCCAGTTCGGCGGTTGGCCAGGCGTAGGCGAGATCGGCACCGATAGACTTGGAGTTCATCACTACATAGGCACCGCCATAGGCTTTGCGGGTGATGATCTGTATCCTCGGAACTGTCGCCTCGGAATAGGCGTAGAGCAATTTGGCCCCGTGGCGGATGATGCCGCCGTACTCTTGGTCGACACCAGGAAGGAAACCCGGGACGTCTACGAAGGTCAGGATAGGGATGTTAAAGGCATCGCAGGTTCGTACAAATCGTGCTGCCTTCTCTGATGAATCGATGTCGAGGACGCCAGCGAGAACGGAGGGTTGGTTCCCAACGACACCGACCACCTTGCCATCCATGCGGCCAAAGCCACAGGTCATGTTACGAGCCCAATGGGCGAAGTACTCCAGATACTCGCCATGATCGAGCACTTCACGAATGATGTCGCGCATCTCGTACGGTTGATTCGAGTTCTCAGGGATGAGGAAACGCAAGTCTTCATTCAGACGATCTGGGTCGTCGGTAGCCTCAATGGTCGGTGGCGACTCCAGGTTATTTGAGGGTAGAAAATCGAGAAGATACTTGACCTCATCGAGGCACGCCTTTTCGTCACTGAGCACAAATGAGGCGACACCTGACTTGGTTGCGTGACTCATTGCTCCGCCGAGCTCCTCCAGCGAAACCTCTTCGCCGGTAACCGTCTTGACGACGTCTGGGCCAGTGATGAACATGTGTGAGGTTTGTTCCACCATAAAGATGAAGTCGGTCATGGCTGGCGAGTAGACCGCACCACCAGCGCATGGGCCAAGTATCACGCTGATCTGTGGGATAACCCCAGATGAGGCGACGTTGCGCCGAAAAATGCCACCGTAGGAGTGCAGAGAGACGACCCCCTCTTGGATACGGGCTCCAGCGCCATCGTTGAGCCCGATCATGGGGACGCCGACCGAGGCGGCGAGATCCATGACCTTGTGGATCTTCTCGGCAAAGACCTCTCCGAGGGCACCGCCAAAGACGGTGAAGTCTTGGGCGAAGAGACAGACGCGTCGGCCATGAATTGTACCAAAACCGGTGATTACGCCATCGGTATAGGGGCGACGCTCGTCGAGGCCCATACCATGTGCCCGGTGTCGAGCAAGGAGATCCAGCTCCTCGAAGGATCCCTCATCGACAAGGTAATCGACTCGCTCACGCGCTGTCATTTTGCCTTGTCCGTGTTGTTTGGCCACTGCGGTCTCTGTGCCGGCGTGGTAGGCCTCGTTCCGCCGCTTCTCAAGCTCGTCAATCCGTGCGGACATTGGGTGAGTACTCATGTTGATCTAGGCTATCAGCTACCATTGCCGATCACGGAGGTAGCTCGGTGACGATCGAGGAATTGGTGGCCTTTAGCTCTTCACTCGACCCTGATGATGCCGAGCGACTCTATCGACTCGGAATTTTCCCCATGCCACTCGCCGACGGTTACGGTTGGTTCTACCCTGCGACGCGTGCGGTGATTCTGATCGATGACTGGTCGCTACGCTGTCCTCGAAGCACGGAGCAGCTCCTGCGGACCTATCGCGTTGGTATCGATATCAATCCGATGGCGGTCGTCAGCTCCTGCGCAGAACTTCCACGTGACGGTGGCTGGATCGATCAGGCGATGACTGAGTTCTATCGCGGGCTGAATGATCGAGGACTCCTGCATTCGGTCGAAGTTTGGGGCCCAGGGGGTGAACTGGTCGGCGGCCTCTTTGGTGTTGGTGTCGGTGGCACCTTTGTCGGTGAGTCCATGTTCCACCGGATATCAAACGCCTCGAAGCTCGCCCTCTTTGCGTTGGTGCGGGTTGCAAGCGAGCTTGGGTATCGTGTGGTTGACGGGCAGTGGCCAACCGACCACTTGGCGTCGCTTGGCTTTGACACTTTGGCGAGACAACAGTATGCAAAGCTCCTAGTTGCATGTGCGCCAATCAAGCCGGAGCCCTTTCACAGCGGATTTCTCAGCAGGGGTTGGCTCAGGCTTCGTGACCCCGGGTGATCCGCTGGTGAAGATACCATGCCCCTGGAAGAAGGCCAGTGGCCAAGAGTAACTTGATCAGGTCGCCCAACAGGAAGGGGGTAACGCCGAGTGCTAACCCTCGCACTAAATTGAGGTGAAGGTCTAGCATCAGGAAGCCCATGCCAAAGCCATAGATGATCACGTTGCCGATCGTCATCAACAAGGCGGTGCGGCTGAACTTGCGATCGAGACCCTTCTCGGCGAGGTAACCCACGACCGCCGCAGAGGCGATAAAGCCGACTAGGTAACCAAAAGTGGGATCGGTGGCGATCTTGAGCCCACCAGAGGCTCCGGCAAACCAAGGGACACCCACGAGTCCCAGCCCGATGTAGAGCAGGCTGCCTAGGGTTCCGCGGCGCAGACCAAGGGCAGCACTCCCGATGAGTACAGCGAAGGTCTGGCCGGTAATGGGGACCGGCGTGAAGGGCAGCGGGATGCTGATTTGGGCGAAGATGCCGATCGTGATGGCGAAGACGCCTATCAGGGCGAGATCCGTTATGAGACTCTCCGGCAGTAGATCGCTGAGGCTCCGTTGCTGTAGCCTCTCTCGCTGTAGCCCTTGATTGAGCACGTCGACTCTCCCTTCGATGGTGTGGTCTCGATTGCTAGAGTATCAAGCATCGCAAACCGTGTGACAATTCAAGGATACATGGCGGCCATCAGCGCCCCGACGCTTGTTGGTCTTGGAGTAGCGGCGACGAGCCGCTTGGTTGGCTACCCTGCGCTTGCCAGCCAGGGGGCGCGGTATCTGTTGGGCGCCGTGATTTTATTCGTGTTGTTTCGAAAGCGTATGAAACCTGCGGTTCGTCCGAACCTACGAGACGTTATCGCGTTGGTTGCCTTATCGGGAATCGGCCTCGCACTGTTCTCGGTCGCCTCGGTCGAGGCGTTAACTGATGCCTCTGTTGCAGGCGTCGGGGTCATCATTGGTTGTGTGCCCATCGTGCTAGCGATCGTCGGCGCACTGATAGACCGGCAACGACCAGATCGGGGCGTCATCATCGCCGCCATCATCGTTACCCTCGGCTCGCTTCTCGTCAACGATGTAGGCCACCTTGGAGAAAAGGGTCTCATCTTTGCAGTTATCGCCATGCTCTCGGATGCAACCTTCTCACTGCTCTCAGTTGGCTTAGTAAAGAAGTTCGGTGCGGTACCGACAGCGTTCGCGACGACACTGATCGCTGGGATTGCGATGCTCGCGGCTTCGGAGCCTTTTGGAGGGGGACTGCCGATGCCGACAACCACTGAGTGGCTGGCGATCATCTATCTTGGGCTGACCGTCTCAGCCGCTTCATTTGTCCTCTGGTACCGAGGGCTCGCTGCGCTAGGTGTCGCTCGCGCCGGCCTCTTCGTCTCCATGATCCCTATCGGGGCTCTCGTCGGTGAGGCGATTCTGGCAACGAGGACACTCACATGGCAGGCGGTGATCGGCGTGGTCGTCGTCTTTGGTGGACTGCTCCTGGGGGCAGCCAGTGCCCGCCTACGCCTCGAGGCGAAGGATGGCTTCGATCTCGACGGGGGTTCCAAGGGGAAGGGCGCTGACCCCGACGGCTGATCGAGTGTGTCGTCCGCGATCACCAAAGACCTCCACTACCAGATCTGAGGCGGCGTTCATAACCGTGGGCTGCGCGGTGAACCCTGGCGCACTCGCGACAAATCCAGTGAGTTTGACCCATTGTGCGATCCTCTCGAGTCCGCCGAGGTCGGTAGCCAGGCGAGAGAACATGTTGATCATGCATTGGCGGGCGGCGGCTT
>JAKAQL010000073.1 GCA_021822605.1 Actinomycetes bacterium
TCCGATCTAACCTCCTGATCCAAAGTCAGGCGTTCTGCCGATTGAACTACCCGCCACTGCAACCTGATACCCTACCACACCCTCGAATCGATGCCGACCAATCCGCAACAGGAGACAGAGGGTCACGCTTGAGCGACTAGCATCTCTGACTCATGGGATCATTGATTAAGAAGCGCCGCAAACGCATGCGCAAAAAAAAGCATAAGAAGATGTTGAAGAAGACGCGCTGGCAGCGACGCGCTGGTCGTTAACTGATTCACAGTTTGACAACCCCTCTGGCTGAGCCAGAGGGGTTGTTCTTTTCTCCGCTGCGCCCAACATTGTCACGACCGAACGCGTGGCCAGGTGTGGCACCCCAGAGCGATCACCTCCCCCACCGCAGTCGACAAGATCGCTGCCTCTGCTTGTGAATCTCCTCGCTCGGGAACGAGGCCAAGCTCTGAGAAACTACCCTCGATGAAAAGAGTAGATCCCGAACCAGCGAGGGAAACCGTGCGACGAAACCTCGCCTGCAGCTCGTCCCTGAGTTTCCCAAGTCTCGGTTCCACCTGGCTCGCCGCCAGGAAGAGGTCGTTGTCGCCGCCATCGCTCCCAACCAGATCAAAGACCTGATAGACAGCGCTCGTCGAGATGGAGAACTCCGGCAGGAAGAGGACATACTGGCGGTCAATCTCCGGAAGAGGCTCGACCTGGTCGCCAATCCCACCGACTCGGACATGCCCGCCAATCAACGACGGCGGGACGTCGGCTCCAAGCCGTGCCACTTCACCAAGGCCACCATGGTAACCAAAATGACGCAGTACGGCAGCTGCGTCACTGGAACCACCTCCCAAGCCAGCGCCCTGTGGAATACGTTTTCTCACCACGACATGGGCCGATACCTCAAGGAAATCGAGAGCCTTGAGGACTGAGTTGGAACTATCGACATCTACCTCATAGCGGCCGACTGCCCCCAAATGAGGATCTGGGACCATCACTACCGCACTAGGTCCAGTTGTCGATCTGATGGTGAGCACGTCGACAAAGGACAGCGACACCATCTCGGCCTTGACTTCGTGGTATCCGTCAGCTCGACGTGAGACGACCTGGAAGCGAATCGTTAGCTTCGCGGGTGCCTCAACCTGCTGCACCAAGGCCAGCCTCCTCTAGACCCTTACCAATAGCGATCCACTCGTCAAGGGTCAAAGACTCTGGCCGCCGTGTCACTGCTACACCTAAGGATCCAACGACAGCGCTCTGCTTCGGGCTCAATACCTTTCGCAACATCTGCCGGCGATGTCCAAAAGTCAACCGAATAACCCCAACGATGGTGTCATACAACTGTGGATCCACCACCGAGAGCGGGTCTCGCACTCGATCAAGTCGTATGACCTTTGACCCCACCTTCGGCGGAGGAACAAAGACTGAAGGCGGCGCAGTAAGAACTGGGCGAGCCCTCGCCATGAGCGCGACATGCACCCCGAAGGCCGAGCAATTGCGGCTACCCACTGGTGCCAAGAGTCGGTCGGCCATCTCCGCTTGGACCATCACCACCAACGATTCAACATACCAAGCCCTCTCCAGAACACGAAGGATGATCTGAGACGAGATGTTGTAAGGAAGGTTGCCGACAACTACCGTCGGGAGAAGATCGATTCCGGCATGGACAAAGTCGAAATCCAAGACATCGGCGTTCTGGACCTCAACGTTCGTGATGTTACGTACACTCAGTGCTGACTGCAGCTCTGCTGCCAGCGCACGGTCAGCCTCAATCGCTAGCAGTTGCTCGAAATACTCTGCAAGGAAGACCGTCAGTGACCCGGCGCCAGGACCAATCTCAATCGCCCGCGCGTGTTGCCCGGTGGAGGCCTCGCGGGCTATCTTCCGAGCAATATTCGCATCGACAAGGAAGTTCTGACCCAACGCACGGGAGGGCTCGAAGCCTTGTGAGAACAACCGGCGATGCAGTTCAGATTTCGAGACACCCGTGTTCAATCACTGCCAGTGTAGCACTGCCTCCGCCAGCCCTTGTCCAAGGGGCGCAATATTAGCAAAGGATGCGGGAGAAAGGTCAAGGATGCGACCACCCACATACGGACCCCGATCGTTGACTACGCATTGGGTCGATGCACCGGTATATGTGTTCGTCACTGTCACCACGGTCCCGAACGGCAAACCAGGAGACGCACAGGTACCAGCCGGTGAGCCGTACCAGGAGACAACACCTGACTGGCTGTACTCTGGTGGAGGCGGGGGCGGTGGCGGAGGAGGAGGCGGCGGCGTTGCTACCGGCAAAGGAATTGGGAGTGCGCCCGGCGGCGGTATCGGAGGTGCTACTAGCTGAGTCACACCTGCTGTCGCGTTCGCGATAGACCCTAAATCAGTGACAACTGCGAGACCATTCTCACTCAAGAGGTTGACCTCAGATGTCGATGAATACAAAATCGGGAGCGATCCACCATTGACACTCGATGAAGTGCTAACAGGAGAAGGCTGATGCCCAGCGGTAAGATCACTCATCAAGGAAAAGCTCCCTAACGGCGTCGTAGCCGCCCAACTGGTCACAAGAAGCGCAGCAACACCGACACTAATCGGCACTGCCCTACTCGTGTGAACCAACTTCCTGCGAAGTCTCAGAGCGAAGTCCTTCCACTCGACAATACGACGGCAGATTCGCCTAGACGAATCTGCAAGTAGCCCAAGAGCTCAGGTCAACCTAGCCTGACTAAGTTACCACTCCGTCACTTCTCAGCTCATTTTATAGTTCTCTTTAATTTAATTGAAAGACATCTATAGTATTCTGCCATGTCAGGCGCGCGAAATCTTCCGATGGAATCCCGCGTAGCTCGGCGAGGAACGAACCCGTGATAGCCACATTGCCGATGAGATTCGGTCGCCCGCGAAGGGGAACCGGTGCCAAATATGGCGCATCCGTCTCGACCAAAATCCGCTCCAACGGAGCGACCATGTAAGCCTGTCGAACATCCTCGGCATTCTTGAAGGTTGCAATCCCCGAGAAGGAGAGATAGGCATTATAGTCGAGCGATCTCCTCGCCTCATCGGGACCTCCAACGAAGCAATGCATGATCAAGCGCTCCGGAACACCCTCGTCATCGAAGATGCGGAACGTATCCTCCCATGCGTCACGGGTATGAATCACAAGTGTCCGATCAAAACGCTTCGCCAACGCAATCTGTGCCCGGAATGCCTCCTCCTGGTGCTCGGGATTTGAGTACTCATAAAACAGGTCGAGCCCACACTCCCCAACCCCACAAACGATATCGGGGTTCTCCTTGATCATCTCCTCGAGTGCCCCGAGGCTCTCTTCGGTCACCGAATCCGCATCGTGTGGGTGAATCCCAACGGCTACCCCCACGGTGAGCTCAGGGTTTTGTTGGCGGACTTCTTGAACGAGACGGACCGCCGCCGCCGATGACGCGACAGAGGTGCCGACCACCACCAAACCACCCACTTCCTGCTCCCGCATCGCCTCCAGCTCTCGGCTCCAACCTTCAGCGGTAGGGTGAGCATGCGAGTCGAACCACATCAGCGCCCCTCCTTCGCCAATCGAGGAAACAACGGCTGAGCGCGCACCAGCTCACGCACCTCCCCACCAGCACTCCACTCAAGGGGTCCAAGTTCCTGCCAACCCAACCGAGAGAGAACTCCGCTGCTGGCGTTTGGAATCGCCGGGCTTAGAAGCGCTGCCGCCAGACGTAGTGCTTCCCGGATAGTGCCAAGGCACCATATACTCCCAGCATCCTCAGCCGGACGACGCCACGGCTCATACTCTTCCAGAAGTGAATTCGAAAAGCGCACCATCCCCATAGCGGCCCCGAGTGCAGCGTTGGGTCGGAACTCATTCCAGGCAGCGACCCCCTCCAACAAGATGTCGATCAAGGGATTGATTCTCTCATCCCGCACCGGAGTAGGAGGTGTCATACCTCCTAACTTTTGCACGATCAGTGCAACAGTCCGCGAGACAAGGTTACCTAGATCGTTGGCAAGATCAGCATTATAACTCGCGCGCAAACGATCGAGCGAAACATCACCATCAGATCCAAAGCTGGTAGATGCCAGCAAATAGTAACGAAGGGCATCTGCAGATAGCTCACGGACAACACTCAGTGGATCGATCTGATTTTCGCTCGATTTTGACATCTTCGCCCCATCCACCAACAGCCATCCACTCACCAGCAGCTGCGAGGGCGGGTCAATCCCCGCAGCCAGACACATAGCCGGCCACCAGACGGCGTGGAAACGGATGATATCCTTACCTAACAGGTGATGTACCGCCGGCCACCACTTGGCAAAGCGTGCTTCGTCGTCACCGTAGCTAATGGCAGTAAGGTAGTTGATAAGGGCATCGTACCAAACATAGAAGACGTGTTGCTCGTCCCAAGGAACCTGGACACCCCAGCTAATCGAGGTTCTGGTAATGGAAATATCCTTGAGGCCTTGCCGAAGAAATCCGAGGACCTCGTTGACCCGAAATTCGGGTGCAACCTTGATCTTTCCAGACTCATACAGCTCGATCAGCTTCTCAGTAAAAGCGGAGAGCTTGAAGAAATAATTCTCCTCGCTCATCTCTGACACAGGACGCTCATGAATCGGACACCGATTTCCATCGAGAAGTTCGCTCTCCTCATAATAGGCCTCGCATGCGACGCAGTAGAGGCCGATATAGTAACCCTTCTCAATGTAACCGTTCTCATAGATGGCCGTCAAGAACTTTTGCACAGTACGATGATGACGATCCTGCGTCGTCCGAATGAAATCATCAAACGAGATGGCGAGCTCCTGCCATGCACTCATAAAACGTGATGCCGTCTGATCGACCCAGGCCTGGGGCGAGATCCCGTGCTCATCCGCTGACTGCTGGATCTTCAAACCATGCTCATCGGTACCCGTCAGGAAGAGGACCTCATCCCCGAGCAATCGGTGCCACCGTGCAAAAGCATCTGCATTGATCGCCGCGTAGGCGGTGCCTAGATGCGGATCGCCATTCACATAGAAGATAGGTGTCGTGATATAGAAGCGACTCATTCTTGCCATTCCAATCCCTCGAAGCTGTCGAACGCTAGTTTAACTCGACAACGTCCCCTCGGATCGACTCGAGAGCATCAGTTGATAGGCATCTCGATGCGCCACCTCCTGGACTTGGGCATAGATTGCAGCAGCCTCCTTGGTTCCAAGCGATGATGTGGCGAGTGCACGAAGCAATCGATCGCTCTCGGCTCCTGATGGCCGCGCCTCTTGGGCCTGCTCGACCACGATTACCCACTCCCCTTTATGATCAACGCCTCGCAGAACCTCTAGCGCCTCAGCGAGGGTCATCCAACGCATCGATTCATGTAGCTTGGTCAATTCTCCAAGCAGTAATACGTGTCGTGACGGATCGAGAGCCGCAAGCTCAGCGCATGTCTCGTAGAGGCGTCGGGGAGACTCTAGAATCACCCCAACCGAGGAAGCGCTCATCACATTGGTGACCATCCGAGCTCGCTCTGATCCGCGGCGAGGGAGAAACCCGTAGAAACACGCTGCGTCGACTGCCATCGGCCAAAGCGCCAACGCCGTGGTGAGTGCCGAGGCTCCTGGGATCGCACGAATAGTGTTTCCATGGGCAAGGGCAAGTGCGACAAATTCGGATCCAGGATCCGAGACACCGGGCATGCCAGCATCCGAGACGAGCGCAACATCGCCACCCTCGAGTGCAGAGAGGAACTCGACTTCGGCGATACGCTGTCTACCTTGATATCCCCGAACCGCGCGGGGAACCAACCCTACAAGATGACAGAGTCGAGCAAAGACGCGAGTGTCCTCCGCAATCACAAGATCGACGGTACTCAAGCACTCCCGCGCCCGTGGGCTCAAGTCTCCTAGGTTGCCGATCGGAGTGCCGACCACAAAAAGCGTATGACTCACGATTTGATCATCAACCGATCCCCCACCGCCGGCGCATCGACAGCCACCACATGGCGAGGTAACACAATAACCCTAGAGGATGAGACCATCAACCAAGGGCGCAAAGCACGGAGCTCGCGCACACGACGAACGACAAGATCGTTATCGAGGAGGAGGGCTACTCCATTCGTTGCCCTCCCTACTCCTGGCCAAAAGACAAAGCCCGCCCCGAGATCAATAGCCATGTCGATCGCTGCGTGCAGCGACCAGCCAATTGACTTTGCCAACATGAGCGAGGCGAGCACCTGACCACGCGAATCAAGTAACCATGCCATAGCACCTACACGTTAAAGCGAATCTCGAGGACATCACCATCAGCGACAAGGTAATCCTTGCCCTCCAATCTCAGCTTGCCCGCGGCTTTGGCCTTCGACCATGAGCCAATCTCCAAGAGATCCTCCCAGAAAATGACTTCGGCGCGGATAAATCCACGAGCGAGGTCGGAATGAATCACACCGGCGCAAACCACGGCGTTAGAGCCGGCCCGAAAGGTCCAAGCGTGCGACTCTTTATCACCGGTGGTGAAAAAGGTACGCCGATCAAGGGCCCGGTAGGCTGCCTCAGCGATTCGATCCAGTGCAGGGCGCTCGATTCCGAGCGCCTCAAACATCTCTTCACGTTCCTCCTGGGGGAGTCGAACCAATTCAGACTCCAGTTTAAGACTTGCCGAGAGCACCACCGGATCGCCGCCAAGTTGCGCTGCGACCCGTGCTTCAAGCTTTGCATCACCCTGAGGGTTCTCCTCGTCAGTGTTGATCACCGCCAAGACGCGTTTATTGGTCAACAAGAAGGAGTTATGCAAGATCGCAAGCACGTCGGCGCTCAGGCCTGCGCGATAGATCGGTGTCCCCTCCTCAAGGGCGGCGCGGGCCACCTCGAGAGCTTCGATCTCGCCAGTGAGGGACTTATCAGCTCGTGCTGCACGTTTACGCCGATCAAGAGTACCTTCGATGCTCGCCAGATCGGCGAGCGTCAGCTCTAACTCAAGCGTCTCCAGGCTTGACAGAGGGTCGCTTTCCCCAGCTATCTGATCATCCTCGAAGGCCCGTAACACGTACACGATACCATCGACTTCGCGAATCTGACCAAGAAATCGATTGCCCAACCCTGCGCCTGTGGAACTCCCAGAGACAAGCCCCGCGATATCGGCAACCTGAATATGCGCATACACCAATTTTTTGGACTCATGCAGCAGCGCGAGTTTGTGCAGACGTTCGTCAGGAACAACCGCCTCCCCCACCACGCTCTCTGTAGTCGAGAAGGGATGAGGCGCCACCAGGGTCTCCGATCCTGTCAACGCATTGTACAGCGTCGATTTACCAGCATTTGCGAGGCCAACCAGGCCGAGTCGTTCCATACAGGAGAGCCTACCGCCCCCAGTCACTTGTTCGAAAGGTGACGATGTCGCCCCCCTCTGCCGACTAGTCTGTGTCGTCTATGTCAAAGAGAACAGTCAAGAGAAAACTTCGGACCAAGAAAAAAGCGAACCACGGCAAGAAGCCAAACTGTGGTCGAGGCTAACTGAACGCATCTCCGGAGGGATTGGTGGTCGATTAGCGAAACCTTCTAACGGGGCTCTCGTCAAGGTCGGTCCTACCTCCAGGGTTCTCGCCACCCCTGATAGCCATCAAGATGAAACGTCGTCACCTATCGCTGTTGGCGTATCGGCGAATGCTGGTCGGCTAGGCGCCTTATCGACTGCCGTCATAGCCAACGATAGTGAGTTCAGCAGTACTGTCTTGACTGGCACCGTCCTTGTTGGCACAGCATTGACGATCGCCCCGTCAGTGGTACCCTGAGCGTGGCAGCGAAGCTGCACGCCATGCAATGATCGATAACAGATCAATCAATAAGCCAACCGCCGCCCAACTCGGAACGCGGGGTCATAGTCTCTGCGGTCTGGTCCCTGTTGAGAACGGAGCTGCGAAATGAGATGGTGATTCACCGGTCACGACAGCTTGCAAGAAGGAGTCTGCATCAGCCAGCCGAGCGCGGGTACACCTCATTCTCTCAGGGCTTGAAGAGCATCAGATAGAAGGCCACGAGATAGAGCACCACCACGACCTGTTGCGTGCGCAGTACAATCAGCCCCTGGGTGTGAATCTCAAGATCATTACCCTCGCAGGCATCCAGTCCAGTCGCCGATTTCAGCAGTGTTCCCAGCTTACGCTGTGCTGGCCAGCCGCGTGCGGTCAACAGGCCAAGCGTGATCACCCAAATCGTGACCGCCGCCAAGAACCACCCCTGGCCGATGTCCGAGGCATCCCGCACCACCAGCAGGCTGATCCCAAAGACTGGAACGAGAACAACACACCACTGCGCTAGTGACACCTTGCCGTCAAAGAACGACCGTACTGACTCAGTCGGTCCTGTATGTGCAGCATCCCGGGCGGTCCAACCCGCCATCGCATTGGCACCGAAACCGATCAGACCTATCCCTACATGACAGATCAGCAGGATGACGTAGAACGGGTTATTGATCCCTAGATGCACACGCTGTCCTCGACGCCTTCACTTTCTCCACAGCTTACCGACAACCTCAGCGACTGCTTGGAGCGCATAGTCGATATCTGCATCACACAACGATCCCCCATAGGAGAATCGAACCTGGCTTAGTGCATCCTCTCGCGCATAGCCCAGGGCTCGCAGCACATGCGATGGCTGCATCGCACCAGAAGCACAGGCTGCTCCCGCAGAGGCGTAGACGCCGCGTTCATCCAGAAGGAAGAGGATGTCCTCAGCACGCAGTCCCAAAAATACTGCACTGGTGATACCGACACGAGACTCCTCGTATCCCACGATGATGATCCGCTTGTCGTCTGCCAGCAGCCCGCGCTCAAGTCGGTTCTGAAGCGCTCCACAAGCCCGTCGATAAGCGTTGCTCGCCTTCGAGGCGTTGATCAGCGCCTCGACACCCGCGGCTATAAGTGGTACGGATACCGTGCCAGCTCGCGCATCATACTCCTGCGCGCCTCCGATCAGCAGCGGTGCGACCTCAATGCCGTGCCGCCGTAGGACAACACCTACCCCCACTGGGCCACCCACTTTATGTGGGCTCAATACCCCAAAATCGACCCACTCCATCGCCTCAGCTATCCCACCCCAAGGAGCCATCGCCACGAGGTCGGAGATCACCAGTGCGGACGGGTTGAGACGCTTTGCCAACGAGCTGAGCTCACGAAGTGGCTGAATCACTCCCGTCTCGTTATTCGCTCCCATCACGATTAGAGCGTTCAGAGTGGTAGGCGACGCCTTCAAGGCCTCCATTGCAGCCGGCAGATCGACGATGCCTGATGGGGCAACAGGCAGCCATACGACCCGATCACCCAAGCGCTTGAGTGGCTCCATCGCGCAGCTATGTTCGATCGGAGTGGAAAAGATCGTACCAGGTCGCTTAGCGGCAGCATGAATCGCCCAATTCATCGACTCCGTCGCGCCAGAGGTGAAAAGAACTTCATCTGCGCCCAAACCAAAGGCATCGGCGACGCGATTACGTGAAAGTTCAAGTTGATGCTTGGCGCTAGCCCCCGCAGCATGACCGGAGGCAGGATTACCCCGGGTCGCACGCGCGACCTCGAGATACGTAACGAGCGCTGCCTCTGACATCGGGGTGGTTGCAGCGTGATCGAGATAGACTTCCACGTCTCACGAGTCTACGGAGCGACTCGACGCCGCTATGCCCTTCTTCAGTCTCCACTCATCGGGCTGCGACCGCAGCAAGTGCCATGATGCCATCGTAGACCTGAGCAAAGCTCGTATACAAGGGAGACGGTGCAAACCGAATACGGTTTGGGACCCGGTAGTCAACCAAGACTTGATGATCAGCAAACAGGGAGCTCGAGAGGGCAAGCGCATCTGGATGCTCGAAGGTGAGGTGCCCACCCCGCAGGGATGACTCACGTGGAGATGCGAGCCTAAAACCCCGAGCCATTAAATGGTCGTCGAAGAGTTCGAGGGCAAGCGCTGTCTGAGCGATCGACTTCGTGCGAAGCCGTTCGATCCCAGCTTCGCAGACCACATTGAGTGCCCCCTTGAGCGCCGCGAGCTGGAGCACCGGAGGAGTGCCGACCAGAAACTGCGTTACTCCGGGTGCGGGCTCATATCGTGGTCCCATCAGGAACTGGTCTGTCGCCGAAAACCACCCCCAGATCGGCTGTGTGAGTTCAGAGTGGAGCCGTTCTCGCGCGTAGAGGAGGGCCGGTGAACCCGGCCCTCCATTCAGATATTTATAGGTACAGCCGACAGCGAAATCGACATCATCTTCGTCAAGTGTGATTGGCACCGCTCCAACCGAGTGGGAGAGATCAGCAACCAACATCGCACCGACGCTATGGACCAGATAGGCTATTCGTGCCAGATCATTGAGTGCACCGGAACGGTAGTTCACCTGCGACAAAACAACGAGCGCCACGTCATCATCAAGATAGGGTGCGAAGTCGTCCACTGAGACCGGTTCGTCCATTGACGTAGCCATGAGACGAAGTTCTAGGTTGCAGGCCGCAGCAACACCCTCCAGGATGTACCGGTCGGTGGGAAAATCATTCGCATCGACAAGGAGCACTCGGCGATCCGGAACGAGCGAGAGCGCTGCACGTATGGTCTTGTACAGGTTGACAGAGGTGGAGTCCGAGATCACAACCTGTCCGGCTCCCGCGCCAAGCAACGCTGACCCCACGACATCACCCAGTTCAGAGCTGAGCTCGGTCCAGTGTTCCCAACCCCGAATCAGCTCATTGGCCCACTCGTCATCGATAGCGGCCAGAATCGCTGCTCGAGCGTCGTGGCTGAGGCGGCCAAGAGAGTTACCATCGAGATAGTTGATGCCGTTCTCATCTGAGACGAATCTTTCACGGAACGGTGCAAGCGGGTCAGCCTGGTCCAGCTGATCGATTCTTCGCAAAAGTTCTGTCTCCACGCACCACCCCTCTCCTCAAAGCTCCACCCTAGCGAGGCGACGGGCGGCTCAACACCTCGATCGAGTGGCATTATCAGGTCAGAACTGCCCAGCACGGCGCTGTGGCCATGTCGACACCATGGCGGTTGCTTCCTTACCGTAATGACCGTTCCAGACCGATCACCGCTCAGTACACACCACCCCGGAACGACATCGACGACCGAAACGGAACATCTCGGCAAACTCTGGGTTATACCTAGCAAAACAATTCACGAAACTAGGGCTACGAGCTGCTAGCTTGAGTGAGTAAAGGAGCGCCTGTGGATGCACATCAGTTGAGACTCGATCCCCTCACCGGTCGATGGGTGGTCGTGGCCGAGGGACGACGCTATCGGCCAGCCGCAATCTCACTCTCTTCGGAGGTATCCCCTGAGGACCCGACGCGTCCTTGTCCATTCTGCCCGGGCAACGAGGAGGCGACACCCCCAGCGCTTGAGACGTATGGCCCAACAGGCTCCTGGCAGGTCAGGGTAGTTCCAAATCTTTACCCTGCCTTTCAAGGAGATGCCCCCATGGTCAGCGTGAGCCATGGGCCAGTCTTCACCCAGGCCCCAGCTACGGGGATACACGAGGTGCTGATTCTGTCTCCAAATCATGAGGCGAAGTGGAGTGACTTCGATGCGGAGCAGTCGCGAGTCGTCATGTCCGCCATACGAGATCGGACCGAGGCCCATGCGCACTCAAAGTCGATTCGGTACTCACAGACCATCGTCAATCAGGGACGCGATGCTGGTGCATCGATGGCTCATCCACATGCTCAACTCCTGGGGATGTCGTTCGTTCCTCGAGAGCTCGCCGATGAACAGGCAGGGTTTGCACGATTTGTCGGCGGTTGTCTTCTGTGTACGACCGTCGCGCTTGAGGAGTCTATCGACTCGCGAGTGCTCTTCACCAATGACCACCTCGCCGTGCTCGCACCCTATTGGTCGTCGATTCCTTTCGAACTCCTGGTGATCCCTAAAGAGCACGGCCCCTACCTGCATCTGGCGAGTCCAGATGCACTCTTTAGTGTCGGAGAGGCCATCACCGCGTCATTGGCGACAATCCGAGAGAAGGTCGGACCTGTGGCCTACAACCTGGTCTTTCACTCATCACCCTATCGTGCTTTTGGCAATTTTCATTGGCATGCCCACGTCTACCCCAAGCTCTCCACACTGGCTGGCTTTGAGATGGGCACCGGAGTACAGATCAACATCGTCTCGCCGGAGCTTGCTATCGAAGTCCTCACTGACGGCCCACGCCACCTCGCTGTCGGTTAGCCGCTGCCAGCATCACTCGCGTACACAGCAATGGGTCGTCCCCAGTTCAACAACGGCATGGCCCAGATGGCCAGTGAGAAGGTCCATATCGAAACTCGCATGCTCCCGGACGCTCAAGCAAACAACGCTCACCTTTGACCCGGCCACCGAGTTCCCATCAGCTCCGTCATCGCGCGTCAGCGATGCCACTGGATCGTCGTGCAACCCGGCGCAGCTACGATCGCACGAAGGCCCGCCTATCGGGCGCGATTGAGCGATCAAGCCCTCATCTCGGCGATCGCCAATCACAGCGTGAGTCGATCCACAACAGCCCTCTGTGTGAGAGGTTGACCAACAGCCGGGTGCGACGTGTCGCTGGCGACGCTCGCAAACGCACAGGAAGGCCTCCTCGATGAGGCGATAACGATTCTTACGAACCAGCCGAGTGCTGACTACCCAATACCTAGCTTGACCGACATCCAGGAGATGACTACGTCGAAGCCAGTGCACTCTCCACGAAGGCCGCTCCCCGGAGCCCTGCATCATCGCCGAGTTCAGCAGGGCTCAGCTGCAGACCCTTCAGATACTTGGGAACGCTACTGTCGAACACCTGCTGCGTGAGCTCGAGCACAAAGGGGTCCGAGAGCCCGAGGCCGCCGCCGACAACGATCTTGTCTGGCGACAGCAACCAGGCGAGGTTTGAGAGAAGGATGCCGAGTGCCTCAGTGACTCTACTCAGCACCTCACGCTCCATGCCAGCATTCGCCGCAGCCGACTTCACCAATCCTGGGTTGTCAACCACCAGACCCGCCTCTTTGGCCATGCGAGCGAGAGCGGTACCAGAGGCGAGTGACTCTGCCTCGTCCATCGCCTCGAGCCCGAGGCGGGTGTGACCAGCCTCCATCGTCGAGAAGTGACCTCGTAGAAGACGCCCTGCGTGGACAACGCCCGCCCCAACCCCGGTCGAGCAGGTCACAAAAACAACCGTTGATCCACCCTTGCCAGCACCAAGCTCAGACTCACCGAGTGCCGCCATGTCCGCGTCATTGACAAGGATCACCTTCTTGTCCAGCACCCCCTCCAGCGCCGAGACACTCAGCTCACTGAGGAACTCCTGATCAAGGTTGGGCGCATAGACCACATGGCCTTTCGAGTAGTCAACCACTCCCGGTGCACCGAACACGAGCGTGGAGACGTCTTCACCTCCAACAAGGGATACGAGCTGTCCAAGTCCTTCACCAACCGATGTCGCCTCCTTGGTGCTCAGAACCGCTCGCTTGACGATATCGCCATCGCTTGAGACCCGCGCCATCCGGAAGTTCGTCCCACCAAGATCGACTGCTAAAACCTCACCCATTTAACACCAACCTCCAAACTCGCTGACTAGACCGTCTGCCTCCCTTGGGCCACCGGTGCCTGCGCCGTAGAGGAGAGAAGCTGGCTGATCAAGTAGTGGTGATACTACCCGCCACGCCGCC
>JAKAQL010000074.1 GCA_021822605.1 Actinomycetes bacterium
GCCCGGTAGGCCTTGCGGTATCCCTGGCGAGGATTGGCGAGAGCAAAGGCACGTAGGATCTCGGTGATCTCGGCATCGGTGTTGTCCTCTCGCTGTTTGGGGACCAACCGTTGGGTCGATCGTGGTTGACCGGTGAGCACACAGGCTCGTCTCTCGGATACCCCGAATGCGCTGGCGCTCTCAACTCCAACAGCGTTGCGCCGACGATCCGGGGTTAGAAGTTTCCCGCGAGCCTTCATCCTTGAGCATGGCCTTGTCGAGTGTCAAGTCTGCCACCATGATCTTGAGTCTTCGGTTCTTAAGCCTCGAGCTCCTTGAGAGGCGTTTGGCGTCGTTGGCCTTCATCCCGCCGTAGGTACTCTTGGCACCGGTACCAGGTGGTCCGAGTGATGCCGAAACTTCGAGCAACCTCAGCGATGGTTTTACCCTCGTTCAACATCTGGTCACCCTCAGCAATTTTGGTGATGACTTGTTCTGGCGTATGTCTTTTGCTCAACATGAGCTTCCCTCCCGTATCTATTATGGTCGGTCCTCTCACATTCTGGGTGGTTCATCTGGGTTGGATCACTCCAGGTCAAGCCACCAGGGACAGCTAGCCACCAACTATCTTTGCATGTCTATCCCTAATAGAGGTATTGGCATGTAAAACAGCTGGCGTACCCATTCTTACTGTCGGGGTGGTGGGGGGACTTCGGATTATGGGTGCTTCTATCCATCCCGGTTGGTCCGGTCTCTTCGGCAAATCGACGAATATCTCATCCGTTGGGCCCGACCCAAGTGCAAACGACTGCCCACCAGTCTTCGGTGGATACTGAGGTGGCTGCGTGGAGTCAAACGACACTCACCAACACTCTTTGCCCACTGGTCACAGACGCGCACGGCGTTGCCAGCTAGATGGCACGAGCCGGATGACGGGAGACTGTCACGTCCGGAATCTGTGAGAGCCGGGGGTTGAGACTCCCCCCCCGGCCACTCGGCGGTTAGGTTCTGGCCCTAGGGGAACGTTGGAGATTTACGCTATGACAAGGTCCCACTGCGGCCCTGATCCCCGATGGGGTAATGATTGTGCTCACTAGCCCCTGCCGGGGCGTATGATCGTTGGGGCTGTCTGTTTTGCACCAGGATCACGATCGGAGAACGTGTTGTACGCCAGCGGAGGCGACCGTCGAGGTATGAGGAAAAGTTGCACGACGCAAGTATTGTGTATCTTGTGTTGCAAGTGACGATGCTTTGGATCGAATGGGAGCGATGTTCGGGGTCTGCTCGCTGATCACCCAATGGGCGAGCGCCTAGCGATTCCTCTCACTGCTGGAGTGCTGAGGAGCCCTGGCGATCGAGAGAAGGAGAATGACATGGTACCGTCAGTAGTTGAGTCGGGTGTGAGTTCATCATCGCCAGAGAGCGGGCGCCCGACAGCGATCTCGGTCCGAGGGCTCCACAAACGCTATGGGTCGCTCGAGGCGGTGCGAGGGATTGACTTCGAGGTAGCTGGCGGCGAAATCTTTGGCTTTCTCGGTCCAAACGGCGCTGGCAAGTCGACCACTATCAAAATTCTCTGCACCCTTGCTCAACCGACTGAGGGAGTCGCGTTGGTGGCGGGATACGATGTCGTCAAGGCCAGGGAGCTGGTACGGCGCAACATAGGCTTAGTTTTTCAGGACACCACACTCGACACGTATTTGACCGCAGAACAGAACTTGCGGTTTCATGCCGAACTCTATGCGGTACCCAAGCAGCTCGTTGAACCGCGGCTGCGTCAGGTGCTTGAGATGGTCGGCCTATGGGAGCGTCGCACAAGCCTGGTGAGCACCTATTCAGGAGGCATGCAACGCCGTCTTGAGATTGCCCGCGGCCTGCTGCACGCGCCAAAGGTCCTGTTCCTTGATGAACCTACCGTCGGTCTTGATCCCCAGACACGTTCTTCGATATGGGAGTACATCATGGAACTGAAGGAGCGGGAGGACATCACGATCTTTTTGACGACACACTATATGGATGAGGCGGAGAACTGTAATCGCATTGCCATCATCGATCACGGCCAAATTCAGGCTATCGATTCGCCGGAGGCCTTGAAGGCAAGTGTTGGGAAGGACCGGGTGCAGATTGCAACGACAGACGATGAGGCAGCCATCGGGGCGTTATCGGCCCAGTTCGAACTCGATGCAGGGATGCACGATGGGTTGGTCACGTTTTCGGTCGCCTCGGGCGAGGAGTTCGTTCCTCGGCTCTTTGCCGACCTCGGAGTAGGGATCCGATCGGTCAGTGTCGCGCGCCCTTCGCTCGATGATGTGTTCATGTCGTACACCGGTCGGACTATTCGGGACACCGAGGCGACAAGCGGTGACTCGATGCGAGCGTTGCGACAGCGTTTTCGAGGGAGGTAACGATGCAAGCTTCAATAGCCACGCCAGACGAGGCAACTGCCATTCGTGTAGCGGTTCCGGCGGGTGGTCTTAGTCAGGATCTTCGAGCGGTCAGCATCGTCTGGCGCCGTGAGTTGATTCGGTTCTGGAGGGACAAACTCAGGATGGTGACTTCACTGATCCAGCCGGTGCTGTTTCTCTTTGTCCTGGGAACGGGACTCTCCACTTTGGCCAAGCATGGAATGCCCCCCGGGGTCAATCTTCGTACCTTCCTGTACCCGGGCGTGTTGGCGATGTCGGCGCTGTTCACTGCCCTCTTCTCGGCGGGTTCGATCGTCTGGGATAGGGAGTTTGGCTTCCTCCGTGAAATGCTGGTCGCACCGGTCAGCCGCGGGTCGATCGTGTTCGGAAAATGCCTTGGTGGCACCACGGTAGCGACGCTCCAGGGGCTTATTATTCTCCTTCTCGCGGGATTCGCAGGGGTGCCGTATCGACCCACGCTGATACTGGCACTCATCGGGGAGTTGCTGTTGCTCTCCTTCACACTCACGGCCTTCGGCGTGATGATGGCGGCACGGATTCAGCAGTTCCAAGCCTTTATGGCGGTGACGCAGATGTTGGTGATGCCGCTCTTCTTCCTCTCTGGGGCACTCTATCCGCTGGGTGGCCTGCCGACCTGGTTGACGGTGTTGACCCGGATTGATCCGTTAACCTACATCGTTGGACCGATGCGAAGTGTGGTTTTTAACTCTCTCAATATGACGCAGGCAGCACGTCACTTCCTGAGCCCAGGGGTTACCTGGGATGGATGGTTGGTCCCGGTTGGACTCTCGCTCGCGATCGTAGCGGTGATGGGGGCCGTGATGGCGTTGATCGGGGTGCTTGAGTTTCGAAAAAGCGATTAACCACGTGGATCCATGTTGTCGATGGTCATGGAGTTGCCCATGGCAGTACGGGTGTCTGTGAGGAGCTCCAACACATAGCCAAAGAAGATGAGGATCCCTGCGGCGACCACCGTCGTAAAGACCTCTCCCCCTAAGGTCAGAACGACGACCCAGGGCGAGGGACGCAAGGTCGGATTCGCCGAAGCGAACAGGCTGATGGTGACGATGATGCCGATGAGTCCAAGCACAAGGGTGGGGATGGCGGCATACTTGAAGAACTCCGCAAGCCGGAGAGGACTTAGGCTGTCGAAGATCGATGGAAGGATGGGGACGATCTCGCTCGAAACGGGAGCCGTTGTCCCTGACTGAAGCTTTGCGTACTCTCGCGGCGTCTGATCGCGAAAGACGGCCACAAGGAGATCCGTTGCCTTCATCTGTCGATCGCTTTGGTCCTCGATGTCGATCTCAACGGAGATCTCTGAGGCAGCTTCATCAACCGGTGTGACGGTGACGCGGTACGGGATTTGGGCAGATGAGAGACCGGTTTTCAAATTACGACCCTCGATCCGGAGAGCTTTTCGGTCGACCGCGATCGGATCGGTAAAGGAGTAAGCGACCTCGACGACCGCACGAAAAATTGCTTCAGCACTATCGGGTGCTGGGATGGTGGTGGCGACTGTCTCCATAACCCTGGAGGTTACTACAGCTGCTTGGTCCAATGCAACAGGTCGTTGAGATAAAAAGTACTCCAGTTGCTCGATCAGCCGTGGCCGATGAGGGACAGCGGCTACAGAGGTGCTTGCGATGAGAGCGGTCAATGATGCCTCGAGTCCGGCCGAAGGACGCGGCTTTCCTGGGGATATGCAGACCCTTGATCCAGGGGAAAGATCTCGTCCTGAGCGCTGGACCATGCGCGGCCACTGGTGGCACAGGACCTACTCTTTAGAGCGGGTCAACCAGATCACACCGTAAAAAATTGCTGGTGGCTCCGACCGTACCCTCTCGAATGGTCGGCCGCTATCAACCGTGAGTGTTGAATGCGACGCTCGACACGCCGTGGGTGGTTGGATCTCGATGCAGAGCCGGTTGGGTCGGGCAGCAAATGGAGTGTTATGCGTCGAACCGGCCTGGGATGACTCATAGAGGTGATCGATCAACAAATTCTGTCCTGCGCGATATCGATGCAAGCCGATTGCGCTTGCGGTCACGGATAGCTTGGAGCGATGAGGTGCCGCGGGTATGTTTGGCAGGCGAGGCTTAGCGTCGTGTTGGTGTGTTCGATCCTTGCGCTCTGGCCACAGACCCTTCTTCGTGGTCGCGATGTCGCAGCGTTGGCAAGGAGTTCAGGCCCAGCATACCCGGCGGACGCGTTCGCTGACCGCGGATACCTGAGGCGGCCAACCGTGTTGGGCTCATATCAACAACTCTGGTACGCACCGCTTCCACTTACTCCAATGGTAGCTGGAAATGAGGTGGCAGCGTGGGTCCCACAGGGTGATGAGGGGCCTGGTGGTTACGCCGTCTTTACAACGACACTCACTCCTGCGCCGAGCGCTCCACCGATTGCGATCGCATGGATCAATCAACAACAGGCGAGCGGGCAGATCTACGCGGGTGTAACCCAACCGGGTGGGGCGTGGCCCTACGAGGCTCCTGTCCCTGCATCTCGCTACGCCACCCTGGTGGCGGCCTTTGAAGGAGGTTTTCAATTCACTCAGACTGGCGGGGGTTTCTACCAGAATGGTCGCTACGGCGCACCGCTGCACAACGGAGATGCGTCACTGGTGGAGTATGACAATGGGCAGATGGCCATCGGCACATGGGGGAGCGAGGTGAACATGACCCCATCCGTCGAGGCGGTTCGCCAAAACCTGACCCTCCTTGTCGATCACGGTCAGGTTACTCCGCAGGCGAGTATCACCCCGCTCACTACCTGGGGTTATTCGCTTGGCAACTTGGTCAGCACGTGGCGCAGTGGCATTGGCATTACCACCAACAATAACCTCGTCTGGGTGGGTGGGCCTGGTCTTTCGCCGGCTGAGTTGGGCGCTGTGCTGGTACACGCCGGGGTAGTCGAAGGGATGCAACTCGATATCAATCCCGATTGGGTGAATTTCGCAACCTACACCGATCATGGTCCAAATGGGATTGCCGGCATCAACATCCTTCCTGCCATGATTTTCCCTCCCGTACACTATCTCGGTCCATTTTGGCGAGACTTCGTCGCGGTCTTTTTGCGTAGTTAACGATGAGTTGACGTCGGCGCTCCTCTGGGCTAGGCGCGACTGACCTAATGGCGAATCGGGGCGGTGGCTGACTCTGTAGCTCTGCGTTATGGCGGTGCGCCAGAAGCTGGTGAGTAGCGGTGATCGAGTTCGAGCACGGATATGACTTGTCGGGAGTGCGAGCATGGGTTGCTGGTTCTAGCCGACTGATCACCTTTGTTGACATTATCAGTAGAGGGAGCGCATGAACTGTACGGCCGTCGGCAAGGAGAGCGCCAGTGATGTGCGACGATGCCAGGCTCCATCGCACCTGGGGTATCGATCGGACCCTCTGCAGGGGGGCGATCACGCCAGTGGAAGAGTGATGCGATGCGCCTAGGCAGAGCATATCGGGTCCACGACCATCTTGAGTTGAGACGAGAACATGGCAGATGTGATGACCACCAGGGTGCTGTTGTAACGTTCGCTCTTGGGTTGATCCCAAGATAGGGTGCCATCGAAACAGGTCATAGGGAGGATTCGGTCGTTGGAGCTAGGTGAGTCTTGGGTGTTTGGACTCTATGCCACCCTTTCTCGGTGTTACGGAATCGACGACGGCTGCTGAGCGCGAGATATGGTTGTCGAGCCGGGCGAAAGAGGTCGGTCTGGTCAACAGAAAGTGGTGGGCTCTCCTGACGTTCATGTGGATAAACGCGCCCTTTCATAGGGTAACTTTAAGTCAATCGGTCCACAAGCTAGCATCACTAATGCGAGGGTAGCCTTGGCGGAGTGAAACCCATACGAGCGGGCAATGATGGAGCGGACTCATGCGTTAGAGTCCCTCGACCCTCCCGTTAGACCCCGCAGTCTGATGGAGGCAAGTATCCCGTCTCGATGAGTTCGGATGGTCTCCCAAGAGCCGGACGAAGCTTGGTAGTCTCGAACGCGAGGCTCGCTTGCACCAATGATTGAGCATCTCATTCACCTCGTCGATCTCGAGGTCTCCAGCAAAGATCGCCCGTAGGGACTCCTTCATCTCATAGGCTCGCCATAGTGCTCCCCCGCGTCGCTTGACAGCTAAGAGAGCTAGTTCCTGACGCTTGGTTAGGGTTCCTGGATTCTTCAACAGTGCCCACCTTGCCCCAGCAAACTTAGCAGGCATAGACAGGAGAGGGGAGCTTCCTCATCTCCCGCCAGAGGTCTTTGCGGACCTCCTCTAGGGCCTCGGTGCCCAACTTCACCACGTGGAATGGATCGAGACAGATTCCGAGCGTTAGGTGCCTTCTCGCGGAAGGCCTTGGCAAAGGCTCAGGCCGAGATCCATGGTGGTGAGCCTTGATCTTGGCGATCCGCTCTTTTCCCAGGTCATTAAAGAATTCATCAAGGCTCTTGGCCTTCTTCCCTTCTGCCCCATAGACGATCTTGCCCGTCTCGTGATTGGTGACAAGCGTTACGTAGTTGTGGTGCTTGCGATAACTGATCTCGTCAACTCCGACGACGAAGAGGTCATCAAGACGATTGGGGTTTAGCTCTTCAGTGACGACTCGTTCACAGATTGCACCTACTGTGCGACAGGCGACTCTTAGCAGTTTGGTCACCGTGGTCCCATCGAGTCCAATACTGGCATCTTGGCGCTTGCCCAAGCTATCAGGTGTTCGAAGTCTCTCGTGAAGCGAGACTCCCCAACTGGTCGGGCAGAGGGTACTGCCTCGGTAATCACCCCGTTGGTTGGACATCGGAGTCGTCTTACGCTGGCACGAGAGCCACGTCTGGTGAGTGCCGATGTCGAGGTGTCTCCATCGCGAGTCGAGCGTTCTCGTGTCATAAAAGGACCGGGTCGTAGAGGAGCACTCCAGGGCACGCCAACCGCGATCTGATAAGCCTCAAGTTCTATCACCAGTTCGTGAGGACGAACGAAAACATCGACGACTCCTGACATCACGAAGGCCCAGCATCTGCTTACCTAGAGAGGTAGCGCGCACGGTTGTGGGACTCCTTAGTTGCTAGATAACACCATCAAATCTAGAGCTCCCAAACCGTGCGCGTTTCTCATACCGCCATTTTGACCTCAAATACCCCCACTGAACTGGGGCTACGGCTCAGATCCAAGCCAAATCTATCCACATGAATGTCAGGAGAGCCATAGATTTGGACTACTTCGCCAGCGGCGCAAACCATCCATCCGACCTGTCGGGAGATCATGAGCATGTCATACAAGCAACCCCTGCACCCCTCCTAACCCAGGCGATCGGGTACCGCCAGGCCCGCCAACTCGCATGCATCGAACGAGGAGTTGAACTGCAGCAGCGCTGCTGGCTTGCCGTCGATGAGGCGTACCTCGCTTAGGCCACAATTGTGAAGAAAAGGGAAACGGCTACGATACTCAGACAACGGGATCTGGAGGAGGTGACACAACGTAAGGCGGATGAGTGAGTTGTGTGTTACAACCAGGACCCTCCCATGTGGAACCTCCTCGACAATCTCAGCCAAGCACGCTACAGCACGTGCTGTAGCGGCCCAAGGGTCTTCGCCTCCGGGGAGAGGATGCCGGAGCGGATCGTTCCTGAAGGCCTCGAGTTCCAGCGGAAAACGCTGACGCAGCTCGTACGCCGTAAGTCCTTCGCCGTGACCGAAATCGACCTCATTCAGCCTGGAGTCAACCCTTAAGACCAGACCAGAGGCTTTGGCACACGGTTCCGCGGTCTCTCGGGCCCGTCCAAGCTCCGAACACCAAAGCGCATCCAGCCCTGCAGTGGTCGCCCAGCGGGCAAGCAACTCTGCCTGCTCATGGCCCCGTTTTGTGAGGGCTACATCACTCCGACCGGCGTAGCGATTCTCGGCATGCCAAACAGTCTCTCCATGACGTACGAGCACCACATCAGTCACGATAGTGCCGACCTTTGAACAGTGTCGCAACGTATCATCTCCAACGGGTTTCGGACCGAGCGATCGAAGTCGACACTTAAGGCGGAGGCGTCACATACAAGGGGGATCACTGGAAGTACTCAGGGCGACTGACCCAGGTATCGGAGACGAGAAGCACTCCGGAGCGGTGTGCGAGCAGCGAACGGAGACCGTCGAGGAGCGCTCCGGCCCGGTCGGCGGGTAGCACCACCGTGATCAAGGAAAGCGCATTGCGGTCATTGAACAACAGCCGTCCTTGGTGATACCCACTATGGCCAAGACCCGACACGTTGGACACCACGGTAAACCCGATAGCGCCTACCTCGGACAAGAGCTCGGTGAGGACCGGGATCTCCTCTCCGCCAACTACGACCTCCACTCTCGTCATCTTCGTTAATGCCCAGGTCTCATCCATGGGTGGTTACCTCCTCGGTATAGGTTGCGGCAGGGCTCCAGCGAGCCCAAGTACCGTCGGGACGGCGGATCTTCCAGTTATCTAATTGATCATCGCGTGCGGCCAGGTGTACCCACTGCCCGTCGAAGAGCTCACGCAAGACCGGGTTGCGATCGATGACCGTAACGAGCAGATCCTGCGGGGCCTGGACGATGGTGAGTAGCCGCATCGGCTCATGGTACTCCCGATCGCTCTCAAAGAGCGATTGGAGAGGCAGCCCAACCTTCAAGTCGCCACCAGCACCAGCGACGACGCCGGTTCCGGCGACAATGTTGTGAACGGTCTTATCTCCCGCGGAGAGCAGGTCAGGATCGACGGTGGAGAAGTAGTACTGAGCGTTGATCCAGTGACCGACAACCATAGGCGCGGTAAGGATCGTCTCCAGGGCAACACCATCTGGGTCGACAGCCGCATCATAGGAGTGCAAGAAGCAACGGCACTCGAGATCCGCGCCGATGGTCGCGCTCCTCGGAGCTACGATAAACGCTCCATTTCGGGCTAGTCCCCACTCCGGCTGCACCTGGGCCCAATCCGCTGATCGTGTGGTCACCTGAGCCACCGGGTCATGGCCCTTCGCGCCCGGCAGGAGTCGAGCGCGCTCCTTTGCCAAGGCTACTGCAGCACGCTCCAGGTCGGCCTCCAGGACAGCGACACCATCACGATGGGTGAAGGGAACCAGGTGCAAGTCGAAGATAATGACTCTATCAGTAGCGGTATCGTGTTCGCCAGCGATAAAGACCGTCTCCTCGGGTATCGAGATTCCCCGCTGGGCAAGCAGGTCACGGGTGGTGGCCCGATTCAGGATCCATGCGGCCGCACGAGCACTCGCCCCACCCCTATTCCCACCGCAGGCTCCGCAGTCAAGGGAGGAGGCGTAAGGGTTATTTTCGGTAGTGCTGCCATGTCCGCAGAGAAGGACAAGTGGAGCAAAGTCTCTCGTTAGACCCATAGTGATCAAAGCCGTTTCGGCGAACAATGCCTGTTCCTCATCGCTCATCCCTCCATCTCTAGGGTGGGTCTCAATCACGGTGGCGACCGGCGGCGCGAGCATCGTGCGCACTCTGCTGCGCAGCTTCAGATATAACGCTGGGAAAAGTGTCTTAGCGGCGGCCATTGGCCCGGCCAGGAAACCCGCAGCTTCGGCGAGGATATACGGAGACACAGCCGCCTTTCGCGCGGTGTCAAACATCATGCGAGCGCCGACCTGTGCCTGGCGGCCACGGAGCTGGCGACTCGCGGCAACGTCCGTCTCACCGCAAGGTCTCTCTGCCGTCTCTGAACTAGGGTGAAGAAGTACCGGACACAGGTCGATCTCCTCGGCGGAGCCCCAAGGCTGGTGGCGAATCGGTAGAGCGAAGAACCCGGCAAAGCCGAACGTCTCGTAAGAGCCAACTACCTCGAGGTGGCGACGTAGCCCCTCGGAACGCACGTCAATACAGAAGACAGCCTGAACGGCCGGTGGTTCGGTCGAGAGACTAGCCGGACGACTCAAGGCATCAAGAAGCTGGTCTCGGTAGTGACCCTCGTACGCCGCAAGCCACACTTTGGTGGACTCGATCACAGACAAGCCCGACAGCTCATCACCCAGATCGCTGGGGAGATCCTCGATTTGGACGCGCCCTGCCTCGATTCGGTCGACATCAGGATGTCGGGATACTCCATGGGGCTGACCTCGAAGATAGCCAGAAGCCGAACGACCCATTCTCCCTCGTCCGGCTACAGCCGCGCTAAACAATTCCGCCTCATAACCAAGGCGGACCGCAAGGTAGTCAACCAGATGAAGGGTCGGACCAGGCTGGCCGGGGGGAGCCCATCGAGAACGCCACTTTGCGTGGCCGGCCCAACCAGGCATCCGCGCCAGCTGGCGAGCCAGCTCTGAAACTCGATCCTCTTCGGCTATACCGAGGCGTTCGAGACACGAGAGGATCGCATCCTCAGGTTGAACGGAGAGCTGGGCGAGGCGATCTCTCCCGCTTCTCCCCACTATCCTCCGGATTGCCGGGTCAGAAGGGATCATGGCAAGCCAAGCTGCGTAGAAGCCACTGTCGGGTGGTACTGGCAACATCTTCGCCAGAAATGCAGCGCTCCACTTAGCTACCTCCCGCTCCGTTGTGGCCGCGATCCTGGTACCGTAGACGAAGTCATAACGCTCTGTCGCCGTCAAGATCTTCACGTCGCTGCCCTTGCCATCCTCGGCGGTGGGGTGGGCCTCAAGAGCAACCCGCAGATCGGCAACTGTGATTCGCCCACTCCGATATGCCTCAGCAAACAACGTTGCCGACGGATATCCCGAAATACCTAGCACACGAACTGCATAGGCGATCGCTTCAGCGAAGGACATCTGTCGCAGGTCCCAGAACGGGTTTACCGCGATGAAGGTAGAAAGCGGCCACAGTGGGGCGATGAGCCGAGCGGCCTCTTCGACTTCAACGAGGAGTCGTGCCCGAGCCGTACGCAATTCCCTATCGCTCATCTTGCACTCTCCGTCGATAGGTTAGCGGACCGAGTAACGCCACTAGGCGTGGCAATTCGGGAATCACGAGGGCCTGTAGGATTCCTACGCCCCGGTGGGGCGGGCGGTGCGCCAACGGTCACCAAGACCGCTACCAACCGCCGCTGCATACCGGCGATCCGGACGAGGCCAGCTATCGCCAGTCCGCCCGCCGCCATACTGAGTAGCCACCACGGATTGAGCGTGCCGACCCCGGCGACTGGGAGTGCAGGATCGATCCAACTCCCCAAAGCACCCAACACAAGCCCATAGAGTGCACCGGCGGCGAGCATCAAGGCTACCCACACCGCTGCCATGCGGATCGAACCCGGAGGTCGATCCCACCACGCCCATCCGGCCGTCATGGCGGTTGCAGCAGTAAAGATCAGCAAGACGAAACCTCCACGATGGTAAAGCACCCCCGGAATGAGTGCCATAACACCCACAGCTCCCGCTGCTGTGGTCACAGCCGCAAACGTTCGTGTCAGCCTGGAATTCACATTTACCGGTGCGGTCGGGGCCTGACCGAGGCGAGGCACCTGCGAGCCAGACCCAAAGAAGAGTGTCGCCTTGTACATACCATGACCGACAAGGTGCACCAATGCGGCCAGATAGGCCCCCACCGCACATTCGGCGATCATGAAGCCCATCTGGCCCATCGTAGAAAACACCAAAGCCCCCTTGATGTCTGGCTTGCGAGTCATCAGCGCAGTGGCAACAGTTGCAGTCCCCGCGGCTACCGCAAATGCCGCCACCATTGCCAACATCGAGTCACCGGTCAATGCGCCGAGACGTATAAGCAATATTCCGCCACCGTTGACTACCCCGGCATGCAAGAGCGCCGAGGCCGGAGTCGGCGCCGACAGCGTGCCGGGTAGCCAACGTCCAAACGGCCCCTGAGCTGAGCGCGTTAGCGCAGCAATCACAATCAGGAGTGCGACCACGCCTGACAAGCCACCAATGCGCCCGGCTGCCAATCGCATGGCGCCAGCGGAGATCAGATCGACATTTCCCGCCCGCATCCAGATCAAGGCCAGCGCAGCTACCAAGGCTAGGTCACCAAGTGCGAACATCTCCAAAGTGCGCTGGGCGGACCACCGCACCCCGGGGAGGTCCGGCCGGGCCCCTACCACCACCACAAAACCAATCCCGGCCGCCACCCAGGCCACGACGAGGCCCGCCGCGGTTGTCGAGGTGCTCACCACCGCCATCGCTACCACCACCACATTCGCTGCGGCGCAGAATCGCCGGGCTCTTCGATCCATCAGCAAGTAGCGAAGGGCAAAACTTTGCACCACCGCGCCAACACCACAGACGAGAACCAGCAGTGTTACCGTAAGTTGGTCTGCAAACAAACCGAGAATGGGTCGGCCATATAGACCCTCCAGCGTGACGCCGAAGGAGCCCCCAAGTGCTACCGAAACAGCCGTAGTAATCGCCAGCACAGCCGACAACCACCCGAGCTTTGCAGCTATGCGGCGCCCCCGATCTGAACCACCACCAACTATTGAGATGCCGGATCCCACAAGTGGCGCAAGTACAGCACCTACCAAACACAATTCCCCAACCATATCCATCACCTACCCTCCGTCGCCCACATAGAAGTTGCCCACCTGAATATTTACGATCTGCAGTTCGTGATTTCAGTTGCGCCTCTATTATATCGTGCGAATGGTGATGCCGAGCAACCTCGCGTGAAAACCCGTCAATTATTTCGTGAAGCCAGCTACCCTTGAGAACATGGCTAACTCCGATTACGCTTTTGATGGCGCGACGCGACCGAGTTGGACGTTCCTGACAAACCACGGCCACGTATTAGTCTGCATCGCCGACGACCCGGGTATCCGTGGCCGCGACATTGCCGCACGAGTTGGAATCACTGAGCGCGCAGCTCAAGCGATTATCGCGGACCTCGTAGAGGGCAACTATGTGAAACGAACTCGCGTTGGCCGCCGTAACCATTACCAGATAAACCTCGATCGGCCGCTGCGCCATCCTATCGAACAGTCCCACAGCATCGCTGAACTTCTCCAGCTGGTCGCCGGTCTAATCCCTTAGGCGTCAAGCAATAACAACTTGAACAGTTATGGAGTCTGGCTATCAAGTGAACATGGCCGACGCAGCATTGATAGAAGCTAAATATCATGCGTTGTCTGGCTGGCTAGATGAGGCCACGTTGCGGATACGGG
>JAKAQL010000012.1 GCA_021822605.1 Actinomycetes bacterium
ACGCACCGGTCCACCACCGGGACCGGGTATCACCTTGAACGAGATTCCCCGCGAGCTCACTTTGAACTCAGTCAGTTATAGCCACATCCAGGCCAACATCGACCGGTCGAACGGCGTGGTAACCATCGAGATCAGTGGCCCAACAGAAGCTCCTTCCTCGTCTGGAGAACTCCTTTCTGAAGGGGATAACTCCTGGCTGATCGCCACGGCCCGCGAGCTCAACGACCTCATCTGTCACCTACGGTTCAACGAATCGACACTCGGCACCCTCCTCGTCAAGAGTCGCGGAGATCTCGCAATCGCCAAGCGCTACACGGAACTCCTTGAGCGAGAGAGGGGAGAATGGATCGTTGACGAGGGCCTTGCCCTCTGGCGTCGTACCCTTGCCCGTCTCGACTTGACCTCTCGATCGATCATGGCTGCCGTTGATAGCAGCAGTTGCTTTGTCGGGCCACTAGCAGAACTCGTCTTTGCCTCAGATCGCTCGTTCTTCCTCGACGACGCACAGGCGGGGCTCGTCGTCACTCGACTCAACCTCGAGGCCTTCCCGATGATGAATGGGCTCTCCAGACTCGCCACACGCTTCTGGGGCCATCCTGATGAGCTTGCACGACTGGAATCAATCATCGACCACCCCTTAGATGCTGCCACCGCCCAAGAATTCGGCCTTGTCACCTTCACCCCAGACACGTTCGACTGGGAGGATGAACTTCGTCTAGCGCTCGACGGACGTAACGCCTTTTCACCCGACGCACTCACCGCCATGGAGGCGAACCTACGTTTTGCTGGTCCCGAGAGTATGGCTACCAAAATTTTCGGCCGCCTCAGTGCTTGGCAAAACTGGGTTTTCAATCGCCCAAACGCCGTCGGTCCAGAGGGCGCACTGCAGCGATACGGTACCGGGCTCGCCACCAACTTCCAAAGTGAAAGGATCTGACAATGGAGCTCGTCGACTACGACTCACAAATCCCCAACAACGTAGAACTTGCCAACGACGAACGTCTCAAGCGAGCACTCGAACAATGGCACCCAGGTTATCTCAACTGGTGGAACCAGATGGGACCCAGCGGCTTCGCAGACTCCGAGGTGTATCTTCGCACCGCAACTGGTGTCGACCCAAAGGGCTGGGCCCAGTTCCAATACGTGAGAATGCCAGAGTATCGCTGGGGCATTTTTCTTGCCCCTGGTGATCCCGATCGACTGATCGGCTTCGGAGAGCACGCCGGTGAACCGGTATGGCAAGAGGTGCCCGGCGAGTATCGGGCCATGTTGCGACGCCTCCTAGTGGTGCAGGGCGATACCGAACCTGCCAGTGTTGAGCAACAACGTTACCTTGGGGCCACTGCACCATCCCTTTACGATCTGCGCAACCTCTTCCAAGTCAATGTCGAAGAGGGTCGCCACCTATGGGCAATGGTCTATCTTCTCCAACGGTACTTCGGGCGCGATGGCAGGGAGGAGGCGGAGGCACTGCTAAATCGTCGTTCGGGGGACGAGGACCGTCCAAGAATGCTCGGTGCCTTCAACGAGGATACCCCAGACTGGCTCTCTTTCTTTATGTTCACCTTTTTCACTGACCGTGATGGCAAGTATCAGCTTGAAGCGCTTGCTCAATCAGGCTTTGACCCCTTGGCACGGACCACACGTTTCATGCTGACCGAAGAGGCTCACCATATGTTCGTCGGGGAGAGCGGAATCGGTCGTGTCATTGAGGCCACCGTGAGCGCCATGAGCAGCGCAGGTATCGAGGACCCTTATGACACCGATACCATTCGTGCACTCGGTGTTATCGATCTGCCAACTCTTCAACGCTATCTCAACTTTCACTTCTCGGTAAGCCTCGACCTCTTTGGGGCAGAGGGGTCATCGAATGCAGCGAACGCCTTCGCGGCGGGACTCAAGGGCCGTTTCAATGAGCACAAGATCGCTGATGATCATCAACTCGTTGGCGCGACATACCCGGTACTGCGTCTCGATGGCACCAAGATCATCACACGCGACGAACCGGCCCTCACTGTCTTGAATGCACGTCTGCGCGATGACTATGCCAACGACTGTGCTAACGGCGTCAAGCGATGGAACAAAGCGATCGAGAAGTCAGGCATTCAATTCCAGCTCACCCTACCTCACCTCGGCTTTCATCGTCGTGTCGGGGAGTTTGGAGCCAAACCCGTTGACCCAGCCGGCAACGTCGTCCCTGAGAGTACCTTCGACCAGGTGACCGCGTCACACTTGCCAAGCGCCGCCGACCGCGCCTTCATCAACTCCTTGATGTTGCCTGTCTACGATCGAGGCAGCTATGCACGCTGGATCGCAGCACCAAAGGTCGCCATCGACAACAAACCGGGGGACTTCGAGTTCGTCCGCCTCCACGCATGATCACCACCACGGGCCTACTCAGGCAGCATCTGATCGATCCAGAGGTCTGCATCCGCTGCAATACTTGCGAGGAGACCTGCCCGATCAATGCGATCACCCACAACGACGACAACTACGTGGTCGACCCAGATATCTGCGCCTCCTGCGGAGACTGCCTCGGTCCCTGTCCGACCGGGGCGATCGACTCTTGGCGAATCGTAACGACGCCACATTCGATCGCTGATCAGCTGACGTGGGAGCTCCTGCCCGAGGATACCGACGAGAACCACGAGTCGGCCGTCCAAACCGATGACGAGGTCCAGGCACTCCTTGAAGTCGCCCATCAAGGAGCTCCGCGAGCGGTCGCCCCAAAAACCGCTAGCGTTCCGCATCTCAACGTCGCCACTCGCCACTCGCCGATCATCGCCACTGTGATGGGTAATTACCGCATCACCGACCCACACAGCGACTCCGACGTACACCACCTAGTTCTCGATCTCGGTAGCCATGCCTTCCCGATTCTGGAGGGACAGAGTGTGGGTGTCCTCCCTCCACCAGCTCCCGATGCAACGCGACCAGTGTTACGTCTCTACTCGGTCTCCTCGCCTCGCGATGGTGAGCGTCCTGGCCACAACAACCTCGCACTCACCGTCAAGCGGGTGATGGACGATGGGAGCGGTGCACCTGGACTCGTGTCGAACTATCTCTGTGATCTTGTCAAGGGTGATCAGATAGCTCTTGTTGGGCCATTTGGTGATACGTTCCTGATGCCGACTGACCCTATGAGCAACCTCATCATGATCTGTACTGGCACTGGTTCTGCTCCGTTTCGCGCTATGACAGAGTTCCATCGTCGTCACCTCCCATCCGGTCCGGGCAAACTACTCCTTTTCTTCGGGGCCCGCACTCGATCCGAACTCCCCTATTTTGGTCCGCTGATGAAGCTAGATCGGGCTCTGATCGACATCGAACTCTGCCTCTCAAGAGAGCACGACGTGCCGGTTCGACACGTCCAAGATGGCCTACGCGATCGAGCCGCGGACGTCTTGGAACTGATCGAGCAGGATGCCACCCATATCTATCTCTGTGGAGTCAAGGGTATGGAGAGCTCAGTCCGAGGCGTTCTTACAGAGTCGATCCCTGATTGGCCAACAAGAGAGGCGCAGCTCCTCAGGGAAGGTCGCCTCCACATCGAGACCTACTAGCTAGCAACTCTGCGCTGATGAGAGGTTGCTGGCAGCACCTGCGAAAACCAAACCCAATGCGTTCCACTCGGGTGGCTAATGAATAAGCAGTTCTGCAACCCGGTAGGCAAGATCCAACGACTGGCGAGCATTGAGCCTCGGATCGCAGATGGTATCATAGGCACGCGAAAGTTCCTCCTCGAGAACTCCCTCTCCCCCGCCGAGACACTCGGTGACATCTTGACCGGTGAGTTCTATGTGGATGCCGCCGGGCCATGTTCCTAGGCGCCGGTGCACCTCAAAGAAGCCCGAAATCTCATCCATGATATCCTCGAAGTCTCGCGTCTTGTATCCAGCTTCCGAGACAAAAGTATTGCCATGCATCGGATCACAAAGCCAGACGGCCGGGTGTCCTGCAACCCGGACAGCCGTTACTAGGTCACCGAGCCTTGCTCGGACCGCCTCGTGGCCCATGCGAGCGACTAGGACCAAGCGTCCGGGTTCCCGATCCGGGTCAAGCTCTCCACAGACTGCGAGCAGGTCGTCCACCTCCATCCCAGGTCCCACCTTGACCCCAACCGGATTCGTAATCCCAGAGGCAAAACGGATATGTGCGCCCTTGGGGTCTCTGGTTCGATCGCCGATCCATACCTGATGTGCCGAAAGATCGTAGTAGCGATGCGATGCAGGGTCGAGACGAGTGAGGGCTGCTTCGTAGCCAAGGAGTAGGGCTTCGTGGGAGGTCCACAGCGTGACCTGATGAAGGACCTCTTCGTGTGACAGATCGATTCCACAGGCTCCCATGAAGTTCAACGCTCGCTCAATCTCAGCTGCAATAGTCTCATACCGTTCACCCTCCGGCGAGGACGCAACGAAGTCCTGGTTCCAGCTATGCGCACGGGACAGGTCGGAGAAACCTCCTTCAGTGAGTGCCCTCACCGTCGCAACGGTGGCACGTGAATAGTCATAAGCCGTCAACATCCGTTGTGGATCCGGACGGCGCGCCTCCACCGTCGGATCGTCGCCGTGAACAATGTGGCCCCGAAAAACGGGAATCTCGACCCCCTGGTGAAGCTCCGTATCGGCGGATCTCGGCTTGGCGTACTGGCCAGCAATCCGGCCGATTTTTACTACCGACACCCCAGACGAGTACGTTAAGACAACCGCCATCTGTAAGATCACCCGGAGCTTGGCGCGAATGGCCGCAGCCGAATGTTCATGGAACGACTCAGCACAGTCTCCTGCTTGAAGAACGAAGGCTCGACCTGCCGCAGCGCGTGCGAGACCCCGCTTGAGCGCATCAATCTCCCGTGGATACACCAACGGCGCACGCAGAGTAAGCTCGCGACGCACCGCCTCAAGCTCGTCTCGACTGTGCCACTCTGGCTGCTGAGTGATTGGATAGTTCTGCCAATCCCACGGATCCCACGCCAGCTCCATGTTTACCTCCCGGAACTAGTCTACGTGGCAATAAGCTCACCAGCGGTTCGTCCTGTGGGCGCCTACCCAAGTAAGATTGCTAGGCAACGCAGTCGCGCAACGGAGGAGCGTACCACTATGAAGCGAGACCAGGTCGCTCACCACCCTCTAGGGCACCGCCAATGCGGTTAGGAGTCTTTGGGGGGACCTTTGACCCTATTCACATTGGCCACCTTGTCGCAGCCCAAAACGCGATGCATGCCGCTCGCCTCGACCGCGTGCTCTTCATCGTCGCCAACCAGCCATGGCAGAAGGAAGGTACGAGGGAGGTGACCGACGCTCAGCTACGCCACTTGGTGGTGACCCAGGTGCTCGCCCCAATCCCGGGCCTCGAGCCAAGCGACATCGAGATCCGACGTGGCGGGCTGTCCTATTCGATCGATACGTTGATTGAACTTCACGATACCCAACCGAATGACGAACTCTTCCTCGTCGTAGGTGCTGACGCGGCATCCCAGATGCCTTCGTGGGAGCGAGCTGAGGAACTCTCGAAGCTGGCTCGCCTGGTGATCGTCAATCGCTACGGTTACCCAACCATCAGCCACATCCTCGACTTTCACGAGCCAATACTCGCCGAGATGCCATGGCTCGACATCTCCTCCACCGACCTTCGAGAGCGAGTCCGAGATCATCGCCCCCTCCAATTCCTCTTGCCTGCAACCGCAATTGATGCGATAGAGCTCTATAAGCTCTATCGTGAAAGTGGCGCCCAAAGCTGAGGGTGACGTGGGAGTCAGGATCCGCCTACCGGGTCGCGGCCTTGCCTGAACTAAAATGTAAGACGCCTAGGATCGAACGCACGATCAGGACAGAGATGTCCTTGCAGATTGGAATACTACGCATGGCTGCACGCATACACGAATCAAATGATCGTTATGAGACGATTGAGACCTGCAACAGTTTGTGGATCTTCGAGGCGCAAGAGAAGAGGTTCTTACGCCTACCGAGGAGTCACCCATTGCCAAGCTCCTATTCGCTACTGCCCGAGTCAGCATGGGAGCACTATGAGTCACTTACGCTCGATCCCGTCTCTGGCGAGTTCATCGTACGACTCACTGCCGATGGCTCTAGGGTACTGAGGTCTCAGCGCCATAGACAGCCTTGTCCGATCTGCTCGGCCGAGATTGACTCTTCAATGACTCGCGAGATCAGCACCATAGAGTTATCGCTCCTTGACGGTACGCCCCTCCAACCTGGTGCCTGATCTCAGATCCTCGATCCAAACCTCCCTACCGCTAGCGGTAGAGCAGCGGCTAAACTGGGACGATCGTGAAGCATAACCTACGACCAGGGCAAAAGTTGGGTATAGAGATTTATCCAGGTCCCACTCCGCAACTCCAACATCGCCACATCGATGTTGAGCCTCGCGACTTAACCCTGTTTCTTGCCACAGCGGCTATCGAAAAATCCGCTAGCGATGTGCTAGCGATCGATATTGGAGATGTCTCGACCTTTGCCAGTTACTTTTTGATCCTTACGGCGTCAAACACACGACTACTGCACTCGTTAGTCGATGAACTACGCGATCGTGCGAGAGATGAGTACGGTCTCCATGTCCGCGTAGAGGGCGAGAGAAGCGAGGAGTGGGTGCTGCTCGACTTTGGATCGCTCATCGTGCACTGCTTCTCCGCCGAGGCCCGCGAGTTCTATCAACTCGAGCGCCTTTGGTCGGACGCTGCTCGTATCGAGCTGCCAACCCCCTCAGAGATTCAACCGCACTAAACAGGTATGCGGTAACGCTGCTGACAACGGCGTGACGTGACATCTGTTGCATACCGTGGCAACCACGCGCCGCAGCAACCACACATCATGGTGCCCACACTGAAGCCGACTCGCAGCTTCGGTGCGTCGTGTAGCCATCGGCCATGAAGCTGATCCGTGCATATCGTGGGCGCCGCCCTCAGCGCTCCCCATTCTGCGATGATCACGATTGCTGCAAGAGGGGCATGTCGCGGTCACATGGCACTCCGCGGTCGTGATCACGCCGCGATGTCGAGAGAACCGCAATCCGACGGCATTCGCACCGTCAACGTTCGCGCTGGCAACCAGCCAGGCTACCGTGCACCTCCAACAACCGTTTAGCGGCCCTCACTCAGGCAGAGACGACTCGGTAACCGACTGGGCTGACGAGTCAGTGGCCTCACGCTCGCCCAAGTAGCGGAAAAGACCGATCACCGAAGGCTGAATAGAGTCGATGAGCTCCTCGGCAAAACCATCTTGATTCTCTTCGAGTGCCTCGAGCCCCTCCTCGGTCCCAAATACCACAAATGGCAACATGAGGTTCACCGCCTCATCGTCGTCAGCAAGTGTGGAAAACGCCTCTGGAAATAGATCGGTAGCGAGCAAGAAGCCAGCGCACCACTCTACCGGGGAGATCTCCTCAAGCTCTTCATCCCCGTCTACCTCAACAATGGAATCAAAGATGGGCAGGAACTCCTCTGGGTGTAGACGGATCACCTCGCGCACGACCTGAGCGTGACGCGTCATGAACTCGATTACGGCAGGATCGATCTCCTCCCCCTCACGCACAACCCCAAGTGCCAACTCTATCCATTCAGCCTGCTCAACGCTGTCCGGAGCCACGGCAAGGCCAGCAACGAAACCATCAAAGGCGGTGAGCGTCAAACGTTCGGGCGGTGCCTCTGGGTCATCGAGAAACTCAGCTAGAGTATCCAGTTCCTCTTCGCTCAATTGTTCAGTCAAGGCCCGCTCCCATCATCCGCCCGATCATACGATCCGCAACAAAGCTAGTCAACCAGTCAACACTGGCCGCCAGACCAGGCTAGCCGGTATCCAATTGCTCCCTTGGCCTTTTGCCCGTTAGAATGATGCGCAAGCACTGCGACACGCGTCGCCATTTCACTCAAGGGAGTCACCATGCGCTTTGCAACAATCGATTTTCAAGGACAACCTCGTGCGGCGATTGACTTTGAAAGCCACTATCGCGTGACTCCGTTCCAGGACCTAGCAGAAGCCTTGCGGGCTTTTGACGGCGACATCAGTGCCCTTGCCGATGTGACCGAGTTCGAGACGGTTGAGACCGCGGACGCCGTCTTGCGCGCTGCTGTGTTGGCTCCACGCAAAATTATCTGCCTAGGTCTCAACTTCACTGACCATGTCGCCGAAATGGCTCATGATCGTCCAGCTTTCCCAACCCTGTTTGCCAAGTATCCCCTGACACTGACCGATCCTTATGCCCCACTCGTCAAACCTGCGATCTCCGACAAGATGGACTGGGAGGTTGAGGTCGGTGTGATCATCGGCAAGGCGGCCCGTTTTGTCACCGAGGAGCAGGCTCTCGATCATGTCGCCGGGTATACGGTCGTCAATGACGTCTCTTTCCGTGACTTTCAAAATCGAACTAGTCAGTTTTTACAGGGCAAAATCTTCGAGCGCTCCACGCCGGTTGGACCATGTTTGGTGACCCGCGATGAAGTTGACGACGCCACCGATCTCGCAATGACCCTCACGGTCAACGGTGAGGTGATGCAAAGCGGTCGGAGTTCGCAGATGATTTTTGGAATCGCCGAAACGATCTCCTATCTGTCACAGATACTCACCCTTGAGCCTGGCGACCTGCTGAGTATGGGCACGCCATCTGGCGTTGGCGCCGGACGCAACCCTCAGCGATTTCTCACTCCGGGAGATGTCATGGAGTCGACCATCGAAGGCATCGGCGTTCTGACCAACCGCATCGTCGCTCCTGACTCTTCGATGAGTTGACAGTCAACGATCCTGTCGAGTCCGAGGACGACGTCGGTCTCCTCACCATCGACCTCAGTCAACCACATAGTAGGGTGAACACCTCCAGAGACACTGAGCAGCCGCCCCATCAGGTGCTGGTCTCCCACCATACGCACATCCATGCGCCGGTCGAGAAAACGACGGACACTTTGTGGCTGTAACGGTTCCATAACCACCTCCTTGGTGCTCTCTCGGCTGTTCGTCGCCGCACTTGAGGACATCTTCGATGTATCGAATGTTTTTATTGAACATTTGTTGGATGTATTCTCTCAATAGTTGAACACCGATTGACGATAGAGGGTAACATAACTACCGTCGATTCACCGTTACCTGGGGGTATCATGTTCAGACACAGCCGTGGTGCGATTTTGCGCTCGTTGGCTATCAGCCTTGCACTCGTACTCGCAGTCCTCGCTCTGCCGACGAAACAGGCGACTCGGTCAACCGCGACCCTTCCCGCCTCACATCTCACCAGCTCGACTACCGCCAGTGCTGGTTACCTCCTTGCCGGGGCGGACGGTTCTGTCTACGGTTTTGGGGCACAGAGCTATGGGTCGACCTACTCCGACGGACTCACCGGGTTAGGCGGCACTCACCCGCTAGCGGCACCGATCGTTGGCATGGCAGCGACACCAGACGGAGGGGGCTACTGGATGGTTGGCAAGGATGGTGGCATCTTTGACTTTGGTAACGCGCACTTCTACGGCTCCACCTACACCTACGGGATCACGGGCCTGGGTGGAGCCCACCCGTTGAATGCCCCGATCGTTGGCATGGCGGCGACGCCAAACGGAGGGGGCTACTGGCTCGTAGCTGCCGATGGTGGGGTCTTTGACTTTGGTAACGCGCACTTCTACGGCTCCACCTACACCTACGGGATCACGGGCCTGAGTGGAGCCCACCCGTTGAATGCCCCGATCGTTGGCATCGTTCCTACTCCGAACGGGGGAGGCTACTGGTTAATCGCTGCCGATGGTGGGGTCTTTGACTTTGGCGATGCTGGCTTCTACGGCTCCACCTACACCTACGGGATCACGGGCCTGAGTGGAGCCCACCCGTTGAATGCCCCGATCGTTGGCATGGCAGCGACGCCAAACGGAGAGGGCTATTGGATGGTGGCCGCCGATGGTGGGGTCTTTGACTTTGGCGATGCTGGATTCTACGGCTCGACCTACTCCGATGGGATCACGGGCCTGGGTGGAGCCCACCCACTGAACAAACCGATCGTTGGCATGACGGTTGCACCCGGGGGCAACGGCTACTGGTTGGTGGCCGCCGATGGTGGGGTCTTTAACTTCGGCTCTGCCCCGTTCTTAAACTCCTTGGGTAGCGAACAGATACCAGCTCCCATCGTGGCAATGGTCATGGTCCCGCAGGAGCATGGCTACGACGTATCCAACTTCAACTGCCAAGACCTACCGAACTCCCCACAGGGGCTCATGTTCGTCGAGACCAACGGCTATCCCTTTAGTTTCGACTACGCTCCGCCGTCAAGCACCGCGTGCGGAACACCTAGCGATGGGATCTCACAGGGTCTCATGGCCGCACTTGAGATCGCAGGCAACGCCACCCAACCCTACCTTTTCGTTGGTGACAGCCCGAGTGCCACTAACGCGAACCCCGCCGTCACCGACTACGTCCCCAGCGGGTGCGCCACTGACAGCGCCGACGTAGGCCTCGCCGCTAACGGCACTGCACTCCCGGGTTGGAATAGCACAACCTGCCAATACGATGAGCCAAGTGCTGGCGGAGACTTTACCAATGCACCGGTGACGACACAGGGTTGCCAACTCTACGTGGACGCTGGCCACTCCTGTGGCGCACCAGGCCCTAACTTCAACTTCGGTTGGCAGCAGGCGATCTTTGGCTACGACACCGCTACCATCAACGCCAACGCTGCAGATCTTCCAAACATTGTCCATAACACCTGGTGGCTCGACGTTGAGACAGGAGGAACGTGGACCAGCAACCCGCAATCCAATTACGACGCCATCCTCGGCGCCATCTCAGCCCTTGAGTCACTCGGCGTCGCCAACGTAGGCGTCTACTCAACGAACTACCAGTGGTCCCAGATCACTGACGGAGGCACTCTTCCCTCGGGGACCTCCCTCTGGGTCCCCGATCCCGGAGCAAGCCCAGCATCCGTCTGTCAAGGGACCGCTGGATCGAGTTGGTCTCCGTTTGGCGGTGGTGCCATTCGCTATGTCCAATACGGTACAACAGGCCAGTTCGGTGGCGCTATCGATGAGGATGCGAGCTGCTAAAGGATCTGCTCAACGAAGTGCTCCAACTGCCGTAGCGTTCGGCACTCAACGACGGAACCACACCAGGAGGAGTAACTCGCCATCGTCGAGTCCCCAGTGTTCCAGTAACCCTTCGGCTCCGGATTCAGCCAATACGTGGCTTTTGCACGCTCGGCGAAGGCCCGAAAGTGGAGTTCCTCTGGGTCATGATAGTTCGACCGCGCGTCGCCGCAGATGATAAGAGTCGTCGAAGGAGAGATGGCTGCTGAATAACGCTCATCAAAGTGGCGAAAGGTAGCCCCGTAGTCTGAGTGTCCAACCAACCCAACGACCTTGGCAGACTGAGCGACACTTCGGAGCGCAACCTCGATATCGCGCCCGCCTCCAAGGAGCTCCGTCACCTCGTCTACCTCGTCGATGAAGGCGAAGCTGCGCAGGCGTCGGAGTTCGTGTGAGAGTGCAAACAGCAGTTGCATGGTGAACCGAGCGAAGGAGGCGACAGAGCCGGAGACATCCGCCAGTAGGACAACCTCCGGGCGCATCGGTCGATCGTCACGAGTCACCGGGTCGAGCGGAACGCCACCGGTCGACAATGATCGTCGGATCGTTGCCCGAAAGTCAAGACGACCAGCGTTATGAGCTCGATGTCGGCGTTCAAGTTTAGCGGTTAACTTCACCGCTAACGGAGTAACGATACGCCGCAGCTCTCGGAGCTCCTCGCGTGAGGCATGCATAATCTCCACATCCTCGGGCAGGTGTAAACCAAGCGTTCGTGCAACCTCAGCTGCACCTCGGGCCTCCACAACGCGTGCTAACACCTCGCGGTCGATAGCCGATGTCAGCGCCTTTAAGCGCTGGGTGGCTTCGAAATCAGCATCATCGAAGACTGACACCGGATCCCCCTGTTGCTGGGTGGCGAGTCCTGCCAAGAGCTCAAAGCGGAGCCGATCAATATCAAGCCCCCTCGCCGTTCGATAGGCGTAGTAGACCCCTGAGACAGGGCGCTCCGGCGAAACGCCGGCAAAACGCTCGACCGCCTGACCGACCAGCTCGCCAAGTCGCTCGTAGTCTTGGGCCAGTAGAGCGTCCCGAATGGCCTCGACAAGCTCCTCCTCCTCGTCTTGATCGGCTCCCGAACGTGAGCCAACGGAGAAGAAGACATCGAAGAGGCGGTTGAAGATGGCCAACGAGGACTGATCCTTGATGAGGGTAGCCGCCAGCGCTGAGCGGAGCACCTCTCTGTCGAGTAGGTCAATCGATGCCAAAGCGGCTCCTGCGTCGATCACCGATGACGGACTCAGGTTCACTCCTGCAGCACGGAGAGCTCCCACAAACGCAAGAAGGGTGTTGAGCAGCACGTTACGAGACTCGTGGCAACAGTTCCTTGAGTGCCCTCTCGATGTCGGCACGATTCTTCAACAGAATGGGAAGGGTCGAAGCTAGGATCTCATCGTCAAGAGACTCTACCGAGAGTGCCAACAACGATCGACCCCAATCAAGCGTTTCGGCGATCGATGGGCTCTTCTTCAGGTCCATCGATCGCAGGCGAGCCACGATGGACACGAGACGCTCAGCAAGTGTCTCCTCAATCCCAGGGATCGCTGTACGCACAATGTCGAGTTCCCGTGCTTGGCTTGGATAATCGAGATAGAGATACAGTGCCCGCCGCTTCAGTGCCTCAGAGAGCTCCCGCATGCCGTTGGAGGTTAACACAACGATCGGCTTGGAGGTGGCTACAACCGTACCAAGTTCAGGAACCGTGACCTGGAACTCGGCTAGGACCTCAAGCAACAGAGCTTCCGTTTCGACCTCTAAACGGTCCACCTCATCGATGAGCAATATTTTCTCGGCCCCTCCCCTCAGGGCAGCCAGGAGTGGACGCTCCAACAGAAACTCCGACGAGAAGATCGACTGCACCTCTCGATCAGCATGGGCCTGCAGTGCTAATAGCTGCTTGCGGTAGTCCCACTCATAGAGCGCTCGCGATTCATCCAGCCCTTCATAACACTGCAACCGAATCAACTCCAACGAAAACGCCTTAGAGAGCGCTTTGGCAAGCTCGGTCTTCCCAGTCCCTGCCGGACCCTCGACCAAAATAGGCTTCGATAACTTGGTCGCGAGGAAGACAGCTGTGGCGATCTCGGTACTCGGCAGGTAACCTACCTGAGAGAGTGAGTCCGAGACCTCCTTTTGACTCTGAAGGTACAACACCCCTCCAGGTTAGCAACGAATCTGGCCCTCTCCTTCGATAAGGATCTTGGTAGTCGTCAGTTGCGCGATCCCCATCGGACCGCGCGCGTGGAGTTTTTGCGTGCTAATGCCTATTTCTGCACCCATGCCTAATTGGCCCCCATCAACAAAGCGCGTCGAGGCATTGACGAGTACGCTGGCCGCATCAACCTCACGTTCAAAGCGCTGCGCGTGACCAAAGCTCTCGGTAATAATAGCCTCAGAATGGCCGGAGCTGTACTGACGTATATGGTCGATCGCCTCGTCGAGGCTATCGACCACTCGAACCGCCAGAATCAAATCCAAGAACTCACGAGCGTAGTCATCCTCCGTGACGGCGACCGCACGCTGACAGGTTTGCCGAGTACGCTCATCACCCCGAAACTCTACGGCTGGTAGCGCCTTTTCCAACAGGCGCAGCAGCGGCTCGGCAATGCTGGCATGGATGAGAAGTGTCTCGATAGCATTGCAGACTCCTGGGCGTTGCACCTTAGCGTTCTCGATGATCGCGACCGCCATCGAAAGATCGGCACCCTCATCGACATAGACATGGCAGTTCCCATCGCCGTCGATGATGGTAGGCACCGTGGCCTGGGAGCGAACGGTAGCGATCAGTTCCGGACCTCCTCTTGGAATAAGCACATCCATCGCCTCACCAAGTCGCATAAAAGCGATGGCACCATCGCGACTTGTCTCCGTTGCCAACCCAACAAGGCTCGTCGGCAAACCGACCTTGACGAGCGCCCTCTTGAGCGACGCGACGATAGCCTGATTCGAGTGCAGCGCCTGTGACGAGCCTCGCAGCAAAATAGCATTTCCGGAATACAGAGCAAGTGCACTCGCGTCCGAGGTTACGTTAGGGCGATTCTCATAGATCACGCCCACTACGCCGAGAGGCACCCGAACCCTTCGTACCCTTAACCCGTTCGCAAGCACCCAGCCCTCAACCACCTCGCCGACCACATCACGCTGGCGAGAGATCTCTCGAACCGAGGCGACCATGGATCCTATGCGAGCCTCATCAAGAGTGAGGCGATCACGTTGTGCGGCGGTGAGGTCCGATGCACCATCGAGATCGATCTGATTCGCCGCTAGTATCGCTCGCCGATCAGCTTCGATCGCTATCGCAATACTCTCGAGAAGTTGAGCTCGCAGCGCACCCGAGCTCGTCGCTAGGAGACGCTGTGCAACCTTCGCCTCTTCAGCCATACTCATGAGCCCATCACGAGCATGCGCGTAGACACTACGGCTTTCCTCCGTAATCTTCTCTTGCACAGTGGCATCCTGTGTCATGGCACCTCACCTCGGGCTAGGGGACGTTCCTCGCATTCCTCTCAGCGTACCCCGTCGGCGCCACTGCTTTGGACAAGAATGGCGAGATCGTCTCGATGCACCACAACCCCTCGAGTCCCGAGTATGACCGAGGCATCTAGGCGGGCAATTCCACGAGCGAACACCTCGCCCGCTACCGTCTCGATCTCAACCGTGGCGCCTGCCATGAAACGACCACGCACTTCGCGAACTCCGACCGCCAACAGAGATGCCGAACTCGAACAAAGTGCATTTCTGGCCCCCTCGTCGACGATGAGCGACCCTTCTGGATCGGTAGCGTATGCGATCCAGAGGCGGCGTGCAGGCTCACGCACACCAAGGGACGGTATCAGCGTCGATGGAGAAGGGCGTGCTCCAATTGAAGCGACGATGACGTCCTCCGTCCCTGCTGACGCTATCAGGCAATCCACGCCAGAGCGGGCAGCGATAGTGGCCGCCGCTAACTTCGACGACATCCCCCCGCTTCCTCGACCTGAGATGGAGCCTTGCGCCCGCACAGAATCAAAGTCGTCAAGCTCCAGTCGTTCGATCAGCTGCGCTCCGCTGACTCGCCTGGGATCGGCGTCGTAGACCCCTGGCAAATCGGTCAACAGAAGCAAGAGATCAGCATGGACAAGATGGGAGACCAGTGCCGCTAGACGATCGTTATCGCCAAAGCGAATCTCCTCGTTCGCAACGGCATCATTTTCGTTGATCACCGGGACGACCTGCATACGCAACAACTCCAAAAGCGTGGATCTCGCATGCAAATACTGACGGCGATCTCCAAAATCCTGTGGAGCAAGCAGTATCTGGCCAATCTCCATGTCACGAGCTCGGAAAAGCTGTGCCAGCTGCGCGAGCAACTCCACTTGGCCAACAGCGCTGATCGCCTGCAGGACTGCAGCCTCCGTTGGCCTGGCGATACCCAGTCGCCGCACGCCGAGTGCGATCGCGCCTGAGACGACCAGAACAACCTCAACACCACGACGACGTACCACATCGATACCTTGGACCAGACTTGTGGCGATCTCTTCGCGAAACTCCCCGACATCGGTGGTCAACGATGTCGTTCCAACCTTCACAACGAGGCGCGAGACGCTCATCAGTCCTCCTCGAAGGTGAACTCGAAACTCCCTATCTTCACGAGGTCACCTTCACGACAGCCAAGCCGTCGCAGCATCCGGAAAACTCCCATACGCTCCAATCGCGTGTGGACAATGGCGAGTGCATCGGCTTGACCCAGGTCACTCAAACCTACAGCATGCAGGGCATCTCTTCCGTCAACCACAAAGGTCGCGTCTCCAGTACGGCTTACCCGAACCTCAAAATTCGGTCGAGGTCGATAGACCATCCTCTCGACCGCCGCTGGACCTTCAGCTTTTGCAGACGTCACAATTTGGGCGAACCCATAGATGACATTCGCCATACCTCGCCGATCGACGTTCGAGACAACCCCGACGAGTGGCATGGAGAACTGTTCGGCGATCCGACTCATACGTCGCTCCGCCTCCTCCTCATCGTCAACTAGATCGAGCCGTGTACCCACAAGTACGCGTGGACGATCACCGAGCGACTCCTGGTAGTTGGTCAGTTCACGCAGCAACTGCCTCACACAAACCGCCATTGCCCGCTCCTCCAGATCAGCTGGAACAACGAGGGCCAAGGCGACCGCCCGCTCGACGTGCCGCAAGAAGGCATGACCCAACCCGCGGCCCTCACTCGCACCCTCAATCAGCCCTGGAATATCAGCGACAATGTACTCCGTCGCGTCCGCCGGACGCACTACCCCTAGGTTCGGGATGAGCGTGGTGAAAGCGTAGTCCGCTATTTTCGGGCGTGCCCTGGAGATGTTAGCGATCAGGGAGGACTTACCAACGTTTGGCTCCCCGATCAAACAGACATCGGCCTTGAGTTTGAGCTCGAGATTAAACCAGAACTCTTCTCCCACCTCGCCCTGTTCGGCGAAACCAGGTGCCCGCCGCCGATTGGAGAGAAACCTAGCGTTGCCAGCACCCCCTCGGCCGCCCCGGGCGAGCACGTAGACCGCACCGGGTTCTGCAAGATCGGCGACGAGTGTGCCGTCAAAGTCTCGCACCACCGTACCGAGAGGCACTCCAACCACCTGATCACGACCCCCCGCTCCGTGCATCTTCTTTCCTTGTCCGTGGGCACCATCGCCGGCTCGACGGAATGGCTGATCTCGGAAGATAATCAACGAAGCAAGCTGTGGATTGACCTTGAGAATCACGTCTCCGCCCTTGCCTCCGTCTCCCCCGTCCGGCCCACCGCGGTCCACGTGTGCTTCGCGTCGAAATGAGACTGCACCGGCTCCTCCGTTCCCCCCCTTCACATGGATCTGGGCAGCATCTACGAACTCCGCCATCCTCACCTCGTCTATACCAGAGAAGGCGGGGTACCTGACCCCGCCTTCCGAATCTCACTCACGGTGCTCGTTGCACCCAACAGGTCTGCTCAGAGACATCAAAACGATTCACGTGCCTCAAGCTACCACGACCCTCTCGGTCCGTGACCACCGAACCGCCTCGCACTGGAATCCCTTAGAAGGTGTCCCTAGCTAGGGGAGTCCTCGACTGGCACGACAGAGACGACCTTGCGACCCCGATGGATGCCATACACAACCTGACCAAACTCCTTGGCAAACAACGTGTCATCACTGCCACGTCCTACATGATTGCCCGGGTAGAATTTCGTACCGCGTTGCCGAACGAGGATCGAACCAGGTTGCACGGTCTGCCCGCCATACACCTTCACTCCCAGGCGCTGTGCATTGGAGTCGCGGCCGTTCTTAGTAGAACCACCACCCTTAGTCTTTGACATTCTCTCTATATCCCCTTCGTATTCGTATTGCCATCACTCGAATCCATGCTCAGCCCACCTGACTGAACACGACCAAAACGCTTCCCGATCGCGAGAAAGATCTCAGCATCCAATTGCCCTAGAGCAAGTGAGAATCGGTCGTTACAGCTATTCGGCGACGATTGCGGTAATTCGGACCCGCGTGTACTTCTGGCGGTGACCGAAGTGTTTACGCTCGTTTGCCTTGGACTTATAACGGAAACCAATCACCTTGGTCCCTTTCACCTCATCGACGACCTCACCACGAACGGAGACGCCAGCGAGTTCATCAGCGCGCGCAAGAATGCGGTCATCATCGACGAACAACACTGGGCGCAACGTCACCTCGTCGCCAGCAGGAAGGTCGAGACGCTCTACCAGAACCGTTCGACCCTCAAAAACCTTGGCTTGCTTTGAGCCTACATCAACAACTGCATACATATCGGAACCAGTATAGGTCCTACTGCGTGATCATCGGGTCGATGACGTAGCCACTTCCACCGCAACTGGGGCAAACCTCTGACAAAGCCTCTACCAGTCCTTCAGCAATGCGGTGACGGGTCATCTGAACCAGACCCAGCTGCGACATCTCATACACATGGGTCTTGGTCTTATCACGCGTGAGCGCGGCACGGAACGCACGCATGACATCCTCCCGATTCTGCGCCTCAATCATGTCAACAAAGTCGATGACGATAATCCCCCCGATGTCACGGAGCCTCAGTTGTCGGGCGATCTCTTCTACAGCTTCCAAGTTATTTTTGTGGATTGTCTCCTCAAGAGAGACCGTACCAACATTACGAGAGGTATTCACGTCGATCACCGTCAACGCCTCAGTTCGGTCGATCACGATGGAACCGCCGGAGGGGAGCCAGACCTTATGTTCAAGAACCTTCTGAAGCTGCTCGCGAACGTGAAACTGATCGAAAATGGCAAGCTTCTCAGTCTCGGGATTAAAGTACTCCACCCGATCAGCCAACTCCGGAGAGATGGCCGCCACATACCCAGCGATCTCCTGATAGAGATTTAAGTCGTCAATAGTGACTCCTCGGAACTCACGGTTGAACTCCTCGCGGATCACGCGCACAGCCGACGGAGGTTCGCGATAGAGAAGAGCTGGAGCGTGCGCTGATTTGGTCATCTCCTCGATCTTCTTCCACGACTCCATCAAGCTGTCAACATCTCGCTTCAGTTCCTCCTTGGTGGACCCCTCCGCGGCGGTGCGCAAAATAACACCAAAACCCTCGGGAGCAACGTCGTCAAGAATGCGCCGGAGACGACGGCGCTCGTCATCGGGAAGGCGTTTGGAGATCCCAAAACTGCCCCCGCCAGGCAGCAGCACTGCGAACCGCCCTGGCAACGAGACCTCCTGTGTGAGGCGAGCGCCCTTCTGGGCGATCGGATTCTTTACAACCTGACAGACCACGACCTGCTTGGGTCGCAATAGCTGCTCAATGCGGACATTACGGTCGAATGATTCAAGATCTTCTCGATCATAGCGAACGTCACCTCGGTAAAGCACCGCATTCTTGTTGGTGCCAATGTCCACAAAGGCAGCCTCCATGCCTGGGAGCACGTTAGCTACTCGCCCGAGATAGATGTTGCCACTGATATTGGATTGTGAATCCGAAGCGCGCGACACAAAGTGCTGAATAAGCGTTCTACCCTCAAGTATTGCCACCTGTGTCACGTCGCCAGCAACATGCACTACCATCTGATAGCGGCCAACCGGGCGACCGTGACGCTCACGAGGCGCGCGCTGGGCGAAGCGACGCTTGATCTTGGCGCCAGCATCGATCGTCTCCGCTACCTGGCCTTGGATCTCCATCTCAACTGGGGCCTGTGGTTTGGCTGGTCGCCGCCTCGACTGGGTTCGCCGCGGAGGGTTCGCCGACGTCACATCCCCCGATTTCACCGGCTGACGAGCCCGAGAGTTAGACCGTCGATTTGTCGATCGTTGGCTTTGAGCTGGCTTACTTTCGTTCGCAGCCCCATCGGTACCGGACCCTACCGGGTTCGTTTCTTCCATTCAAAAACCTTTCAAAATCACTCATGCGGGCACTACAGCGCATTTCATACGTTGGAAGATGCCGAGAGCACCAACACCGTTGGGTGTCGTTCGCATGACTCAAAACAGAATGCGTACTGCTACCATCTCTAGGGGAAATAACCGCGTCGAGGAGCGATAACCGGTCAACGGCTACCAACTCAGCGGGCACGTACTGCAACATCTCACTCGCCAGTGTAGTGGCCTGACCCGGGGCCGTCGCTCGAAAGCCGCCACCCTGATCGACCTCGGTCTCCATGAAGGCTATCCATTCTTCTTCTTGGGAGGTGTAGTCAATGCACCCGAGGCGCTCGCTGTCGTCGTGGTTCCCGCCTTTGAACTCCCCGAAGATTTGACCGTCGTTTTCCTTGCGGGTGCAGGAGCGTTCAATGCAACCGTCGAGCCAGCCGCAAGATGCTTCAGTCCATAGGTGGGAGGAGCAACCGGATGATCCTTCAGGTACTGAAAGATCTGGCGGACAACCGGTGCTGAGCCCGTGTCACCAAATCCACCCTCCTTGATCACCACCACCACTACATATTTAGGGCTAGGCTCAGGACCGAAGGCCACAAACCAGGCGTTTGGAACCTCTCCATGAACTGAAGCAGTACCGGTTTTGCCAGCCAACGTATAGCTGCTCTCTGGCCAACCAAGGAAGATGCCATGAGCGGTTCCTAGTGGGTTGGAGATCACCCCCTCGAAACCGGCGAGAATGGCTGCACGGACCGAGGGGCTTAATGGCACATGCCCTGCCACCTTGGGCGCAAAGCGCTTGACGAGATCGCCGTTGCCGTTGACGATTCCCTCGGCAATCCGTGGCACATACCGGGTACCCCCATTGGCAAAAGTTGCATAGGCGTTCGCCATCTGCAACGGGGTGATTTCAGTTAATCCTTGGCCAAAAGACATCTCGAGTTGGTCGGCTACGTACCACGTGTCGTAGGGATAGGCTTGGGGGTAGAGCTGGTGTAACTTCTTCCGGAGCGCTGGGGAGTCGACCATCCCCGCCGCCTCGCCGGGCAGCGCTATCCCCGTCGGTGAGCCCCACCCGTACTTTGCGGCCATGTTCTGAATAGGGGTGGCGCCAAACTTTGATTGCTGGGTATAGAAACGGTAACCCAGGGTGTAAAAGAATACATCGTCAGAGGCACTGATCGCGGTACTGATATCAATCGGACCGAGTGTCTCACCACCCGAGTTATGCAGGCTACAGAAGGAACCAGTGCAGTTGGGGATCACAAAATGACCGGTGTCGTCGATGATCGTCGTGGGGCTGAGCAGTCCGTCCTGGAGCGCCGCAGAGGAGGTCGCCAGCTTGAAGGTAGAACCGGGGGTATACACACCCGAGATCGCCCTATTCAACAATGGATCGCGTGAATTCGCCGCAGTAAGCTTCGCATAGTTGGCGTACGAAATGCCCCCAACCCATAAGCTCGGCTGATAGGTCGGATAGGAGGCCATCGCGAGCACCGACCCATCGTTGACGCTCTCTACCACAGCAGCCCCGGTGACATCGTTGGAGTACCTGCCAAAGTAACTACTGTAGCTTCCCTGCAATTGATTCACCCGTTGTGCCAATAGCTTGTCGACGTACTGTTGCAGAGGGAGAGAGATCGTCAATTGAAGGTCGCCGCCTGGTTTGGCACGAGTCCTCGACGCGATCCCAACCTCTTGACCGTAGGAGTTCACGATCAGCTTCTCCTCGCCTGGCGTACCATGGAGATAATTCTGATAGCTCTCCTCCACGCCAGCGAGACCAATCTGATCACCAGGGGCATAACCCTTCGACGCAAGCTTGGCTAGCTGTTGCGGGCTAATCGCACCGACATAGCCAAGCACGTGTGCAGCCGTAGAACCATAGGGGTAGGTGCGCTCAGTCTCGAAGTTCGTAGTCACCCCTGGAAATTCGTTGCTGTGCTCGGCAACATAGAGCGCGGTGGCCTGAGAAATGTTGGATCCGATCGGCGTTGGTACATAGGTTGAGTACTGTGAATTGCGCAGGTCCGATGCGACCTGCGAGACGGGAATCCCCAGCAATTTCGCAACTCTGTTCTCCACCTTTGGATGTAGCGATGCTTCATATTGCGATAGCCCAAGAACGTCGACAACCTTGTTGCCTGCCAACACATCCTCTTCTCGAGAGAGGATTAACCCACGAGGAGCAGGTACCGCCACCGTCCGTGTCGAGTTCTGTGCCGCAGCCTGCTGAAAGGAGGGCGCCTCAAGCACCTGTAGTGCGTAGAGGCGAGCGACGAGACCGCCGAGTAGAGCAAGCCCGGTCAACCCGAGCAGGCGGGCCCGGAAACTCAACGAAACCTTCTTCGACCCCTTCGGCACCCTTACCTCCGTTCGAGCATCGGGGTTCGTTCCACGGGTCCGAACACCAGGCGGCAAAGACCCAAAGCGAACACAGCGAGAACGAGATTGATACCTCCCACGATGATCACTTCGTCAAGTGTTCTCGCCTGCAGTGGGTTACCAATGCCAAGCAGATAAAGGACCAGGGAACTCAATCCTTCGCCTACAACGCTAGTGGCCCCAACTATGAGAATTTTGAGAGCGAGCGGACTTGCGCCGTCCATGCGCTCTATCTCTCCTGCGAGATAGCCAACGACACAGAGAACAAGCGCTGAGATACCAAATGGCGTCGTAAGGAAGGAGTCGACTAACAAACCAGCAAAGAATCCGGTTAACGCACCAATCTCCCTGCCCCGATAGACTCCCACTGCTGCAACCATCAGCATCACGAAATCGGGGTGTATCCCTAAAACCGTGAGTTCGCCAGCCCCTGAACGCTGGACAACAACCGCCGTGAAGATCAGCAAGGGCAATCCAAGTGCCCTCACCCACCTCATGAACCAACCCCTGGCGTCCACTTCAACACCGCAACATACTGAAGAGAGGCGTATTCGACCAACGGGACAGCGCGGATACTCTCCTGGAGATCACCTGAGGGATTTGAAACCTGGGTAACCCGAACTGCTGGGATGCCGGGGGGAAATAACTCACCCTGCAGGCCAGACGTCACCAAAACAGCGCCTCGCCGAATGTGAGTACCAGGTACGACCAGATTAATAGTCAACGGCTGTCCTGTGCCCTGCCCAACTGCAGCACCAACCTGGCCAGTCTTCGGAATCCGAACACCAACTGTCGAGGATGGGTCGGTGAGCATGAGCACTGTCGCAGTCGACGAGGTTGTCTGCACCACACGCCCCACCAACCCGGCATCACCTACGACTGGATTGCCGACCGCTACACCGTTCGCACTCCCCCGGTCGATCACGAACGTAAGCTGCAGATTACTGGGGGTCATTTCGATCACCTCGGCCGGCGTCGACGCGAGCGTCGTGGCAAAGGGTAAGTCAGTGAGTCGACTCAACTGCGTAAGGGCGCGCAACGCACCAAGGTCCTCAAAATGCGAACGTGCCAGAATACCGATCCTTGACTTTAATTGGGCAATCTCTCGTTGGTCAGCTGGGTAGTTCTCAACCCCGTGGTACGCGTTTGCGAGCGGACGAAATACCGTATCGAGTGCCGATTTCGTCGGATTGACCACATCTGCCACCACCGTCTTCAACGACCCAATGTGCATCCGAGACGCGTTGAAATTGATCGTGATGAGCGAGATCGAAAGCAGAATCAGAACAGCAAGCGTTACCCTGGGTCGCTCAAGTAGTCGTGACAAGTCGATGGAGAACCTAGCGCGACGAGGTAATCAAGACCTGCTTGAGCGCCTCAAACTCCTCCAGGCACTGACCCGAACCGAGGGCCACGCACTGGAGCGGATTCTTCGCGACGACGATAGGCATTCCCGTCTCTTCATGCAATCGTCGATCGAGACCGGCAAGCAGCGCACCGCCACCGGTAAGCACGATACCCTGGTCCATGATATCTGCCGCCAACTCCGGAGGAGTATTGTCCAGTGTCACCTTTACCGCATCAACGATCGCGTTGATGGGCTCAGCAATGGCAGAGCGAATCTCCTCAGTCGTGACCGAGATTGTCTTCGGCAAGCCCGTAACTAAATCTCGCCCCTTGATTTCGGCTCGCAGCTCCTCCTCGAGTGGATAGGCAGAGGCCAACGTCATCTTGATGGACTCAGAGGTCCGTTCGCCGAGGGCAACGGAGTACTGCTTTTTGATATAGGCAATAATCGCCTCATCCATCTCGTCGCCACCGACGCGTATGGACCGGGAGGTAACAATCCCACCGAGTGAGATCACCGCGACCTCCGTGGTACCACCACCGATGTCAACGACCATGTTACCAGCTGGCTCATGCACAGGAAGACCGGCGCCAATCGCGGCAGCCATCGGTTCCTCGATAATATAGGCAGGCTTTCTTGCTCCTGCGTACTCGGCCGCTTCTTGGACCGCCCGGCGCTCGACACCCGTGATACCACTAGGGACGCAGATAACCATGCGCGGCTTGCCCATCTTGGATTGATTCACCTTATGGATGAAGTAGCGAAGCATCTTCTCGCAGATCTCGAAGTCCGCGATCACACCGTCTTTCAGGGGTCGAATGGCCTGGATGTTCGAAGGTGTACGCCCAATCATCCTCTTGGCCTCGGCGCCGACGGCTAGCGGACGACCATCCTTGATGTTAATTGCAACCACCGACGGCTCGTTGAGGACGATACCCTTCCCCCGTACATACACCAACGTGTTGGCGGTACCAAGATCCACTGCGATGTCCTTACCGAATAGACCGCTGTTACCCTTTGCCATCTGACCTCCTAATATCGGAGCCCCGCCTACGTAAGGCGAAACTCTGGGAAGAATAAACCGATTTCGCGTTCTGCTGCCGCAGGTGAATCCGAACCATGAATCAAGTTCTCATCCATGAGCATAGCAAGGTCCCCACGGATCGTGCCCGGTGTCGCCTGTGCGGAATTCGTCGCTCCCATCATGGTTCTCACCATCTCCACAACTTGGGGTGGCCCCTCGACTATACCAACGACAACTGGTCCTCTTGTTAGGAAGCCGATGAGGTCCTGATAAAACGGCTTTTCCTGGTGCTCCGCGTAATGCTGAGCAACCAAAGTACTTGCCAACTGTCGCAACTCAAGGGTGAGGAACCTCAACCCTCGTTTTTCAAAGCGGCCAAGGATTTCGCCGATCAAGCCGCGCTCGATTGCATCTGGTTTGAGAATGATGAGAGTAGTAGCCATACGAATGGTACAGGCTACCGTCTCACGACCCCTCAATCAGTAGCCTGGGCGTATCTTTGCACAAAACTGTACCACAGGCGCAATGTGACCCGGTGATCAGAATCAACTCAACATCAAGTGAGCTGAGCAAATCGCCAACTGAACGCAACTCAGCCGACCAATCAAGAATACGCGCGTTCGGGTAAACCTCCTCCACCCCAGCCCGCAGAATCAGCGGTGCTACCCCACAATCGAGCAAGGCAACCACGGCAACCTCCGGGAGCGCCAAGGCTCTCAAAAACTCACCGGGATCCCGTCCATGACTCATTCCAAGGACGATCCCTACTCGATACTCTTGACCGAAGGTCTCTAGAAGCGCCACACCAAGTGCCGCGGCCGCCTCGCGATTATGCGCCGTATCGACAACGACAAGAGCTTCTCCTCGTAGCACCTCAAAGCAACCCGGCAAGTGCAGATGCGCCAGTCCACTCTCAATGCGCTCGCTCGATAGTCTGCGACCAAGAAGCGCTTCAACTGCATGAATAGCGAGCATGACGTTGAAGCCGGTTGCCTCACCAAAGAGTGGGATGAAAAAAGATCGGTCACCAAGGGGCGAATGTTCAATAATCTCCTGCCCGCCTACTCCTGGAAAGCGCTCGATCTCAAGCTCATCCATCCAGATGGTGGGGTTGAGTGAGAGTCGTTCCCTCGCCACCGCCCGCAACGCATCATCGAGAGGTCCTAAGCAAACCGTCGCCCCGTCATGCACGATTCCCAGCTTGTGGTTAAGCACATCGGTCAGGGTCGGGCCCAGTTCGTTGAGATGGTCATGTCCAATGGAGGTAATAACCGCCACCTCAGCGTCAATGATGTTCGTCGCGTCGTACCGGCCACCCAGTCCAGCCTCAATGACGGCAACCTCACAGCCCTCGAGCGAGAACACTGAAAGTGCTGCCACAAACAACGCTTCAAAGTGCGTGAGCTGAGGAACCAGCTCTTGATCAGTCATGGCAGCCAGCTGGGCCAGCTCTTGATCCAGACGTCCTGCGTCCACTGGAACTGCGTCGATTATCACCCGCTCCTCGAGCCGACAAAGATGTGGGGAGCGGAAGAGTCCCACTCGAAAACCCATGTCACCCAGCAACACCGCTACCGTTGCGGCGACACTACCCTTGCCATTGGTACCAGCGACATGGATAAACCTGAGACCAGAGTTGATGCCCCCCAATACCGATGCGGCAACTCGCACATTCTCAAGTGGAGACACCGCCACCGAGCGATCGGCCTCAAAGTTCGGCAGACCCTCCAACCATTCGATGCCCTGCAACTACGAGGCTTGCCTCGTCGATGACCCATCCTGATCTGGAGCCGCAGGAATCAGCGTAGGTGCGACATGCTCAAGCACAACTTGTTCATCGATCACACACTTTGTCACATCGTCACGCGATGGCACTTCGTACATCACATCGAGCAGAACCTCCTCAAGAATCGCCTTGAGGCCGCGAGCACCCGTCCCTCGCAACATGGCTTGATCTGCAATGGCATCGAGAGCACCAGCGGTGATCTCCAGTTCAACGCCATCAAGCTCAAGCACCTTCTTGTACTGCTTGACAAGCGCATTCTTTGGCTCGGTGAGGATCTCAATCAAGGCGGGTCGGTCGAGGTTGTCGATAGTCCCAATGATAGGAAGGCGTCCGATGAACTCAGGGAGCAACCCAAACTTCAAGAGATCTTCAGGCTGCACCTCGCCGAGCACCTCAATCTCCCTCTTTGCATGGGTCATGGTCCCAGAGAATCCGATACCGCGCCGCCCTAGACGACTTGCGACGATCTCCTCGAGGCCGACAAACGCACCACCGCAGATGAAGAGCACATTGGTGGTATCGATCTGAATGAACTCTTGATGTGGATGCTTCCGACCACCCTGGGGGGGTACTGAAGCAACGGTACCCTCAAGAATCTTCAAAAGCGCCTGCTGGACTCCCTCTCCCGACACATCGCGAGTGATCGACGGGTTTTCACTTTTGCGAGCTATCTTGTCGATCTCATCGATATAGATGATCCCCATCTCGGCACGCTTGACGTCGAAGTCGGCTGCCTGAATGAGCTTCAAAAGAATGTTTTCCACGTCCTCACCGACATAACCAGCCTCAGTGAGTGCGGTAGCATCGGCGATCGCGAAAGGTACATTGAGCATCCTCGCGAGCGTCTGAGCGAGCAACGTCTTGCCACAACCAGTTGGGCCAAGCAACAACACATTGGACTTTGCCAGCTCAACATCGTCTTTCATGCCACTACGGATGCGCTTGTAGTGGTTATAGACCGCCACTGACAGGATCTTTTTCGCGCTCTCCTGGCCAATCACGTAGCCGTTGAGAAACTCCATGATCTCTTTCGGCTTAGGGAGTTTGTCGTCGCTCTGAGCCTCCGGCTTTGCGCCTAACTCCTCTGAAATGATGTCGTTGCACAACTCGATACACTTATCGCAGATGTAGACGCCTGGCCCCGCTATGAGTTTGCGCACCTGCTTCTGCGACATCCCACAGAAGCTGCACTTCACCATCTCTTGGCCTTCACCAATCTTTGCCATGGCCGACACTCTCCTTGTTCCTTACCGTAACCATATCGCAATCGCAGCAGCGATTGGTGTGTTTCAGTAAGACTTCCTATTTTCCAATGGAATCACGTGAGGAGAATACCTCATCGATTACCCCATACTCAAGCGCCTGTTCTGCCTCAAGGATGAAATCCCTATCGGTATCGTGGGCGATTTTCTCAACCGTTTGACCGGTCGAATCTGATAGCATCTGGTTAAGCAGATCACGCATCCGCAGAATCTCCTTCGCCTGTAACTCGATATCGGTCGCTTGTCCACCGACCCCTCCATAGGGTTGGTGCAAAAGGATGCGAGCGTGAGGAAGCGCGTAGCGCTTCCCTTTGGCCCCTGCCGAAAGCACCACCGCAGCAGCTGAGGCTGCTTGACCGAAGCAGAGGGTGGAAACGTCTGGACGGATATAGCGCATCGTGTCGTAAATCGCAAACAATCCGGTGATCTCACCGCCGGGCGAATTGATGTAGAGATTGATATCACGGTCAGGGTCCTCATACTCGAGGTACAGTAACTGCGAGCAGACCAAGTTCGCGACCGCGTCGTCGATCGGTGTTCCTAGAACGATAATTCGCTCCCGAAGGAGCCGGGAGTAGAGATCGTAGGCTCGTTCACCCCTTGAGGACGTCTCAATCACGGTAGGAACCAAATAGTTATACGCTTGCATGCAACCTCTCGATCTCGACTATCTGCCCTTTGGCTAGCACCAGAAGGAACAATCCTTACATTCTAATGGTGCCGCCATGGTTATTCCTCTGAAGGGACAACGGGTTCAGCGATCGTCTCCGCTTCCGACTCGTCGGAAGCCTCGACCAACTGATCCAACCCGAGCTGGGACAACGACACGTGGTTCCCATCGCTGTCTTTGATGGTAACGAGGTTGGCCAACCTTCGATACGCCTTCTGCTTGACAAGCGAGGTGCGGACCTGGAACTCCTGCAGTGGTGAGACGCCACCCTGTCGAAGCTCAAGCGCTCCTGAAGCTTTCAGTTTTTCTATCTCCTCCTCCACCTCCTGAGGCTCGACACTGACCGCTTCGTCGATAGCGATCGCCCGCAACGCCAGGTCCCACAGGACTGATTGCGCGGCTTTCGAGCTGAGCTGTCCAGCCAAACTGTTTTCGTCCTGCTGACTCATCTCAAGGTATCGTCGTAGCGAGATGCCAGAGCCATCGAGAGCATGACCGAACTCATGCAACTCCTGCTGATAGGCGGAGTTCAGAAGCACCTCTGGGATGGTCTTAGGTTCCGTCAGCTCCAGTACCTTCTGATAGAGCTGCTGCTCAAAGAGCGAACGCGCCTCAGCTACACGCCGAGACGCCATACTGGTGCGCACGTCATCACGCAGCTCATCGACAGTGGTGAACTCAGAGACCTGAGCGACAAAGTCGGCATCGAGTTCAGGGAGCACCAACTCGCGTACAGCAAGTACCTCAAGGATCGTCTCCTTAACCCCCGCATCGCTGTCCGTATCGCCCTCAGTTGCCACCTTCACCTTGTCGCCAACACTTGCACCAAGTAAGGCTGCCTCGAACTCAGGGGAAACCTCACCCTTGCCAAGGCGAGCGGTGAGATAGGGTGTCACCACGTCCTGAACATCACCCTCAACGGTGATGACATTGAAGGTCACCTGATCACCGTCCGCCACCGGGCGGTCCACCTCGTTGAGGGTGGCCATCTGTTCACGTATGCTGTCGATGACGGCATTGACATCATCGTCGGTCAACTCGACGCGCGGGAGTTCTATCTCGATGGACCCGATGCCCTCTACTCGAACAACCGGACGCAAGGTAACATCAAGCTCGACCTTCACGTCCCCCTCCTGGGCTCCATCGACAATTCGAAGATTTGGTGACTCGATGACGTCAAGCCCATTGTCGACAATCACCTCTTCGTAGCTCTCCTGCACCGCATCCTCGACCGCCTCACGGCGGACGGCTTCCTGTCCTAGCCGGGCCACAAGTACCGAAGCTGGGACATGCCCCTTTCGGAAGCCAGGGATTCGAACCTGAGAACGGAGCTTTCGCACCGCCTGGTCGAGGTACGGTCGCAACTCCTCGTCTCGGAGTTCGATCGTAACAACAGCAGAATTGGACCCTTGATGAAGTTCAGCAGATGAGCGCATAGCAACCAAAGCATACAAGCTCTACGCGCGAGGTCGTGAAGGTCCTAGCGAAGTCGTCCCAACAAGCGACGAAGTTCCTCGAGCGAAGTGCCCTCCTCCAGCGCTAGTTCGGGATTCTCGATACAGTACACAAGGTGTGCGGTGAGATAGTTGATAGCAGCTCGATCCAATGCTTTCGTCACCGCAGCAAACTGCATTGAGAGTTCCTTGCAATCACGACCCTCAGCGACCATACGCCGAATCCCTCGCACCTGTCCTTCAATCCTTGAGAGACGGCGATCGAGGTCTGCCTCCTCCTGTCGTAGGTCTGTCTGACTTGGTTCGGGGGTCATGGTCTCTCCAAAAACTTCCGATGTACCCTGACCATCTCATTCACCTTCTTCACGTAGGAGCCACACGGCTCTACCGTCTGACTCTGAAGCCAACCTTAGCCACCGATAACGCCCTGTTGATCGAGTGTAGCCGAGGAGCAGCAAAATACCATAGGGGGTTAGTCAAACGTGTCGAACGAGAGCGGCGCCGTTCATTGAACCAGCGCGCTTGACCGAACCCTCAAGCGGATCAGGAGGGATAAACATGCCTGCACCGCGAAGACCGCTGCAGGAGCTTAGTGTGTACCCGCTACGCCCATGCAACGCAGTTGGCAGCCAAACTCGCAGACTCAGGAGTCAACTGCAACCTGGAGCGGGTGACGGGAATCGAACCCGCATGGCCAGCTTGGAAGGCTGGAGCTCTACCATTGAGCTACACCCGCATCGGAACATAACGATGCACCGTCGGGAAGGCGGGATTTGAACCCGCGGCCCCCTGCTCCCAAAGCAGGTGCGCTACCAAGCTGCGCCACTTCCCGCAAGCGCAAAGTTTAGCTGATTATTCTCCAAGTGCCTCTAAATTGGCGCGCCGACGATACCGAAACCAGACAAAACCCACAATCAGTAACACCAACAGGGCACCCAGACCATACCCCAGATCCTGGACGACCTTGACCAACACCGTGTAGTTGGCTCCCAGCCAATACCCCGCCAACGTCAGCACGGTAACGAAGGGGATACTCCCAATCAAGGTGTAGAGCAAAAATTTACCAATCGGCATCTCTGCGACACCGGCCGGGAGACTAATGATCGAGCGAACAACAGGCAGCAAGCGTGAAACGATGACCGCTGCCTCACCATGACGCTGAAACCACCGCTCTGCCCGATCAAGATCCCGGGGTTTCACTAACACAAAACGCCCAAAACGTTCGACCAGTGCCCTGCCGCCAGTCCGACCGATCGCCCAAAGAACAACGCTACCGATCAAGTTGCCGAGGATCCCTACCAGGATCGCACCAACAAGACTGAGTTTGCCAGAGGCAGCGAGTACACCAGCTAAGGTCATTACCAGCTCCGATGGAACAGGTATCAGCGCCGACTCCAATGTCATCAGCACCAAAATCGCCAGCAGCCCATAGGTCACCACGTAGGTATCGACGAAGGAGTTCATCCCCGTCATAGTACCTACTCCAATCGGAACACGCTCCAGTCTCCAGGAATTCTTACCGGTGTTTCAAGGGGACTCCCAGGCCGACTCAGCTGGGAAATCAGCAGGCAAGCCGTCCAGATGCTGACAACGGATCGGCCGATAGACTGATGACGCTGGTAGCCTTAGAGGGATGGGGCTACCACTACCTTGTTCGTTGACGCCTACCAAGGTCACCGCCTTCAAGGATTGTGCCTACGCCTTTCGACTCTCCATCATCGAGAAAGTCCCCCAGCCGCTCTCTGTCTGGACTGTGAAAGGTGTCCTCGCACATAAGGCGCTCGACCGCTTCTACTTCTCATTGCCAGCAGCCGAGCGCACGCCACAACAGGCACGTTCAATCGTGCAGGATCAGCTGATCGACAGCCGAAGCAGGGGGTATGCAGCCGGCTTCCTAGAGGGACTTCCTGAATCGGCACGAGTCCGCCTCGGCCAGGAGGTTGAGCAGCTGGTATTGAACATCTTCACTCTCGAGGATCCAACTACCACCAAGGTGCTCGGCACCGAAATTATGCTCGAGTCACCAATGAGCGATGTCCTTGCTCGCGGTGTGATCGATCGTCTCGACCGAGACGCGAACGGAGATCTTGTGATCGTTGACTACAAAACGGGTCGTCCACCATCACACACCCACGAGCAAGATAAGCTCGCAGGCGTTCTCTTCTATGCACTTCTGGTCGAGCGCGTCCTTGGGATGAAACCAAAGAGCGTCAAGTTGATGTATCTCAGGGATCGCATGCTGATCGAGGCGGAGGTGACCACCCATCGATTGCGCGCCGTCGAGGGAAAAACCGCAGCGATCTGGTCAGCGGTTCGAATGGCCTGTGAGACCGAGAACTTTCGCCCTCGACCGTCAAGGCTTTGCAACTTTTGTGCTTACCAATGCCAGTGCCCCTCGTTTGGAGCACCCGCAACCAGGCGACCACCGACCGATACAGGAGCATCGGAGGCTTGAACCCGCTCGATCGTTTCGATACCGCAGTCGACCGTCTCTTCCTGCCGCTGAGGGGGCGCAGGCAGGTGGACCGTCTCTTCTATACACTCTCCGCGCTGGCAGATCACTCGCTGTTATGGGAACTCCTTGCTGCAACTCTTGCGATCTCCCCACGAAGACGCCCCCGGGCCCTCCGCGCTGGAGCAGCGTTGGGCGTTGAGTCCCTCTTGATCAACGTGATCGTCAAGTCCTTCTTTTCGCGCAAACGCCCGATCGATGATAGCTACGAACATCCCCATTATCTCCGTTACCCACTGACATCTAGCTTCCCAAGTGGCCATGCAACCGCAGCGTTCGCAGCAGCTTCGCTGCTCTCTGAACACAAGCGGGGTCGCTGTCTCCTCTATCCGTTGGCAACCCTCATTGCACTTTCGCGCATCCATGTTCGGATCCACCATGCCTCCGACGTACTCGGCGGCGCCCTGATTGGTCTTGCCTACGCGCGCTTGGTCAAGTCTCTGGTTCCGCTCTCACCTAATCCAAACAGCTGATCGACCCGCGACTGGTTCGTCCTCTCCGCAAAACTTGTCCGCCTTTACTGATAGCGCCACAATCCGGTAGACTGGTTGTAAAAGCAACCAAAACAAGGAGACGTAACCGATGCAATTCGCAATCAACTGGGACTACCGTTGCCCGTTCGCCCGGAACATGCACGAGCACCTTATCACTGCAATGCAGGATGGCGGTGACTACCAAGTCAGCTTCATACCGTTCTCCCTCAGCCAGGTGCATATTGAAGACGGAGAGCCAGACGTTTGGTCAGACCCAAAGCGCTACAACGAACTCCTGGCGGTGATGACCGGAATGACCGTACAACGGTACTTTCCAGAGAACTTCCCCGGCATTCACCTTGCGCTCTTTGCCGCCCGACACGACCGTGCGCTCGACCTGAGCGACTGGTCTGTGCTTGCATCTATCCTTGAAAGTCATGGTGTCGCACCCGAAAAGGTCCTGGGGCTCATCGAATCGGAGCACATCCTTGAAGACTTTCGACACCAACATCTGGCCTCAGTCGATGAACACCATGTCTTCGGCGTGCCGACCTTTATTGTCGACGGTCGAGCCGCGTTCGTGAGGGTCATGCATCGACCTAATGGTGATGCAAAGATAGCCCGCAAAACCATCGATCGTGTCCTCGATACCATGACCAACTACCCCGAATTCAACGAGTTCAAATACACCTCGATACCCCGTTAGAAAGTCCTTGCCTCCTTGACAATGGCTCGCCCCAGGTCACAACAACCGCACGGATCCGCCCAGCCGGAGAATCGTGCGTCATTGACGGATGCACGCACAGCGGCGCTAACCGGTGAGGCAGCTGGCTTTCCCCGGAAAGGTAGCGCATCATTACATTGGAAACCCCGCGATACCGAAGCCCGTGAGGGCGTTTTTCTGCGCCGTGATAGGAGTCCGAGAGGAGGATGATGGAGGTCCTCCCCTCATGACGCCCCCTAGTCCCTACCCAGATTGTGGCTGCCAGATAGCGTTCGTTGTCCAAACTGGTCTCATTCGCAGACCTCGATTATGCAGGCGAGTCTGTCTCTAGCTGCCAAGAAGGACGGCGCCCAAGGAAGGGACATGCCCCAGATGCGTATAATGGGCTATTCTGAGTGCTGTTAGTCGACGAGGACCCCAGTCTCCATGGATCTCTTGGGATCCACCGTACGAACGAACCCCAATAATGCATGACCCGATATATTCGTGAACGCCACCGGATCGATAGCGTCGTCAACATGCTTGCCTCTTGTGCCTCACCTGCAGAGAAGTTCTCGTAAGGGGTCGAGACTATCGTGTACCACCCGAACTTCGACCATTCAATGGGTGCTCCTCAGGCCACAAATTGACCCGTCACTGCATCCGGTGTTCTTGCCGGGCGACTGTGCCAATCACCCGTCTTCTCCTCTTTGCCACACCCAGGCAAGTCTGTAGATCCTAGGGCAGCGTGGGTCATCCGTCACCCTGGTCACTCGGTAATTAACCAGTCATCGTCGTGCCGAAGTTACTCCGGAGGGTCTGCGCCCACTCCTCAGGCGAATAGTCAATCATCGTCTCAAGACAAAGGCGTTCAAAGTACGTGACATCACTCCGATAATAGGGCTCCATAGGTGATCGAGCAACGATGCGAAACAACAAGCTCGCGCCATAGTCCCTACTGTCAGGAGTTGCGCCGATAAGCGAGAAATTGAAGGACTGGACACCTATCTGCTCATAGGTTGCAAGTACAAGTGCAAGTCCCGAAGCCAGTTGATATACATCGGGGTCACTCAGTTCAATGAGATCACCAAGCCCCGGTGCCAGGGCCCAAACCTCGTAGAAACCAGAGGGAGCAAACGGGACCAGCCAGACGAATGGATCCATGTGCGCCACCATGCGTTGGCTCTGCGCATCCTCGAGCGCTATCAGCTCTTCGAAGTAGGGTTGACCGTAACTGTCGAGATGTTGCTTTGACGCCAGCAACAGTCTCGACTGTGCGCCAAGAGGAATAGAATCGTGGGAGGATTGGATATGTGGGTGAATCAGCGAACTTCCCGATGGCGGTAGATAGTTCGCGTTGACCGAAGAGTAGATCAACTCCGGATGCTGGGCACGCACTGCCGTGGCATGTTGTTGGATCGCCAAGAGCACATCATAGACCACCTCGCGGGTCATGGCCGTAAGCGGGAGAAAATGACGACTCACGTCGTAGACACCTACCGCCGAAGCAGAGGAGTAGGCGATCACGTTAGGAACCACCCAGGCATTCCCAACGATAATACGACCGTTTCTGGCAATCTCCTCAGGGAACGGCGCGGTTGCATCGCCGATTGTGTCCGCGCAAAATGGGCAGAAGCCGTCCCGCTCCACAACTGAACCGAGTTCAACGGCACCAGGGGTCAACTTCGCACCCTCGATCAGTCGGGTACCGTGTCCGAAGAGCGGATCCACCCGATGCACGAGCGTCGCCGGTCTAAACCCGCCCCGCTCAAAGTCTGGGACTTCAGCTTGAAGCTCACGCTCCTGGAACAAAATCATCGATCTCTCTCCTCGAACCGGAACCCATGTATGGGGACTAACCTAGTCGGGGTGGACCGACTGGTTAGCGAACCGCGTCTGAAAGACATATTTGCGGCATTGATCGACGTGGTGAGCAAGCTCGATATGGATGAGACGCTCTCGCTGCTCGCCGAACATGCGCGCTCACTCACGCGTGCACGATATGCCGCAATTGGAGTGCTCGATCCAGAACAACCCGATCGATTGCTTGACTTTGTGACGTCAGGAATCAGTTCTCACGATCGAGTTCGCATCGGCGATCTCCCCTCCGGAGGCGGACTCCTTGGGGCAGTCATCGACACCAGTAGTCCCGTCATCTCTGACTCCATCGCCCTAGATCCAAGGGCAGCCGGTTTCCCACCGAATCACCCTGTAATGAACCACTTTCTAGGTGTTCCCATCAGCACTGGTGACCGAGTCTTTGGCAACATCTACGTGACCGATCGCCTCGACGACGAGCCGTTCGATCAGATCGATATTGCCATCCTTGAGACCCTTGCCACCGGTGCGTCAGCGGTGATTGGCAATCTATTATTACGCCAGGAACTTGCTCGTGCACAGGTCGAGGATGACCGAGCGCGCATTGCCCGTGACCTTCACGACGATATCGTACAGCGCCTCTTTGCGGTTGGGCTCCAGCTGCAAGCCGCGCTTCCCTCGCTAGAGGGAAGCGCTGGTTTCCCCTTCGTCCGCCAAGCAATTGAAGACCTTGATGCCGCGATTGCGGAGATTCGAACCACGATCTTCGAACTCGAATCCCCTCAGGAAGGGTCATCTCGGTCCGAGATACTCGACCTCGTCTCGCGCCTCTGCACCATCGCTGACCTCAAGTATCATGTCGTCTTCTCGGGTCCAATCGACACCCTTGTCAACAACTCACAACAGGCGCTCCTTCTCACGGTCTTACGAGAGCTCATCACCAACGTGATAAAGCATGCTCATGCTCATGAACTCCGCACCGAAATCCAGGTATCTGAAGTGCTCACCCTTATCGTCACCGATGATGGCGTGGGCATTAGCGACCATCCTCGCCTCGGTCATGGAATCAAGAACCTTCGGGCCAAGGCCGCAACGCATGGTGGCACCTTTTCAATCGATGCAAGCCCGTTAGGCGGATCGCGGGCCACCTTCTCCATTCCTCTGGATTGACGCAGCCTCAACTCTTGCTAGCTCATAGAGGCGAGAGAGGCAGCGACCGTACTTCTGCCGGAACCCACCAGCTAGGAAACTCTCTGGGAACAGACTCCCAAGCTCGCCGCCCCCTTGCATGTGGACTGCAACGCCATAGTCATACAGAACATCGACAAGCCTACAGAATCGCAATGCATCGCTTTGGAGTTCAATGGTCCTGGCCTCTTGGATTGCAACCGCCTCAAGTCCTTGCACGACACCTCGATAACGAATCGGGTGCACTCGACGAAGCTGACGTAAAAGTACATCCAATTCGATTTGCACGGCACTCTCCGGGCAAGATCCAATCTCGCTCTCAACACGATCAGGAGCGAAACTCCGTCGTCTAAAATCCCCACCTTCGATCGAAAGCACCCTGAAGGCTCGCGCCAACCCCTGTATCTCCCGCAGAAAGTCATCTGCACCAAAGCGTCCTTCGCCAAGCCGATCGGGCAAGGTATTGGACGTCACGACGAGGTTGGTGCCCCCAAGGAGCAGCTCATCGGCGAGCCTGCTGATGAGGACCGTGTCCCCCGGATCATCGAGCTCGAACTCGTCGATCGCCAGCAGCGTTGCACCCTGAAGCAATTGGAGCGCTCCCTTGAAAGAGAGTGCCCCAACGAGACTCGTCAGCTCCGAAAAGGAGGCGTAGAATTTCCGCCCACGCCAGGCATGAAACGTCGCAGCCAAGAGATGGGTCTTACCAACACCAAACCCACCATCGAGGTACCAACCAACCGATCGTTCACCCGTTGATCGTCGCCAAAACCGTCTGAGACGGTCCTCGGTTGTGCTTGCAGCGGCACAGGCGACGAGCACCTCCTTGGCTCGCACCTGTGAGGGGAATCGATGATCTGGACGGTACGAATCAAAAGATGCATCCGCGAATGCTCTCGGTGGGGCCAACGCGGCAATCAACTCTTCGTGGGTCGGGGCAAGCGCGGGGCGACCAAGCAACATCTCCATCACTACCACGCTAGAGGCGCCTCGGCGCATTGACAACTACCGACCTGAGTTCCATCTCTAGGTGGCCCACCCACAGCCGACCATGTCAACGGTCTTGGCGGCTAGAGTAACGTCACCGACAAGCACGTCGCTTTCCATCGCTCGACCACGAGGAGTTTTACCATGTTTGTCTCCGATGGCACGACTCCTAGCTACGAACAACTGCTGGAACGGTATCCGGTCACCAATGCGGCCGTCCTGCGCGCCAACATGGTCACCTCACTCGACGGCAGGGTGACCATCGATGGTCGATCAAAGGGTCTCTCCACGAGCCTCGATCGCCGGATCTTTCACCTCCTGCGTGCAACTGCACAGGTGATCCTGGTGGGATCAGGAACCGCCCGACTAGAGAACTACCAAGCCCCTCAACTCGCTCCCGAGTTGATCCAACTTCGCCAACAAGTAGGACTGACCCAGCCTCTGCGCATCGTCATTGCATCCAGACAACAGCCGCTTGACTCGACGCCCGCCCACAGCCCAGGTGACCCCCCGGCCATCGTGTGGCGTCACCTGCCCGACCAGTTAAGCCGTAATGAACTGGAACGAGTCCTACGCACCGACCCCAACCAGCCGGGCGGGATCCTGTGCGAGGGAGGTCCAACGCTACTGGGGAATCTCCTCCAACGTGGACTGGTCGATCAACTCTGCATCACCCTGCGACATATGGTCGTCGGCGGGGAGGGTGCTCAGCTTGTCTCCACTGGGTTGGAGATACCCGCAGACTTTGATCTCACAGACAGCATCTCGACTCGCCAGGCTACCTTTCTACGGCTCACTCATTTGAACTAGGATGGCATTATGCAGCTGGGTCGCGTCGTACGAGACTATCAACGTGCCTACGATGAGGCACTCACCTTCTTGAATGGCAAGGTCCAAGAAGTCGACACCAGCCAACAGGTGCTCTCCTGGACCGATGGACCAACTCTCATGGACCTGTCCACCCACCTCTCCGAGGTCCTGGGTTTGGTGACTATCGAGCAACGAGACTATCTGGGAACGACCTACACGCTCAATCCCAATCGCCGGAGTGCAACGCTCCAGGTTGCGCGAACGCTGTCGCTCCACGCACTCTGTGAGACTATTCTGCGTAGCTGGGGTGCCACCGGTGCGTTAACAACCGAAACACCGAATCTGTCAGAGCGACTCATCAGTGTGGCTGAGCAAGGAGGAACGTACCCCATCCCAAACGCAATGGCGACCGCCCTACTCTTGGCGCACCCCGAGCTGAGCGCCGAAGCCAACGTCATTATCCCTGCCATCTCAAAGGTCGGCTACGAACACCTCTGGACCATCGGCTTCTCAGAGCTTCAGTAGTCCCTGACGGCACCAGACTGGTTGCCAGTGTCAATCCGAGTTCGTCCAGAAAAACAATGGACGAGCAGTGCATCAGGTAGCCGGAAGTGCGGTACAACCCTCCACCATGGGCAACGTTGCCACTGTCATCGCGTGTGATACCTGTAGTTCATAGAGCGATGGCGTCGTGGCGACCAGACCGATCGGCTCAAGCGAAGGGCGCAAGATATTGGTGGCAGTCGACCTCTGGGCATGTCCACCAACAAGACTTCCACCGATAATCGAGGCGAGACTCGCACGACTAAAGACCACCTCAGGGGCGTTGGTGCTCGGATTCGCCACACAACTGACCCACCAATGTGAGGAGTGGAAGTATATTGGCTTCAACTCGTAGAAGGGAGACGTAGGGCTCGTTGATTGCACTGTACCAATTCCATACAAAGCATTTCGACCAGCTACCTTTACGGCAACAGCTCGCGTTCCAACGGCGCTCGCAATCGAGGTAAGATTGACGACCAATGGAGCTTGCGGTGGAACCGTCACTCGTTCCACTGTGCGCATTCGACCCATATCGGCAGCATTGGCAGTTCCATCAAAGCCCGCCATCGAGATCGTCACGGGATCCGGTACCGTTGAGGTGTTCACGAGATCCAGCGACAGCGCCTTGGTGCCCACCAACGGAATATAGGGGAGGTACAGCCGACCAGATGGAGTGGCATCAGCGAGGGTCTCCTGTGTGTTCGGGGCTGCGACACTTGAGGCGACCACGATACTTCCAGAACGGGCAGCGATAGCCGCAGCGATATTGGCGGTGTTAGGCGCAAACTGTCCTGCATTGATCGTCAAAACTGCACCGGGCCGGACGATAAGGCCTTCAACCGACGGAACTGACTCCTCGCCCTCCACGGAGTAGTAGTTCAAATCGACTACCGCCTGCACCTTGAACGGGTTGTAGACGGCGATAGTCGAGTGGCTACCTGTCGTCGTCGACAGGCCCTCAACGGTCCAGCTGCTGCTCGGGGAGGAGCTGCAAGGGTAGATCTGTGGCGTCGCAGTTGGTGTTGTCTGCGTTTCCATAAAGGCAACGACGCCTCCCGAAGATACGATCACCCTTCCATGACCGGGTGGCACAAGCAGGCGCAGCGACGAATGTGCCAACAATAGACCGTGCTCTACCCGTGTGCCCACTTCGGAGCTGATAAGCAATCGCCGGTCGAATCGAGTTGGATTCTCCAAGATAATCCCGTCGAAACGAAGATCTCCGAGAGACGGAGGGACCACGCAGTACCAGCTCACCGATGTCGCATCGGGTACCGCCGTCGGTACCGCCAAACTACCAATCCCCAAAGGCACATTCGCCACCGCGAACTGAGCCCGTCGAACAGCGAACGTGTGCGTCAATGCCACCGCACCCACGAGCACCACTACAAGTCCCAGCAGGATCACCTTCGCACTCTTCATCGAGACTGGACCCCAACTGGCTCCGTTGGTGCAGTAGCAGGCCGCGAACCTGATCTCTTCGATGAACCGAAGGTTCGCCCTCGCAGCCAGGACCGACGTCCAAAGAGTCCTAGAACCAAAACAAGGATCGTCCCAAGCTGGATTACGGTGCCCAAGATCAACCAGGGATCGCTTACGGACACACCGGTGGACAGTGCGGCCATGCGCGCAGTCAGACGATAGACGGAGATGCCACCTTCAGAGAAGAGTTGGACCATATCGAGCTGCCGACCAAAGGCAGTCGTAAAAGCGTCTGCTGCTAGCGTTCTCGGCGCACCGACAACTACCACCTCGCCAACTCCGTCGGCCGCGAGATCATCACCAAGACGCACCGTTTGTCCAGCAAGAGCCAGACTTACTAGATGATCCAACGCGGCCTGACCATGAGTGATTGCCGGAGCCCCGGCGGTCAAGACGGTCGGGGCCACACCCTCAGTCAGGCCGACATAGACACCATTGGTGAGCTTCTCGCCCGTTACGATGCGAGGCCCAGTCCCCAGCTCCACCCAGAGCACCGAACCGGGGTCGCGAACCAACCCCTCGACCAAAGGAAGGGTGTTGCGTGCCGTTGTCACCGGGCCTGGCTGGCCTACGAGCGCACCGAGGACAGATCCTAGCAAGGTCACCGCCAGCGCGATGGCAACGATGCCGGCCATCACGTGATGGAGTCCAACGCCAAAGGAACGGAGCCTTCCTAAGATCAGACGAATTGCCCCAGGCACGGCAATTGACGCAATCAGCGCCGCCAGAATCGTCGGGTAGATGGGTGCGATGGGCGAGCCACCAAGCACTCCTCGACCGGCCAAAACTCCAAGCATAAGGCAGCCCACCGTTGCGATCGTCGCCGCCATGAGTGCTCCGCCTCTTCCTTCCCCAAATCCAAGCACCGCAACAATGAGTGTCAAAAGCATTGCACCAAGCAGCCAGGAGGATAGACCTTCGACAACAGAGGCACCAAAAAGTGCGCTGATCATCGAACTTGCGGGGTTGACAAAGCCAGTAAATACATAATCAGCACCTGGGTGGACGATGATAAGGGCACCGATCCAGGGAAGGTTCGCAAGCACCCCAAAGGCAACGGCGTAGCCGACCACAACGACCAACCTCCGCACTCTCTCGGCGCCGCCGGTCAGTACATAGGCCACCATTTGCACCACGACAGCCAGGAGCCACACCAAGGCGAGTTGCGGGCTTAGGGCGATAGCTAGGGCAAAGAGTGCGGCTACGCGCAGGTTGGATCTGCGCATCACCCTACGCGATCTGCGCTGAGCTGCCAGTGCGTCGATCGTAGCCCCCAGCAACAGCGGTGCGATCGCATAAGCAAACAGGACATAGATCGAACCCCGGACCAGAGCGATTGCCACCAAGGGTGACAAGGCGTAGAGCACACCAGCGGTTCGCGCATACCCATCAGGAAGGCGCCGTCGGGCAACCCGGTATGCCCCCAGAGGCCCAACAACCAGGGAAGCAACCACTAACAACCATACGCCCAGTGCCGTATGTCCAAGGAGAATCAGGCCCAACAGTCCCACAACAAGGTCTGAGGCGGGCAGAACAGCAACTCCAAGTAGGTGGCTCGCTCCATGGCCCGAAAAGTAGGCTCCGAGAAGTTGCAGTGGAGAGGAATAGAGAGTGAAGGAGCCCACCAACGGTGTGGGCGAGAACAGGGTGGAGCGCGCCAAGACAATACTCAGCAGTATCGCTATCCACAATGCCCATCTTCCCACTCCGCTGCGTCCTTGGCTCGAGACCTCCACATCTGGAGCACTCGGTTCCGCAGACACCTCAACAGTGGAGCTCGTGCTGGAACTAGTCCTTGCCTGCATGAAGAAACCTCGCAGCGTCAGCCACGAACCTGAGAAGTTCAACAGCCGAGCATCGAGGCCACTCGCCGCCATAAGCTGGCGCTGATGACGCAGTTCGTCCCGCTCTCGCAGAACACCGAAGGACCGAAGACATCCCCAAGCCACTCGCGGCCGGGCGGTCAGTGCGAGAAAGAACGCCTCTACTAGTCGTTCAAGGTAAAACAAAGAAGTGGCAAAAGTTCGTGTTCGCCCTTGTTCGAGTTTTGCGATACAGCGTGCCTGATGGCGTCGCTTGCGTTCAATGCGCTCAGCCTGGGTCAGCGCTACTCGTTCCTCAAAGATAACCCCACGTTGGACAGCTCTAAGACGAGGCGATCGGCGTCCCGCAGTGGAGACTGACCGGTGGCGTACTCGAGCATGTGGAGCTGTAGAGATTCGAGCCCCCGCCATTCGAACACGACAGGAGAGGTCCACCTCCTGATAGACACTGCCAAAGACTTCGTCAAAGCCTTCAAGGGCGTTGAAAAGATCAGCGCGAATGAGCATGGCACAACCAGCTGCTACCGCGACCTCATTGATCTCGTCATACTGACCTTGATCCAGATCTCCAACCTCAACACGAGGTGCGGTCCCCATCAAAAAATCAAGATCACTGCCGAGCTCAAGAATCTGGCGAGGGGAATCATAGGCGACAATTTTCGGCGTAACCAGCCCCGAATTCGTGGCATACGCAACCTCCATCATCGCAGCAAGCGAATTTGGGGCGAGCGCGACATCGTCATGGCAGAGAAGCAGAAACTTCGCCTCTGGCACCAGTTCCGCTGCCGCATTCGCCGCTGCAGCAAAACCCGGGTTACCAGGTATTTCGCAAACACGCGCCATCGGCAACAAACGACAAGTTAACTCGTCAACTCGACTGGACTGGTCAACGTTGGCTACCACGACATCGAGGTCTGGGTAGCCTAGGGAGGAGATACTCGCAAGGCATTCCTCGAAGTAATCACCTGGATCGTGGGCAACAACAACCACTGCCACTTTAGGGGGTGCTTGCATCAGAAGCTACACGCTAGTCGCCAGGTCGGGGAGAACGACCGCCGCCGATGGCTTCAACGACTCCGGCGATCGTCTGGTGCAGAGAAAACTGACGATGGAATCCCGTCACCTCGGTCATTTTCAGCGGGTCTCCCACCACGACCTCGACATCGTTCGGGCGCACGAGTACAGGGTCTACTTCGAGATCCACTTGGTGGTCAAGAATAACGGACAGCTCTCCCACAATCTCACGGACGCTGACCGACTCGCCCGAACATACGTTATAGGCATCTCCCGGCACCCCATGGACCGCAAGGAGGCGATAGGCTCTCACCACATCTCGCACATCCATGAAGTCGCGCCGGGCGTCGACATTGCCAACCCGAAGGCTCGACCTCCCCCTCGCTTTTGCCTCGACCATTCGGGCGCCAAGTGCAGGGACCAGATAGTCGACAGACTGCCCTGGACCGGTATGGTTGAATGGGCGAGCTACCACAGTGGGTAGACCATAACCATACCAGGCCTGCATTGATGCGAATTCGGCCGATGCCTTCGAGGCGGCATACGGTGATACTGGGCGCAGCGGCTGAGACTCCTCGATAGGGAGATCGTCGCCGTTGACTCTTCCGTACACCTCGGAGGATGAGACGTGCAAGAGACGTGGAAGCTGGGGCAGCCGCGCGAGAACTGCGACGAGATTCGCAGTTCCAACGACATTGTTGACAAAGTACAGCTGAGGGTTTGACCATGACGCACCCACGTGCGACAATGCAGCTAGATGGTAACAGACATCGATCTCTATCCCGCCCAACGCCTCCTCAAGCGCTTCCCTGTCACACAGGTTTAGGCCCTCTCGGAGTTCAATGACCTCATCTCCTTGATCGGAGAGGTAATGACAAAGCCATCCTCCCACAAACCCACGACTACCAGTGATCAAAGCCCGCATTGTGCCCTCAGGCCTCGAGCAGTTGGCAATAAAGCGCAATCGTTTGGCGAGCAGCGCGCTCCCAAGTGAAGCTCCGCGCCCAGTTCACCTGCCGTTCAATCTCGTCAGGAGTACGCGAAGTCAGCGCTGCCGCCTCAATACCCTGAGCAATCGCATCGACATCGTCAGGGTCAGCCAGCCACGCGAAGTCTCCAGCCACCTCGGCCATTGCTGACTTGTTGCTGGTGACGACGTTCAGACCCGAGGCAAGTGCTTCCAAAACTGGTAGGCCAAAACCTTCGGCGTTGGAGACGTAGATCATGGCACGCGCCCGTCGCAGCGCCCGTCGCAACTCCTTCTCTTCGAGGTACCCTTCGACACTGACGCACCCCCGATTCCGCATCGCGTACAAGGCCGCATCAAAATCACTTGTCTTCCAACCCCGTTTCCCAATAATTCGGAGCCGCCAATTAGGATGTTGGTCTGCCACTTTATCAAAGGCCTCAAGAACCCGAGCAAGATTCTTGCGAGGCTCAATCGTTCCTAACGAGCAAAGCTCCACGGCATCATCCTCATCGCCACCGTGCTCTGGAACAAGCAACGGATCAACACCATGATAGATTACGTGGATCGGTGGGGTTGATGGGAAATGGTTGCGCAGACGATCCGCTGTCGCTTGGGACGGAACGATCAAAGCATCGGAACGCTTCACTGCCAAACGGATCGCTCGTTGAAAGTAGCGCACCTTTGTGGGCTCGTGCCACTCGGGGTTGTCAAAAAAAGTGAGGTCATGAATCGTGGAGATCACCCGCAATCTATGACGAGCAGCCGGAACTTGATAGTGCAGCCCATGGAAGACGTGGGCACCTCCCTTGATCGCGATAGAACCAAGGCTTCGTTCCTGGTAGAGCAGCCGAAGGGGTCGGCTGTTCGGAGCAGCAATCAAATTCTCGTAGTTAGCTCTTGGGGGAAGAGCAAAAAGACGCAGTGACGCCCGAGTCGTCAACAGCGAGATGGGAGGGCGATCATCAAGCTGATAAATGGCAGCAACCAGTTCTTTTGCATAACGCCCGACCCCAGTGGGGTCGCTAGGGATCGAAGTCGCATCAATAGCCACAGGGTTCACTCGGTCAGCTCCTCCCATAATCGAACATGTTGCTCGGCGGCCACCACCCAGGATAGCCCATCGACCGCAAGCAGGCCATGAGTCACCAGTCGAGAACGTAAAGGGTCATCATTGGCAATCTGATCTATGGCTTGAGCAATCGCATCGACATCACGGGGTTCAACGCCAAGCCCTCCAAAACGGGCAGCGGGAATGTTCGCCGTCGTGATGACTGGTACCGCTGCTGCTAACGCCTCGATGACTGGTAGCCCAAAACCCTCCTGCAGTGGCACATACACCAATGCAAGGGCACGGGCGAGCAGTCCTGACACTACCTCGCCCGGCAGGCTCCCAACCATAAAGGCTCCTCGAGGTGGCACGATATCCGGACCCCAGCCCTTCGGACCTACGATTACCAACGGTACTGGATCAAATGACGTTGCACGATAGTGTTGATAGGCCTGAAGGATGCGCTGTAAATTCTTCCGTGGCTCGATCGTACCTAGCACCATCAGATAGCGTCCGACAATGCCAAGATTATCCAACAACTTTGCGGTCGCCACCGTATCGGCAGGCGGAACGTGATCAACTCCAGGCGGTATGACCACGATCCGTTCCGCTGAGACACCGGCTTCCACAAGCAGCTTGACCGTCTCTGCTGCCAACGTCACCACCCGAGCGTTACTCGCTACCACCTGAGCGAAGCGGCGTTCATGCCAGGCTCTTGCCCGGGAAGGGAAAGTCTCCCCTTCCGAGCGAAACAGCAGGTCATAGACGGCCACCACGCAGGGCATGTTCATCCGCAAAAGAGGACCGCCGAGCGAAAACGCGTGGTAGAAAGACCAGTTACCCTTGGGTGCGCCCGCACCATAATCCCAAAGGCGTTGTTGTAAGCGATAGTCGAGGCGAGTCTGGACACGAGTTCCAACCCACGAGGATGGACCAACGCGGGTCGTGGTGTGCGAGGTGAAGAGCGTAAGATCCCTGTCCATGCCGATTTGATTCAGACCCTGGAGTACACCGGAGATGTAAACCCCAATGCCCCCAGAAACTCTCCTTGTGAGCTGATCCACCAGCAGCAACCCTGGCTTTGTCATCGAGCGGCCTTTGCATACAGCGCCGCCATCTGCTCCCCACTGCGATGCCAGGAGAACAGTGCTGCTCGTTTGCGACCTCGCGCAATCAACTCACCGCGAAGCTCATCCTTCTCGATCACCGCAGTAAGGGCCGTCACAAGCTCGTCAGCAGAGCGCGGCGCAACCGTAATCGCTGCGTCGCCGACGACCTCTACGATGGCACCAGCGGTCGTGGTCACAACAGGGGTCCCCACGCTCATCGCCTCCAACAGGGGCAATCCGAAGCCCTCGTACAGGCTTGGATAGGCGAAGAGTAGAGCGTTACGGAGCAACCATGAGCGAGTATCCTCGGTGACATAGCCTGGTAACAGGATGCGGTGAGTCAGGGCTGGCGTATGCACGCTAGCGAGCAACTCATCGAAACCCCAGCCATACTGGCCTGTCAACACGAGGCGGAGGTCGGGATAGCGAGCGGTGAGGTCCGCGAAAGCCTGAACGAGATAGTTCAAACCTTTGCGCGGCTCAAGCGTTGACATTGCAAGGATGTACGGACGACCGCCTAGCTGATGAGCGATTGGCGGTAATGACGGCCTTGCTTGCAGTGGTGTGATGCCATGAGCAATAGCCACAACTCGATCCGGTTCGACACCAAAATAATCGATCACCTGGCCCCGTATGAACTCAGAAGGTGTGTGCACAAAGGATCCCGCCTGGACAGCATGGCGCACCAAGGTCGGGAATGCGAGCACCTCGGGTCGGCAAAGACGCGGATAAAGCAGTGGGGTCAGGTCATGGACCGTCACGACCGTCGCCTTGCCCCGCGCTGGCGGAACGACAAAGTTGGTTCCATGGATCACATCAAAACCATGAAAGAGATCTCGCAGGTCCGGTCGGTACCATCGCTGCCAGGATGCGAGCAGCGGCCGTGCAGGAAGGGGCAGGTTCAGGTAGTCAACCCCAGCAGGCAGCGCCTGCCTCAGCTGACCGTGTCGACGGAGTGAGACCATAAAACCTGTGGCATCGACGTGGGAGGCCACCGCCTCCGCCATGCGATAGGCAAACTCTCCAATACCGCTACGTTGTCCTACGATCGCTGTGAGCTCGATTGCTACTCGGACGACCTACCTCCACGCCTCAACCAACCGGCTCCAGAACACAGCGGAGCACCGTCAGAACCCAACACTATCGAACAACAACGCTAGTGGCGATTGTCCCAAGCGGTTCCGATCGTCGCTGATCGCTCCAGCGCGATGCCGACTTGTCTCTCGATCGATCGGTAGACTGACAAACGAGTCATCAACGGTGAGCTCTGAAATTCGGGCAGATCAACAAGGAGACCAACGGTTGTGATTGCGGTACTCGCTGGTGGGGTTGGAGCAGCCAAATTTCTCCAAGGCCTCGTAAACGCCGAACTCCAAGAGGAGGTGGTTGTGATCGTCAATACCGGCGACGACTTGGTACAGTATGGCCTTCACATCTCCCCAGACCTCGACACGATCGTCTACACGCTGGCTAACCTCGTCAACCCTGAGACAGGCTGGGGTGTTCGCAATGAGAGCTTTCAGGCAAGATCGTCGCTCCAACGCCTCGGAGATAACCCGTGGTTCACCCTCGGGGACCGTGATATCGGGCTCCACATGTTTCGGACACAGCGACTCTCCGAAGGGGCTAGCCTCACCCAAGTCACCGCGGAGATCGCGAAGGCATTCAACGTTGGTGTCACCGTTCTCCCCATGAGCGATGATGCTGTTCGCACCAAGGTCCTCGCCCAGCTGCCCTCGAATGACGATCGCGGTGATCAGATTGTTGAACTCGATTTCCAAGAGTACTTTGTTCGCTACCAACACCAACCAAGGGTGCTCCGAGTTCGCTACGACCATATTGAGACGGCAAAGCCGGCCATCGCCGTCGAACACGCGCTCAGTGCGGCACGTCGTATCATCATTGCCCCTTCGAATCCCATACTCTCGATCGGACCAATCATTGCGCTACGAGGCATCGATGAGCAACTCCGGCGACGGGCAAAGGAAGGGGACGTCGTTGCAATCTCCCCAATTATTGCCGGCGAAGCGGTCAAAGGGCCACTCGCCGAGATACTTGACTCGCTCATGACCCAACACGATGCGCGCACTGTCGCACAACTCTACCAAGAGTTTACGAGTGTTTTTATAGTCGACGCGGCCGATGCACACCTCATCGACCCAATCAGCACCCTCGGCATCACTTGCTTGGCGACCCAAACCCTTATGACCGATCTCGAGGTCGCTGTCAACCTGGCACGATTCGCGGTGATGGCGCAATGAACCAAGTCGGGCTTCAGCTCTTCTCCATTCCACTCGAGGAAGAGATCGGGCAGGGAGCTGACCTCGCAGCTCTCATCGTCCGAGATTTTGAACTTGTCGATGGTGATGTAATGGTGGTGACTCAGAAGGTGGTTTCGAAGGCCGAAGGACGGGTCGTAAGCGTCATCGACGACGACCAAGAGAGTTTTGATGCCCTGGTACGCTCCGAATCCCGTCGCGTGCTTCGCCGTCGGGGAACGCTCTCGATCACGGAGACCCACCACGGATTCGTCTGTGCTAACGCTGGCATCGATCGATCAAATACCAACCCAGGCACCGTCACACTCTTGCCCGCCGACCCTGATCGAAGCGCTCGCCGACTGTTGCATCAATTGCAGCATCTCACGGGATGTCGTCTTGGGGTAATCATCACTGACACCTTCGGCCGCACTTGGCGTTCAGGGGTGACCGATGTCGCTATCGGCGTTGCTGGCCTTCGGCCCATTAGCGACCTTCGCGGGACCACCGACTACAACGGAGCGCTCCTGCAGGCAACCGAGATCTGCATTGCGGATGAGATTGCTGGTGCTGCCGACCTCGTCAAACGCAAGGATGGCCGCACCCCCTTCGTCCTTGTCAGAGGAATCGATAGCTGTCACCTTGGAAATGGGAGCATCGAAGCCGATGTCGTTCGTGGCTACGACTCCGATCTCTTCCGCTAAGAACGAGCGGTCTGTGAGTCCAGATCTTCATACCACTCAACCACGCGCTCAAGGCCTCGCTCAAGCGTCGTGCTCGCGTGCCATCTGAGATACCATCCGGCGCGCCTTGCATCAAGACTTGAACGCATAATCTCACCCGGGATGGGCTGGCAATAGACCGGCTGACGATATTCGCTCCCTGCGATCCGATACATCTCCTTGTGGAGCGTGTTAATTGAGGTTTCGATCCCTGTCGCGATGTTGAGAGTCAGGCCGCTCCCATGCTCAAGGGACCGATAGAAGGCATCGACAACGTCGTCGACATACACGAAATCACGCGTCTGACTTCCATCCCCGAGAATACTGGCCTGCTCGCCCGAGATAATCGCCTGAGCAAACTTGGCCACCACCCCTCCTTCCCCGAGAATTCCCTGCCTTGGCCCATAGACGTTTGCCAACACAAGGGCGGTGTAGTCGAGGTCGAAGTTGACCCGGTAGAGCCGCAAGTAAGCAAGAACAGTATCTTTTGACAGTCCATAGAAGGAATCAGGAAGATGGGCGACATCTTCACGAACTGGCAGATCCGTCGATGTTATGGCACCGTAGATGCCAGCACTTGTAGCAAAGATCACCTTAGAGACTCCAGAATGCCTCGCAGCCTCAAGGACTCGGAGGGAGCCCACGACATTCGTCACCAGATCACCAACCGGATCCAGCATGGACTCACGGACATTGACCTGAGCAGCGAGATGAATCACCGCCCAAGGTTGGCGTCGCATCATTAGCGCATCCAAATCACCATCAACGATATCAAGTCTGTGGAAGCGCAGCCCCCGATCACCCTTCCCTCTCGCCGTACGAAGATTTGCCAGAGAGCCAGTCGAAAGGTTATCAACGACGTCCACTTCGTAGCCAGCGTCAACGAGTCTCTCCACCAGGTGAGAGCCGATGAAGCCAGCACCGCCGGTTACAAGGATAGGAGACGACGTCATTTACGACTGTCCAACGCCCACCAACGTGTCGCCGGGATGGAGATCGGTGCTCTCTGCGACAATGGCTAGCTCGTCGAGGTGAACATCCTCAGGAACAACGGTACGTGCACCCACAATAGAGCCCCGAACCACTGAGCCTGGGCCGACATGGGCACCCTCAAGGACAACCGAATCTATGATCGTAGCCCCGTCAGAAATCTCGACTCCATCTTCGATCACCGATCCGACGACTCTCGACATCGAACTCAGCTGCACTGACGAACCAATATAGCAATGTCCTGTCGAGTCATCTGGTTGGTTCGGAGCCGGATACCAAGCCCGTGGGGGTACCAGCTCACCCATTCGGGCGCCAAAGAGAATGTCACGGATGGCCCGGTAATAGTTCTTGGGGGTTCCAGCGTCAAGCCAGTAGCATTCATAGGCGCGAGCGAAGAGGCTCCCCTGCTCTACCAGCTGAGGAAAGAGCTCTCTCTCGATCGACATTCTGCCACCCTGAGGAATTAACTCCAACGCACTCGGTTCCAAAATGTAAATGCCTGCATTGATGTCGTGGGAGGGGGCAGACTCGATCGATGGCTTTTCTACAAAGCGCAGGGCTCGCCCATTCTCATCCTTGACGACGACACCAAACTGACTGGGGTTGTCCACACGCACCAGTCCGATCGTTGCTCGGCTTCGTCGATCCAGATGGAAATCGATCAAATCCTTCACATCGAGGTCAGTCAAAATGTCACCGTTGACCACAAGAAAAGTCTCGTTGATGCCGGCACTCTCGGCAGCAAACCTAATTGCACCCGCCGTATCAAGTGGTTCCTCCTCAATGGCATAGGTTAGTCGCACTCCCGCCGCCTCCCCCGTGGGATACGCCAAGCGAAAAGCATCGGGTTGATAACCGAGTGACAAGACCACCTCATCAACCCCAAACCCTCGAAGACGGTGCAGAACCCGTTCCAGCATGGGGAAACCGATCACTCGGAGCATCTGTTTTGGGGTATGAAACGTTAACGGTCGGAGGCGAGTGCCCTCCCCTCCGACGAGAACGACTGCTCGCATCTCCCCTCCTGCTACTTGGTACTGCTCTTAGACTTCGAGGTACTGGTTGACTTCGAGGTACTGGTTGACTTCGAGGTACTGGTTGACTTCGAGGTACTGGTTGACTTCGAGGTACTGGTTGACTTCGAGGTAGATACGCTCGACCCGACCGTCGCAAGATTCGCTGCCGTCGGTGGCTGCGGCGGAGTGGTGCCCTTGGGAACCACACCTAGCGTAATGACCTGATCATTTTCCAGCCGCACCTGCGCGAGACTCTTATAGACCGTGGGTTTCGTGGCCAGCAGCGATGACCACACGTAGATACCGAATGTAGCCGGCTTGCCACCACAACCCGCCGTCGCACTCACCGTTTTGGCCCCAGGCAACGTGAATCCGTCCTTCGATATCGCTAAGCCCTTAATTCCTTTGGGGAGCAGGGCCAAGGTAGCATTTGCCCCCTCCTCTGATTTTGACTTTGGTGCAATCGCTAAGACACCGTTCCCTAGCGACGTTATCCCACTCTTTGTGTCGGTCGTCTTCGCCAGCACCGGCTGATACTTACCACACGCGTCAAATCCGATAGCGGTATGCCACGTCGTTCCAATCACCGGTTGATCAGCAGCAGTCGCCACTGAGGTTGGATGATCGATCTCGTATTTCGAGTAGCCAATGACGGCAACACCAGCAACGACAATCACCGTCAGTGCCGAATAAAAACCCAATGGAACCTGCCGTCGGACTTTTGCCCCACGACCTGACGCTTGTGCCCGTGCGACTCTTCGAGCGCTCTCTTTGCTTGCCATAACAGGATAAGGTTACCGTCTTTGCGGCCTGTCCAAGACCGATGGCCGCCAGACTCGGCGAGAGAAACCCGTAAGGGTTGCAACAGTTGACGCAGAGATGAGCTACAATTACACATAGTGAACTTGCGTGAGTGGGCACTGTCTCAAGGTATACATCCTCAAACGGCATATAGGTGGTATCGTGCCGGTACTCTGCCTGT
>JAKAQL010000075.1 GCA_021822605.1 Actinomycetes bacterium
TCGGCTAAGTATCGGAACTTCTACGCTGAAACCTACTTCCGAACCGCAGCAGCATAGGGACCAGACGTTAGAATGACAGGAGTCGTCTCACAAACGAAGTGGACCGGGTACGAGGGGCCTTCCAGTATGATTGCGCCATATTGTTTGTCATCTGCAATCGCTTCGCGAGATATGCCAGTTCAGCCGAGTGTTCCCACCGAAGAGGAGTTCCAAAGAACGGTAAGCAGAAGCGATCGGACCGACAGTATGAGAGCGAACTGTACCACAGGGCGGTGGCCAGGATGATCGGTGATTCCTTCGGATGTGCTTGCTCATCTGCGTCATGAGCGCCTATCTGTTGACAATCACCCAAAATGCTTGAGCGACGAAGATTTTCCCTTGCGTAGGATTTTGCACGAGAGTGGCACTGTCTTGCGATAATGATCTCTGCTGCCAGTCGGTCTCGAGGCCTCCTCCCTGAACCACTTGAAGTGGAGCCATGACTAATCCCGAGGCTGGATCTGTGACTTTGACTGTCACTACCCATCTCCGGCTGGCTATTTTGTGGAGTTGCCGGTTTAGTTGCCGGGGGCATGAAATGGTCGCGTCTGGTTGAGTCCCGAACAACGCACAGCTGACGAACGCGCCTTTTGCTCGGGTCACCGTGAAGTCGAACTCGCCATGATGTTCCTCTGGCATCGGTACAGGGTGAAGCAACAGTGCGATATCACATAGCCAGCCATGATGGATAGTGCCAGGAAGAACGCTGCCACGGTCCACGACCTCAAGCTGTTGTCAGAAGAGCGCATGATATCCGAGTTTATTCGCTGCGGATAGGTAGGTCGAGGCGAGTTGACCTGACCAACACGCAGAGTTAGAGGCGCGAGAAAAGTTTTTAAAATTCACACAAACTTTATTCAGCTGTGATATGGTAACTCCATTAGAGGCGAACATGAGTGAATGCGCATGTTTGTATCGGGTGTGCTGTCGGGTCTCGGTCGAGATCAGGTTCGCACTGCGATGTGTGCCAAGAGGGGGGAATATGGCTGAGAAACCAGTTGAGATTCTTGATTGCAAAGGACTCCAGTGCCCTTTGCCTGTTATCAAAACGTCGCAGGCTATCAAGAAGTTGCAACCGGGTGAGGTTCTCGAGCTTCTTGCAACCGATCCAGGTGTGGAACCGGATATGAACGCATGGACATCCAGAACTGGAAACGAGCTGCTTGGAATCACCAAGGATGGGGATGTGTTTCATGTCCTCCTCAAGCGCGGTGGATAGACCCTAACTCTTCCCGAACGCGGTGTCAATGGAGTTCGAGTGTTTGTGTCGCACGATCAATAAGGGGGGACAGAATGTGGAGCGGTGAGTTTGAGGGAAAGGTTCTCTACGTGCAAACCCACGGAGAGAACGATCCTGGTCGGTGTGCTACGCCATTCTTCTTGGCGGCATCTGCTGCTGCGATGGAGGTAGAGGTCGGGATTTATTTTACCATGTACGGCCCTCAGCTCCTGAAAAGGACGGTGGTTGACAAGATTGGTCCAAAAGGTGACCGAGGCCAACGCCTCTCCTACTTTGTAAAACAGGCAACCGATCTTGGTGTACGTCTTTGGGTCTGCCAGCCATCACTTGATCTGAATGACCTCGTGATTGAAGACTTGATCGATGGTGTGGAGATGATCGGCGGTGCCGCATTCAACGATCTTGCAATGAACGCGGATGCGGTGGTGTCGTTCTGATGCCGGCGACTACCCTCGACCCCTACATGAAGAGGGACCATGTAGCAGGCCATACAGATGTAGAGCGAGGAGAGAAGGAGCGACTGATCGGACAGGTCATGGCGGATTCCCGCTTTGGCGATTACCTCTACGGCTGTTATGAGTGTGGAATCTGCGTTGCTGCCTGCCCTTCTGCTCGGTTCTACGACTTCTCTCCACGCAGGATTGCCCAAGCAGCAGCTCGGCGTGATATCGACCTGATGTTCCAGCAGATGCAGGAGGATATCTGGGAGTGTTCACAGTGTTTTTCTTGTCTCCGATGCCCGAGAGGCAATAATCCAGGGGGGGTCATAACAATTATGCGCGAGGTTGCGGTGAAAGAAGGGCTTCACTCTGCCAAGGAAGCTCTTGCTGGGTACTCTCGAATTATCTACAAAATCATGTCGACAGGGACCCAGGTCTCCCCGGATATGCTCCAGCCTGACGCATTCCCTGATTGGGGTCCTGAAGTGAAGGATGTCTCAGAAAATCTGGATCTCTGGCGCAGGATGCTTCCTCCCGAAACGATGCATACGACGACTACTGGGTGGCAGGTAGCTGATCGAACGTTGGTAGAACTCTACGTCATCTGGTTGGAGACCGGTGCACTGGACATGATTGCACAGGTTGATCAGGGAATTCACATGATTCTTGAAGAGATAATGGAAGAGAAGTTAGAGGAGGAAGGGATAGAGATATGAGCGAGGGTGCGGTCTCGGTAATTCTTGGCAAGAAAGAGAAGTTTGAACGGTCGCCAGACCGCCGTTCAGAGGATTTTCATGAGCGTCTGTTCGAGCTAGAGGCAGAGGGCGAGCTGGTGGTACAGAGAATTACTGGCGACTTTGTCGAGGTTCCAACGAAGTACGGAATCATGAAGAAAATTCAAAAGTCGAATCTCTGGCATCACAAGTCATGTGGACAATGTGGTCATATCCCCGGCTACTCAACCTCGATCTTTTGGTTGATGCGGAAACTCGGTTACGACTATATCGACCCGGAGGATCAGACCTCCTGCACCGCGTGGAATTACTATGCGTCTGCAACCTCGAACCAGGCCGCTCAGGCAGCGGTCGCCGTGAGAAATTTTGCGGCCGCCTATGAGACGGGTAATTTCCCACTCATCCATTGTGGCACGTCCTACGGTCACTACAAGGAGGTTCGTTCAGAGTTGCTCCATGATGCGGCATTGCGGCAGCAGGTTACCAAAGTGCTCCATCGACTCGGGAAACAGCTGGTATTGCCAGAGGAGATCATTCACTATTCAGAGTGGCTGTATGCGGTGCGCGATGAGATCAGTGCGCGAGCCGTTCGAGACGTCTCTGGAGTTGCGGTGACGGTGCACCCTGCGTGTCATTATTACAAGCTCGTCGAAGGAGATGCGATCTTCGATCCCGATGTCTATCACGGCCAGCGGACGGCTGCGGTGAGTGGGCTGGTACTGGCCCTCGGTGCTGACCTACGCAGCTACTCCACCTTCTTCGACTGTTGTGGGTTCGGGTTTCGCCATATCCTCGTGCAGCGTGACTTCACCCGCTCCTTTGCAACGTTGAGGAAGATCGAAGTGATGAAGGAGGAGGCTGATCCCGATGTGGTCCTGACCCATGATACCGGTTGTGTAACGGCGCTTGACAAGAGCCAGTTTGCGGCGCAGGCTCATGAGCGAAACGTCGGGGTCCCGGTGATGAGTGAGGCTCAGTTCGCTGCGCTCGCAATGGGTGCACACCCCTTCAAGGTGGCGCAGCTTCATTGGCACTCCACGAACTATCGACCACTACTCGAAAAGATGGGCATTGACTGGGAGGCGGCTTGGGCCGAGTTTCAAGAGGATGCTGAGCGGCTAAAGAGTGGGGGACAAGAGTTTCTCACCTGGGCAGATGTTGACGCATAGGGAGCGGGCAGGAGAAAATGGAAGAACGATTGGTCGTCATCGGTGGTGGTCCAGCCGGAATCTCGGCGGCGATTGCCGCCGCAGAGCTGGGGGCTCCAGTGACAGTGATAGAGAAGAATGCCTATCTTGGCGGACGTCCGATTGAGGAGAACTACGCGTCATTGACACCGTACCTTGAGAGCGCGGAGGAGGTGATGGGCAGACTCATCGCCCAACTGACGTCCTTTGAGAATGTCGATGTTCTCACGAGTTCCAAGGTGGTGGGTGCGTCTCGGGATCATGCCCCCTTTGAACTCGACGTCCTGACGGGAAGCGCTACCTCGAAAGTAGAAGCTGCTTCTGTCATCATCGCCACTGGGTTCACCCATTTTGATCCCGGTCGCGAGACTCAGCTCTATGGCTACTATGAGTTTCCCGACGTCATTGCGCTTCAGGATCTTGAGGCGATGTTGAAGGAGGGGAAGGTAACGAGACCCTCTAATGGGGAGACTCCGCAACGGATCTGCTTCGTACAGTGCGTGGGTTCGCGTGACCGACAGATCGGAAATGAGTACTGCTCAAAGGTGTGCTGCGGCGTTGCCTCCAAGGAGGCTACCGAGATCAAGCTGTTGATTCCCTCCGCTGAGGTTTTTATCTTCTACATCGACATGCGGATGTATGGGTATTGGGAAAACCAGATCTACTGGCCTGCCCAAGAGAAGCATCACGTCCAGTATGTGAAGGGGATCATCACCGAGGTGCTCCCCAAGGATGGCAAACTCCTCGTCAGAGGCGAGGATACGACCATGGGCCGTCCCATGGAGGTCCTAATGGACCTCGTCGTCTTGTCGGTTGGCATGGAGGCCTCCCCGGGGACGCGACAGATGGCGGCACTCCTAGGGGTCAAGCAGAATAAATACGGCTTCATTGAGGCTGCTAACTCGCCTCTCGATACGGTGTCGACGTCGGTTCCTGGTGTCTATGCGGTGGGAGCAGCCCTCGGACCGAGCGATCTCGAGGATTGCGCCTCCAGTGGTGGTTTGGCTGCTGCGAAGGCGGTTCGAGACCTTCACGCATTGGCCTAGGTGGTATCAGATGATGACGCAGACCCAATTGGCCGATCTCGAGGCAGCGCAGGAGTTCCAGGCGGCAATCGCTTTTCAGGTATCGCAGACCACGCAGGCTTCGTTGGTGCAGAGGCTGACGAACCGCAGAGCGATAGCAGTGGGCTTGATCGATCGACTCGCTGAGAGCCCGGAGGTCCTTAATGAGTTGTGTGGATTGATCTTCGGCGTACGGCGTCATCGGAGAGCACTCCTGGCGCAGGCGGATCTGGATGTACTCGTCGAAGGCATGAGACTCGCCAGGAATGGGGAAAACCCTCTGGTGGTCTTTGATACGATTGTGGGGTGCGGCTACGAAGACCAGGGACTCTTGCGAGACCTAGCCTCGGAAGTGCTCCACCTTGTCGATCCATGGACCCATCCATTGTGGCGACGCTGGGTGCTCGATCCAGACCAGGAGACGGGGGCGCTAGCGCTTCTCGTTGAGGATCCAGTTGCGTTGTACGGGATTGATGATGCGGCGACGTATGCACAGGTGCGTTTCGCCTCCGAGTATCTCAGCCAAACCCTCAGCGCTGCATCGCTGCTACCAGTGCCTGCAGAGCAGAGTCCATACGGTCTTGATATCTTCCTAGCTGGCGTGTATGGCGTGTATTCATCAACGGTGATCAAGATGCGGATGACGAAGGAGTTTAACAGCCTCCTTCCTGATCTGGGGGAGTTCATGGGACGCATTCTTGGGGTGAAGGGAGAGTCTGATGCCAGTAGGGGGCAATAAGCAGGCTGCTGGAGTTACCGAATTAGCTGAGGCTATCGTCACCTCGCCGCTCTCAGGAAGGGAGTGGGATGTGTCAGGTGGCTCGTCGCGGATGCTCCACTCGCGAGTACTGACCGACTATAGCGCTTCTGGCTTTGCAAAGATCGCCGCACTCGAGGGTGGCAATTCTCTCGAATACTGCTTTGGATGCGGCAAGTGTGTCCCCGTTTGCCCCGTCGATCTGGTGTCCGAGTATGGTCCTCGCAAGATTCATCGGGCCGTACAGACGGGCCTTGATCTCTTCAAGTCGGATGAGCTTTGGAAGTGTACCACCTGTGGCAACTGCCTTCGGGTCTGCCCCAAGGAGGTCAACATGATCGAGGTGATGCCAGCTGTGCGTGAGGTCGCAATGGTTGAGGGGACGATCCCGGATGAGCTTCAACAGATTATGGAGAAGACCTTCCGTTACGGGAACGCCTTGGGTGAAAATCCTCGTCGGAGACCCGCATGGACGAAGGGTGCTGGAGTCGATGTACGCGTGTTGGCGAGTGATCCCAGCCCGGTCGATGTGTTGTTCTATGTCGAGGACTACTGGAGCTTTCACCCTAGGGGTCAGCAGGCGGCGCAGGCCTTTGCACGCATTATGACCAGCCTGAATGTTGATTTTGCTATCTTGGGGGCCGAGGAGAAGACGTTAGGGGACTCGCAGCGACTGGCTGGCGAGAAGGGGCTCTTCGAAGCCTTGATGGAGGAGGTGATCGATGTACTAGCGAAGTATCAGTTCAATCGCATCGTAACTCCAGATCCTCATGGGTTCAATGCCTTGAAGAAGGTCTATCCAAAGTATGGGCACACCTTCGAAGCCCTCCATTACTCGCAGCTGTTGGCGCCCCTCCTTGAGCAGATTGACTTCCAGGGAAGCCTTGAGGCGACCGTTACTTTCCATGATCCGTGTTATTTAGGACGGCACAATGGAGAATATGAGGCACCGCGCAAGATCATCGAGGCAATACCAGGTGTCAAACTGCTCGAGATGGGAAGGTGCCGGGAGAACTCGTACTGCTGCGGAGGAGGAGGCGGCGGCATGTGGCTCGATGGGTTCAATGCAAATCACCTCTCAGAGCGCCTCTCCGAACGACGAGTGAGGGAGGCAGCGGCGACCGGTGCCGACATTCTTGCGGTCGCATGTCCCTATGAGGTGTCAAGATTCGAGGATGCGGCAAAGTCGACGGGTAACGAAGGACTACGGGTGATGGATATAGCCGAGATGGTAGATATCGCGATGCGAGGAGAGGATTGGAGGAGTTGACATGCGAATCGTCGTTGCCATGCGGCAGTTAGCGGACCTTGTTGAGGAGTTGGAGGTCAACGATGAAGGGACTGATATCGATCGCGAGTTCGTCAAGTTTGTCTCCAATGAGTGGGATGAGGCTGCCCTTGAGGAGGCGCTGACGTTGAAGGATGAGTTAGGGGCGACGGTGACCGTCGTTGCACTTGACGAACCAGATGTTGACCAAACGCTCTACGCCGCGTTGGCCAAGGGGGCTGATCGAGTGGTCAAGTTAACGGGGAATGACCCAGACACCTGGGTTCGTTCACGCGAACGAGCGCAACGCCTCGCCTCCTTCCTCGCTGGGGAGTCATTTGATCTCCTACTCACCGGCGTGCAGGCTGCCGATGACTTAGACGGTCAGCTCGCGGGTATCCTTGGCTCGTTGCTGGAGGTTCCTCACGCAGCGGTGGTGGTTGGCGTCGAGGGGTCCGACTCGAAGGTCAGGGTGATCCAGGAGATGGGGGGTGGACTCCTGGGAGTGAGCGAACTCGATCTACCAGCAGTGCTCGGCATCCAAGCGGCGAAGCAGACACCAAGGTATGCGCCTATCTCCAGGATCCGCCAGGCGATGCAGACGGGCGAGATCAGTGAACACGAAGTCGAGCTCAGTGACGCGAGTGCTCAGGTGAAGGTTCGTCGGCTCTATCCCCCTGAGTCGACGGGAGCCGGAGCGACCATGCTCAAGGGTTCCCCCAAGGAAGTGGCAGCGGAGATCATTGAGATTATCAAGTCCAAGGGTCTTGTGTAGTCCCGGAGGCATGAAAGGAGGTTCCGATGTCGGTTGATGTGTTGGTCATTGCTGAGGCGGTAGCGGGGGAGGTCCCAGATGTTACCTATGAGCTGTTAGGAAAGGGTCGGGAACTCAGCGATGGCTTCTCGGGTGAGCTCGCACTCGTACTTGCTGGTGAGCCGTCTCCTCAAAATCTTTTTGGGGCGGCTGATGTACTCTACTCGATGAGTGGCATGGAAGCCGGTTACTGTGCACCTCAGTGGGAGATGTCGCTTGGGGAGGTCATCCGCAGCGCTCATCCGAAGGTCGTTTTGGTCAGTACCGGTACGGTGGGGATCGATCTGGCTGGTGCCCTGGCCACCCAATTTGATGGCGTACTTGCCTCGTATGTCATTGACGCGGTAATGGAGGGGGGTTCGCTGGTGGTGACGTCGCAACTCTATGGTGGCAAGCTGTTGTCGGAGGTGGAGATCGACAGTTTCCCGGCTGTTCTCTCGGTTGTCCCGGGGTCATTTGCCTCCGATGTTGGGCGAGTGGTAGGTGAGCCAAGACGTGAAGTGATCGATGTCGGTGGGTCACTATCGAGTGCAAAAGGTATTGCGATTGAGCTTCGTGAACCTGATAGCAGTGGTGTTGACATCACCGCTGCACCGCTTCTTGTGTCGGTTGGGCGGGGCATTGGTTCTAAGGAGAATGTCGAACTGGTGGCAGAATTGGCTGAAGCGATGAAGGCGCCACTCTCCGCCTCAAGGCCGGTGATCGATCAGGGTTGGTTGCCCAAGCCCCATCAGGTGGGTAAGTCAGGCAAAAAAGTCAAGCCAACGGTCTATCTCGCCTTCGGAATCTCGGGGGCACCAGAACATCTTGAGGGGATGCGCAGCGCCGATGTGATCATCGCCTGCAACACCGACGCAAAGGCACCGATCTTTGAGGTTGCCCACTACGGCACCACATTGGATCTCTTTGATCTCGTTCCGGAATTGACCGATCAAGTCGGAGGCTGAGGGTGCTGGTCGGGGTCCTAGAGACGAGGAAGATCTTCGGGGGTGAGACCGAGACGGCAAAGATGGTATTTTATCTTCTCGCCGTTGTCGTCTTGGCGATCTTCTTTACCGGCTTGGTTAAGCGAGTCATCGAGTATAACCACGGAAGGCGCCCAGCGTCGTTCTCCTGGTTGCGACGACGCGATGCCAGAGACATCCCGGAGGTGTCGGAACGCCCGAAGTTTGCGAGCTCCTTGGTGACGATCGCCGCCAATAAGACGGTCACCAAGTCTAGGAAGAAGGTCGGGATCAGCCATCTCCTGCTGTTTTGGGGATTCATCGGGCTCTTTCTCGCGACCTCGATTCTGAGCCTTGATTACGATATCCTTGGCAATGCTTCCCGGTTCATCACAGGACATACCTACAGCTTCTTTCAAGGTCCGTTCTACTTAGGTTACAATGCGGTCTTTGACCTGGCTGGTTTGGCGGCGCTGGTTGGGACCGTCCTGCTCGTCTATCGGCGCTGGTTCTCGCGAGAGATTCAGCTCGACTACACGCGGGCACAACGTCCAGAGGGGGGGTACTCCAGGGCCAAGATCGTGATCGGAGATCAGGTCTTTGTTGTGGGTCTCCTTCTGATTCTCATCACGGGGATCCTGATTCAGGGATTGCGCATTGATGGCGAGGGTTTCCCGAGTTTTGAGCGCTGGACCTGGCTGGGTTATCTCGTTGGCAAGGGGCTGGTCACGCTCGGTGTCGGTTCAGCCGGTGCTCGGGCGATTCATGCCTGGTTGTGGTGGGTCCACGTCGGTATGGCCCTCGCGTTTGTTGCTTATATTCCCTGGTCAAAGGCGTGGCATATGTTGGCATCCCCGACCAATCTCGCCGTCAGGGATCTCGCAACGACGAGGCGTATTCCCGCTCCACCAGAGGGTAAGACCGGCTATGACTCGATCGATGACTTTACACCGCGAGAGCTGTTGGGTTTTGATTCTTGCACCAAGTGTGGGCGCTGTCACGCTGTTTGTCCTGCGCGAACGGCTGGTGCCCCGCTCTCACCCCGTGATTTTATTCTTGACCTTCGCCAGTGGGTAGACCGCAGTCGGCATATCCCTCTTCTCCTCGATACCGAGACTCGCCCGGTGGCGTCGGGTCCACTGGCGGGTGATGGGCAACTAGTGGGGGACGTGATCGTTGACAAGACGCTCTGGTCATGTACCACGTGTATGGCTTGTGTCGAGATCTGCCCAGTTGGTATCGAACACGTGCCGACCATCGTACAGCTACGACGCTCGTTGGTTGATCGGGGAGAGATGGACCCCACGCTTCAGTCGGCATTGCAAAACATTGCGACCCAGGGTAACTCCTTTGGTAAGAGCGCTCGAATGCGTGCGCGCTGGACCAAGGGATTGGACTTTCCTATTGTCGATGCACGCAAAGAGCATGTGGAGTATCTGTGGTTCTTAGGTGATTTTGCCTCCTTTGATGAGCGCCTCATGAGTATCTCGCAGACGCTTGCCAAGGTACTCAACGCCAGTGGGGTCTCGTTCGGGATTCTCTTCGATGACGAGCGCAACGCCGGTAACGATGTGCGTCGGGTGGGCGAGGAGGGGCTCTTTGAGATGCTCGTTGAACAGAACATGGAGGCCTTCTCCAAGGCCTCGTTTGATAAGATCTTCACGACTGATCCTCATACCTTTAACACGCTTCGCAATGAATATCCGTCCTTTGGGTTGGACAAACCGGTACTCCACTATTCTGAACTGCTCGCTATCCTCATGTTCACCGAGGAGGTTGCGCCGCGGAGTTTGGGACGTCGAGTGACCTATCACGATCCCTGCTATTTGGGTCGGTATAATCGGATTTTCGACACCCCGAGGGCCGTGATCGCTGGGCTTGGCTGCGACCTCGTTGAGATGCCACGGCATGGAGCGAATTCGTTCTGCTGTGGGGCCGGCGGCGGAAGAATCTGGATGGACGATTCCTATTTGGAGGAGCGGCCGTCCGTCAACCGAATCAAGGAGGCACAGGGTTTGGGGGTTGACTACTTTGTGGTTGCCTGTCCGAAGGATTATGCCATGTTCTCCGACGCGGTCAAGACGGTGGGAATTGAGGACTCCCTGAAGGTGATCGACATCGTGGAACTCTTCGCCGAGGCGACCGAGGCGACAGAATTGGTGGACGTTTGATGGAGTGCCCGACCTGTGACGAGACAAATCTTGGATACGAGAGTCTGCATGGACACCTCGTTGCCAGTCATCCAGATCTCGTCACTATCGTGGCAAAGGGAAGTCGACCCTCGTATCGGGTCAGCTGTCCACTCTGTGAAGAGACCTATGTGCAAGCGATCAAGCGTGGACATCCCGACGATGGTTTTATTGAGGAGTACGAAGCAGATATCAGGTTGGTGGGGATGGACATCCTCGTGCAGCATCTGATTGGCGAACACCCCGGTGAAGTTGGTTATGACCGAGAAGAGGAGAGAGATGAGTAGGGAAAATGAATGTGATCTTCCGGAGGATCTGTACTATCTGATTGAGAAGCACGTCTGGGCACGCCCTGATGGTGATGAGGTGGTTATCGGACTCACCGACGTTGCACAGAATCTTGCCAAGACGATTATCTCAGTCTCACTGAAGGCAGCGGGTAAGCCAATCAAGAAGGGTCGCAGTCTCGCCACCGTCGAGAGTGGCAAGTGGGTTGGCCCGGTGCCCTGTCCAGTTGAGGGTGAAGTACTCGCGGTGAACGAACTCCTCGTGGGGAATCCAGGTCTCTTGAACTCGGATCCCTATGGTGAGGGTTGGGTAGCGAGAGTAGCGCCGACCAATTGGGAGAGCGATCTCGCTGATCTCGCTACCGGCGTCGAGGGGATCCAACAATATAAGGCGTTCCTCGATGATCAAGGAATTGCGTGTAGCGACGGTTAGCGATGGAGACGTGGGCCGGGTGTGCTATCCCTACTGATCGATTCTATGACCTCGATGCTGATGTCTGGGTGAAGGTTGAGGGAGGAGTCGCACGCGTGGGAATGACCGACGTTGCCCAGACTCGGATGGGCAGGTTGGTGCAGTTGAGCTGGAAGCCAGTGGGCCGGAGTGTGGTGCGCGGACGACCACTGACGGTATTGGAGAGCGCAAAGTGGGTCGGTCCCATGATCTCGCCCTTGACGGGAGTAATCCGAGAGAACAACCGAGTTGCCTTTGATGCCGATGTCGCTGTGGCCAATCGAGATCCCTATGAGGTTGGCTGGCTGTACCTCATCGAGTTCTCCAATGATCAGGAGTTAGAGGAGTTGGCCGATGGCCAGCAGTCCTTAGATCACTATCGCGAGGTGATCGCACGGGAAGGAATTCAGTGCTTTCGATGCGCTGAGTAGAAAGGAAGAAGGGGGGATAGCTGTGTCAAATGGTGAGTCCAAGAAGATGGCGATGATCTGTTGGAGTAACGACCTAGATCGGGTGTGGCCGGTACTGATATTGGCCACGACTGCTGCGGCCTCGGGACTCGAGGTGGATGTGTTCTTTACTTTTTGGGGCCTGCGGGTGCTTCAGAAGAACAGCATCAGAGTGACGGGTAACAATTGGATGCAGAAGGCGGAGTCGCTCGTGGATGCGGGTGGGACCGACCGACTGCGGTTGGGCAAGATCAACTTTGCGGGTGTCGGTACCAAGATGATCAAGACACTTGCAACTGATCATAAGGTCGCTTCGCCAACTGAGCTTCTCGAGATGGCACTCGATCTTGAGGTGCGACTGCACCCATGTCAGATGACGATGGATCTTTACGGCCTGAGCAAGGACGATTTTATCGACGGCATTCAGCCCCCGATCGGAGCGGCAAGTTTTATCAACATGGCGGCTGAGGCTGATATCAGTATGTTCATATGAGTTGGAAGTTGCGCTTCGCGTGTTGATCTATGTGGGCACTGGCGACGCTGTCGCTCGGTTGAGTGTCGAGCGTGCAGCGCGGCAGAGCAACTGCGAGTTGACACCAGATCCAGATACTGCTGAGGTTCTGCTTCTTCCACTGTCAGATGAGGCCGATCGGGCAAGGATCAGCCAGGTGCGTGCTCAGAACCCACGTGCGACGCTTATCGCCCATACGATGGTGCAAGATCAGGATCTCTGGGTTAGCGCCGAACGAGCTGGAGCAGACAGAATCGAGAACTCTGGCGGGCTGGTGGTACTACTCCGACGCCTTGCGAGGGAGTTCGAGTCAGGGCCCCAACGTCAGCGAATGGTTCCGCTCTGTTCGGTTGGTGATGTAGCGGGTCGCCTAGGGATTCTCGCCTGCGTTCAACACGAAATTGGTGAGTTGCTGTTGATCAAGGGCCAGGGCAAGATCGGA
>JAKAQL010000076.1 GCA_021822605.1 Actinomycetes bacterium
TGATGAATTATGGTTAATCCCATTCTGGCAGAGCCCCTGTGACCCTCCCAAACTCACCCCTAGCTGGTGGCTACACCCGACTAATTTCCCCACTTAAATCCGAAGTCCCAGTAACGGCAACCATGACGATGGCTACAGTTCTACGCTCCAGCGTTAATCGATCGTTTGATGCGTTGGGTGGGTGGAGCTGTCCATCGCTGCGAAAGGGTGCGTTGTCACAAGGGGTGGCAGCAACAAAGTGAACCACCCGACCTACGTGTGTCGTGGTCGGTTGAGAAGAGAGTCGCTGTTAGATGGGTGCCAACAGTCTGCTTTAGTGCCGTCAGATCAAGTGCACCCAGATCTGGTTCACTCACTCGATAGTCGGCGCTGATTGTTGAGAGTGGGTGTTTGCGTTGCCCAGCTTCTGAGCCGACAGCCCTCGATCGAGGGATGTCGCCCGACGGAGTGCACCGGCACACGCAGTATCATGACGATGTTGTGAGTTGCGAGAGGATTGCTGTGGGCTGTGACATCCGCACTCCGGGCAGTTTGTAGTGTTCACCGTTCATCCAAGAGGTGAGAGCGAAGCTGATAGCGCATCGAGTAGGGCGCGATATCGTTCTTCGTTGGAGCTGTATCGTTTTTCACTGGAGCGGAGAGATCGACGAGGTGACATGGTAGCAGAAGCTGTGGGCTTGAGGATTTGTCGATGTTGTTGAACATCAGAGGTGCCGACTCCTTTGGTGAGTAGTTGGGTGCCTATTGGATTCGACGGGGCTGCCTCCAACAAGGTTCTTACTGCGTCTATATTCGCAGTTATCGGCGAGCTCGACCGCAATCGATAGCTGTTGGGCTGATGATGGCCGTTGGACGGTCGTAGTGGCAGGGGTGGTTGTCGAGAATCAGGACATGATCGGGCGGGCAGCTATTACAACGTTGCGGCTGGTTAGTGATGATTGAGTAAGGGCATCTTTGACGGTGAAGTTGGATACGAGGGATGCTGGCTGGCTGTTGGGTCGCCGCAGCCGGGTGAGCCCGTGTGGTAACTGAGATCCAGGTAGGCTAAGGAGCCAACTGGATCTTTTTGTGCCAGGGCTCATCTTACGGGGGCGGCTTCCCTGGGCTGGCTATTAACGCTATTGGTGAGGGCAAGGTCAGAGGAAATGGTATGCCGGGACAAGGCCAATCAGAGAGGGTGCCATGGGAGAACGCAAGGAGATTATTGTTGCGGGTCTTGACCTGGATCGGCCGGGACTCGAGATTGGACCGAGTCATAACCCCGTGCTTCCAAAACGAGATGGCTATGACGTCGTTATCCTTGACAACCTATCTGCTGATGCCTTGAGGGCCAAATACGAGGTTGACGATCTCGATGTTTCATTGATTGAAGAGGTCGATTATGTATGGCATGGAGAGCCCTATGACGAACTCTTCGGCGATCGCCGCTTTGCATGGATTATCGCGTCGCACGTCATCGAACACGTTCCTGATCTGATCGGCTTTCTTCGAAGTTGCGAGTCGGTGCTCGCTGACGACGGGGTCATCTCGCTGGTTATACCGGACAAGCGCTACTCCTTCGACTACTTCAGACCGATCTCATCGATTGCACCGGTGATAGATGCGTTCTTGGAGAACAGGAGTCAGCCGAGCGTTGGAACGGCGGTTGATTACTACCTTAACGTCGTTCGGCGCGGGGACAAGATTGCATGGTATAAGGGAGCTCAGGGGGAGTATGAGTCCGTTCACAGCTTCGAGGAGGCGAAGACGGTTGCAGATGCCGGAGATCCATACGCGTCGTTCGCCTACTTTGACCCACACGTCTGGTGCTTCGTGCCACATTCGTTTCGACTACTGATCGAGGATCTATTCCAACTCGGCTACATAGGAGTTCGCGAGTGTGGTTTCCATGAGACCGCAGGAACGGAGTTCTATCTCCAGCTGTCACGTATGGGTAACGGTCTGACAATGGAGCGAATCGCAGTGCTTGAGCGCGTGCAGTACGAGCTTGGAGATGACTGCTACCGTCTGCCAGAGGGTTTTGATCGCCAACGCTATCTAGAGCTCAACCCTGACGTTGCCGAGGCGCAGCTAGATCCGATCTACCACTGGTTGACTTATGGAGCTATCGAGGGTAGGAGCTTTCGTTAACTTCAATAGTATACAGGCGAGCCGTCGAGATTTTTTAGCGCGATTACCAGACCGCGGTCCTGCTGTGCTGTTGGAGGAGCTTTCTCGAACCCGGCAGCTATTGCAATGTGTTGTGCGAAGGCAATCAGCTGAGCTTGGCGTCAGCGCTACCCTTTGGTGAACCCTCATTGCAGTGACCACCTCACGACAACGGAGTAGCAAGATTGCGCTTGGGTAGGGCATGGTTGCTTCATTTCAGAAGACCGTAGCTGTCCGTCGGCAAGTCGCTTCCGGTGGATTGTAAACACTCTCAGAAGGCCGGGAGTAAGAGGAGGGGTGCGAGGTGGTGGAGCTACCAATACCAAGCCGTGGTTCGTTGGCGAACGATGAACGATTGCTGATCGAGGAGGGATTTGTAGGCTGGCAAGGCGATACGATCTTGGCAATCGATGTGACATGACCAGCAGATGTGATCTAGGCAATCCATGTGACATCCATAGCTGACGCATAGTTCTTTGATTTACGAGATGTCGCATGGGTTGTGTCGGTCCCGATACTCTCGGGCTATCGTCGTATGATGGTTGTTGCTCCACGATGTCTGCCCCTGATAAAGGGTCATGAGGTCATGGTGTACTGGTGCGTGATGAGGTAAAGGGGCACGACGGTGGAATTGCTAGAGACTGGCTATGCAAGGGAGATCTATGAGGATCCTGACGATCCCGACGAGAGCGTGCTGCTGGTAGCGAATGATCGATTCGAGCTACCGGGTTGGCCTTCGAATGCCCCGGTTGCTGATCTTGGTAGGTTGCGGACGGCGATAAGCGCTCTGGTGTATCGACATCTTGGGGATCGATTCGCCACCGGCTTTCTCGGAACATCCTCTGCGATTCCTGGTCGTACACTCAAGCTCAAGTGGTTTGAGGCGGTGCCGGTCAGTATCGAGGTGATCGGGTATCTCTCAGGGGTTGCTTGGGATTCGTATCGACGGACGGGAGAGGTCGCCGGCATGGAGCTACCCCCTGGACTCGAGCGCGATCAGGTATTGGAGACTCCGATACTGATCCCAGTGCGTAGCAATGTCGTTGGTGAAGCAAAACTACTCAAGCCTCGTGAACTCGCGTCTTTGGTTAACACTCAGACCATCCAGCGGATGAAGCTTGGCTCCATGTTGCTCTATGGCGATCTCAAGGATTGGTATCTGGCGAGAGGCCTTGTACTCGCCTCAACGAGGTTTGATTTTGGTGTGACCGACGAGCAGCTTTTGCTGGTGGGGTACCCGGGGATCCTCGAGGGATCTGAGCTGGCTATAGGGGAGTTGGCTGACGGCGATTGGTTAGGTCGGCGAGCGTTGCGAGAGCGCGTGGTCAACACTGTTCCAACGCAGAAGCGGGCATCGCTTGAGGAAATCACGGCACAAATCCATGCCGCGCATGTGGATCTCTACGAACGACTGTCAGAATCTGAGTTTAGCGACTGGGAGGGTGAGCCATCGCTCTTTGAAGGCCAACGTACCCCTCGAAAGATCTTTGGTCGACGATAGTTCGCGAAGCATCTCCTACTTGCAGTCTGACTCGACTGGTTTGGATAGGAGATCCGAAAGAGGAAGTTCGTGAGCGGATGGCGGGAGCGGAGGTTCGCGGTTGATTGTCTGTTGCCTGTTCTCGCCGTCGCGGCCTTCTTGTGATCGGCCACTGCGATGGAGGGTTACCAGCAAACGGCGAGGTGGCGAATCAAAACTCGTGCTCCAGATTGGTTTCCTTCGCTTGCTCATAATGACTCTGATAGCTGGATGGAGATACACTGTCGACTTTAGCTTGTAGAAGATGTGATCTGATCGGCCTTGGGGAGATTGGGCAACACCGCGTGAAGCAGTGGCTCGACTTGTGAATCCACGAGATGGAGACAGCCAGGAGACTGTACTATCCGATCAGTCAAGCAACCAACAGACCGAACGAACAAGAAACGGTACGAACAAGAGACAGAGCTTACAAGACGTGGGTAACTGAACCGATACGCAATGGTGAAGATCTTGGATGCATAGTCTTCGGCAACCAGTCGCGGACGGATGAAGCGTGAGGTGGGGCGGTAAGTTCGGATTGGGCATCGTTGCTACTGCGTAACTAGCCCGACTACGGCAGTGAAACAAGGTGGCTAAAGCGACAAGATCTGATCGCGTGGTGCTGAGTTGGACGAAGAGTCATGAGTGTCAGATGTTGGCTGGGGGATGTCTACGGACTGTTTTCGGACGGTGCTCAGGTTGAGAGGGGCCCACCACTTCGAGTCGAGAATTGGCAGGGTGGGCGCATCGATGCCGCCTTTTTCCGAAGATCCGGTTTTCCACTGCGGAGTGTTGTGAACATATGATTCGTCGCCGTTGCTGTGCTCAGCCCCAGTACTGGTTCCGGAGGCGAAGGATCGTGGATGGCGAACAGAGTCTCGCACGCTCAGCTATCGCGGTCTACCCTGTCGGGTTGACACAAGGTATCAACTCTGCGGTTCATGAAGGTGTGCTGGATTGCCCAGTCCCGAAGCCCGACGAGTTTGCAGTCATTATGGTAGTTCCACGGAACTGGATCGATATGGGTGTTGAATAGTCGTGCCCATTGAAGTTCATGAGGTTGACTTGCAGACATTGGTGAATTCGGGTAGCAAACACGCTAAGTCTGTGTTAGGACTTGTGGGCTCCACTCCTTCTGAGAGTCACTTGTTGGGTGCTGGGGGTGATGGTGTGGCGGGAGCATCGAAATGGTTCTTGGGCCAGGCGAGTGCGTTTGTGGGCCATTAGGAGCTGTTGGGATCGTTGACGGACGAGGTCAAGGAGAGACGACGGGGGCCGAGTTCTGGTTTTGCGGGTTTGACGCAAGAGGGGCCGAAGACCGATGTTGCGACTCATTCGGAGTCTTGCATGATCGCACAGCTTTGGAGTGGAGGGAGGTTGCGCAGTTGGGAGGGTTAATGGAATAGAGAATCTGGCAACCAGTACAGTTTTATCTCATTTTCGCTTGACAACTATTCAACAACGGGTTAACGTAGTAGTACCTTACCAACGGTTAGCTGCCACTTGTGGCGTTCGCCGCTCGTTAGGTGGTTTGCAGAATAAATTCTGGGATAATGGTTGGTTTTTGGTTTAGGTGCGACTAGCTTGACCCGATGACTGGTGTTAGTACTGAGTTGTTCAACACAGGAGGAAAATAAGAAATGATAAGTTCCGGTTCTGATAACCGAAAGAAAAAGGCTACCAGACGGCAAGTCCTGTCTTTGGCTGGCGGTGCCACGTTGGCACTCGGTACGCTGGGCATGATGACCTTTGGTGCGGCTGCGACTGCATATGCACAGACACCCACTGCCATGAAGACACTGGCTGGTTCGCTCACCATCGGTTCGCCGACTACGGTCACTAGCCCGACTGTTAGCCAGTCCGACCCAGTCGCTGGAGCTACCAATAATCAGCTTAACTTCGAGGTTACGGCCAACGCGGCGGTGGGCAATGGCACTGCGGCCGAACCTGCTGTGGAGCTCCAAGGAACTGGCTTCCATATGGCTGGTGCTTCGGTGCAGGTGACCGACCTCAACAATGGGTTGGTTTTGGGTTCGCTGACTCCTGCTAGTACCCAGTACACGGCTAGTACTACTGCTACTAATCCCGGTTACCTCGTTGCTAGTGCTAGCACTACAAATACGCTAGATATTAGCTCGGGCGACGTGCTGAGGGTTACCATTGATAATGTAGCAAACTCATTGACCGCGAGTTCCGGCAGTGTCTCTGTCCAGGTTGGAACATACGATACAACAGTATCCTCGGGATTACCGCCCTTCAAAGATGCCTCGCCGTCCCCGCTATTGACTGCGAACTCTGCTATCAATCCTTTCGCGCCGGCGAAGCTCACGCTTCTTCCGGACAATAATCCAGGCCAGCTGACCGAGCTGACCTATACGTTTAATGTAGCCAACCAGATTCCTGTCGGAGGTAGCTTCACAGTTGATCTCACAAGTAAGGTTCCTGGCGGAAATTACAGCGCTCTATCAGCTTCGCTGGTGAATACTGCCGATACTACCTTGTCGGTTTCTGGAACGAGTGAGACGAGTGACGTAACAGTGGGATACACGACTACGAGTGGTCTTGTGTTCTCGGTAGACGCGAGTGGTAAACCGTTGCCTTCAGGTTCTTATAGCATTTCTGTTCCGGTCGCAGGAAGTAGCAGCCCAGGTGTAGAGAGTGTTGCCGCCCAGTACATGCTTAGTTCCGTTGACAAGACTAGCGGTAGTACTCCTGTCTTTGTTACTGCAGCGACTGCAGCTCCGTGGGGCTTTCCAATTGCGTTGACGTCCGTGACGGCTTCCAATCCTTATGCTGATGCGGTGTCGACGGTAACGATTGACTTCACCGACCCAACTGCAGGATCGACTCCTATAACTGTCGCAGGTCTTGGCCTATCCGCTAGCTCCTATACGTTGGGGTCTTTGACGGACACGACGACTAACGTGAGTTGTGGCGATTTGACTTTCATGAGTTCAGATACGAGTTCGACTTCTGTAGATCTCACTTCAGGAGACTCGTACAGTCTCACCTTAAGCAGTGTGACTTTGCCATCGGGGTCTACCACCGTTGATGTAGGTACGGTCTTCGCGCCTTCGGCTTCTACTACGTTAAGTTTAGGTTCTGCCCTTTCCACCTTGATGACTGTGACAGCTACTACGTTGTCGCCGGATGTGAGTTCGAATTGGACGCTTTCTGGTATCGAGACGGCTGCGAGCCTCGCCTCTGGTAGCACGTTGACGGTAGATACTACAGCTAATTCGGGGTCGTCGGAAAGTTACTTCCCGACTTCCGCTGGGGCTTACAAGATTATTGACCTAACTAATTCGGCGGACACGCAAACGGCTAGCTCCGTTTCTGTATCAAGTGGTGAGGCGTCGTTCGTTCTGTCCAACGCTATCCCTTCTGGAGATGTCATCAAAGTGACGGTTAGTGGGATCGTCAACGATCCGACGGCTAATGTAACTTCGGTGGATCTAACTGCCTCAGGTAATTATCTTGAGACGGTGCAAACGACTGCGCCTTCCGCAGCGTCGGATGCTGCCAGTGGTGCGATTGCGAATGCGTCGGGTGCTCTGTATGAGTGGGCCGGAGGTTATGCCTTCCATTTGCCGACGATTGCAGATGCTGGCAGGATTGAGGCATCTGAGGGTAATCCGACACAGCAAAAGCAGTCGGTTCCTTCGGCATCAGTCTTTGCGTCGGGTGACACTTTAACCGCCGGCACCTTGGTTCAGGGCGTACAGAGTGGTACGGTTCTTGCTCCGATTTATGTGGTAGGTTCTAATGGGGATCTTTACCATATTGCGAGCCCATCTGCGTTCTTCGGTGGTGGTTACGCGCCGAAGGATGTGGTCAAACTTCCGCAGCGCGATATAGCGATGATGACTATGGCTCCGAGTGGTTCAACCACCCCGGCTGCATATTCGGTTCAGGCGAATGGATCCTTCTGGCAGACGGCGGGCGGCACGAGCATCTACGAATGGGTAGGTGGCGTCGCAGTGCATGTAGCGAGTCCTGCCGATTTGGTGAGTATCGCGCATTCGCTGGGCGAGACTGTGTTGGCGTCGTGGCCGCAGGTGTCTTCGGGCACTTTCGCGTCGCAGATGGCGCCTAGCGTTCCCAAGATGGGCACAGTGGTGAAGGTTCTCGATGGTTCGTCTGCTGGTTTGATGTATGTATCCACCGGTAGTGCCTTTGTTCCGATTAGTGCCACGCAGCTTAGTTCGCTGGGTTATCCAGCGAGTGATGTCCTAGAGGTGTCGACCACAGCTGGAATTGCGATTCTCGGTTAGGTCCATATGTTGACTTGAGGTTAACTGTTTGGGTGGCGGCGAAGTTCTCTTCGTCGCCACCTTTTCGCTTTTACTGGCTTGCGTTCGTCGCGTTTTGGTGCATTACGGCTGCTGTTTGTGGTCTTGCTATTGGATGGACTTTTGTCGTTACGTCATTCGGGATTCGCGGTCAGTTGGGTGTCCGGCTCATGGTGGTCGTAAGTTGGCCATCAGTCCACTCCTTCAATTAGGGATCGTGTAGCAGGGTTTGGTGTTACCGATGTTGCTTGTACATGTAGGTGGTGGAGGCTCGCAGCTGTTTGGTGTTGGTTTAGGATTGATTCGGTGAGTTTGGTGACGTTCGGGGAGTGTGGTTGTGATTAGTGATCTTGATGTGGTGCGACAGAATCTCTTGGATGGAGATTACTCGGGTGCGCAGGAACGGTTAGTTGCGTTGTTGGTGGAGGATCCGCGTGTCGCGCAGGCTTGGGTGTATGCGGCGGAGCTGTCGGAGCGTACTGGCCGACCGTACCAGGCTTGGCAGGCATATCGCCGTGCTTGGTTGTTGGATCCCCAGGCCGCCTGGGCTCCTGGGATCCATGCGCGGTTATCGTCGCTACCCAAAGAGAAGCTCGAGGATTGGTTCGAGAATTTGCTTCTGGTGGAGACTCCGTCTGTGGCGGCGGCCGTGATCGTCAAGGATGAGGCTCACACTATTCGGCAGTGTATTGACAGCCTTCAGGGTGCGGTGGATGAGTTTGTGGTCGTTGATACCGGGAGTACTGACGGCACGCTGGATATCTTGCGTGAGTTGGATGTTCCTGTTCTGAAGTTTGGCTGGACAGGTAGCTTTGCTGATGCTCGGAATTTCGCCCTTTCACATGTTAAGAGTGATTGGGTCCTTTGGATAGACGGTGATGAGTCTTTGAACCCTGAGGATGTTGATGCTCCGAGGTCGGCTGCGGCGCTTTATGGTGCTCTGGGTCGTCCCATCGCCCTACGCATTGTTCAGGTTAATGATGTCGGTGGGCGATATGAGGCCAATATGGACATGTCGCGGATGCACCCCACCAATTATGGGATTAGGTGGTATGGGCGTATTCATGAACAACTGGGGCTAAACGCTGAGGATCCGAAGTCTCAAGAGATGATCCCCCGGGTCCCAGTTAATATCCGACTGAATCACGTTGGTTACCACCCATCTGTTATGCAGGCGAAGGATAAGCTGCAACGCAATATTGTCCTATTGAAGAAGGCGGTTGAGGATGATCCTGAGGATCTTGCCGCCTTGGGTTTCCTAGGTCGTGAGTTGCTCTTCGCGGGAGACGTTGATGGGTCGATCGCTGCGTTGTATAAGGCTGAGACGTTGGCCCGTGATCAGAAGTGGTATGCACGGATCTCAGAGGTTCGCAATTATCTGATAGAGGGATTGTTGCAAAGGGATCGGATCGAGGAGGCGCGGGCGGTGGCCAACCGAGGGGTGGCCGAGAGTCCGGATTATCCAGGTCTTTGGTATGCCAAGGGACGTGTTGATCTCGTCATGCTCACCAAGCTCTTAGGTAGTGCTAGAGAGGCATTCGAGCGTGCTCAGACCACCGCTCTTACCTATCGTGGCATAGTGGCCTACGAGTCACTGATTCCTGTTTGGCGCGCCAAGGCTGGGGTCGCGGATGTCACGCGATTCTCTGGAGATCTAGTGACTGCTAAGAAGCTCTACGAGGAGCTCCTTGGTGTAGATCCGAATCTCACCCAAGTACGTGCGCAGATCGACCGGATCAACCAGCAGGCGCGTGTGCTCGAGGCGGGACTTGAGGGTGGCAACCAACCAGGGAACTCGATAGACGATCCACCTCCGGCGAGGTAACGCGATTGGCTGTGGCTTAGATCGAGGTGGCTGTGGATTTCCGTTTTTGGAAGGTTGCGCCGTTTTCTGTCTCCTCTTCACCACGGGCGCGTAACATCAGGCGCGCATCGTTGGGTGATCTCCTATTCCTTGGGATTCGAATCGTGGTCGATAACTGCTGTTGAAGTGGGCTCTGCTTGTTTTTGTCTGTTCTGACTCTGAACGTACGTCGGCATGAGCATCATCGAGGGGGACCGTTTTGTTGGTGTTCGTCGGGTTGGATGCGTCACTTGTGTGCGCGCTGTTTTGGTCACCGTGCATGGACTCGCGGTAAGTGGAACGACGGTATTCTCGTGTCTGTTGTGTTGGGCATGTGGCTCGATTCAGCGGCTAGCCTTGGTGTATGGCACAACCTAACGTATCTCATTCTGTTACGATTCGCGTGGAGCTCAGTAACACCCCTGGTTCTCTTGGTCGTTTGACGACAGCAATCGGCGAGGCCGGTGGCAATATTCTCGGCATCGACCTTGTGGAGGTCGAGGGGGAGCGCATCGTTCGTGACGTCACCGTCCTTGCTGCCGATCCAGATCATGCACAGGAAATTCGCGAGAGGGCGGAGGAGGTCCAGGGGGTCCATGTTCGTAGCGTGCTCGATCGTACCTTGCGGCTCCACCTAGGTGGGAAGATCGAGGTCTCTGGTAAATCGCCACTCAAGGATCGTGATGACCTCTCGATGGCTTATACACCTGGTGTAGCACGAGTATCTATGGAGATCGCAGAGCGACCGGTATCGGTGCACACCTACACCATCAAGGCGAACTCTGTCGCCATCGTCAGTGATGGTAGCGCGGTGCTCGGTCTTGGGAACATCGGACCTCATGCTGCTATCCCGGTGATGGAGGGCAAGGCGCAGCTGTTTAAGGAGTTCGCGGGCATTGATGCCTTCCCAATCTGCCTGAAGACGTCGAGCCCGGCTGAGGTGATCGCGGCCGTCGAGGCGATGGAGCCGGTCTTTGGTGGGATCAATCTGGAGGATATTGCGGCGCCTGCCTGTTTCGAGATCGAGGAGGCGCTCAAGTCAAGGCTCGATATTCCGGTATTCCATGACGACCAGCACGGCACTGCGGTGGTGGTGCTCGCTGCGCTTCGTAACGCCGCCAAGGTTGTCGATCGTAAGCTCGCTGACATGACCGTGGTCATAGCGGGTGCTGGGGCAGCTGGGGTAGCCTGTGCGAAGATCCTCACTAACGCTGGAGTTGGCCGTATCCTGGTTTCAGATCGTAAGGGACTGATCTTCTCTGGTCGCGAGGAGTTTACGGGTGCCAAACTGTGGTTGGCTGAGTCTACGAACCAGGATCGTCGCATGGGCGATGTGAGTTCGGCTCTTGTTGGTGCAGATGTCTTCGTCGGCGTCTCTGGACCTGGCATCGTGACCGCTGCTGACATAGCCACAATGAATAAGAGGTCGATCGTCTTTGCGCTGGCCAACCCTACCCCGGAGGTGATGCCTGACGAGATTCAGGATATAGCGGCAGTCATAGCTACTGGGCGCTCTGACTTCCCTAATCAGATAAACAACGTGCTCTGTTTCCCAGGCATCTTCCGGGGTGCACTCGATGCGCGTGCTATGTCGATTACTGAGGGTATGAAGTTGGCGGCCGCCGACGCCATATCGGCCGCCGTCTCTGAAGATGAGCTTTCGCCAAGCTACGTGATTCCATCGGTGTTCAACCGGAACGTGGCGACAGCCGTTGCCGATGCCGTGGCTCGGGCTGCCCAGGCCGAGGGCATCACTCGTCACCTGAGCTAGGGGCCAAGGTTGTGGGCGACTCGTACCCGCTCGATCGGCTATGTTACCCAGGTAAGGCGGTCGAGATACGAGTCTCTGGTATCTCTGTGAGTACGGTTGCTTCCTCTATTACCGATGCGACCCTCGTCTTCGCGGAGGCTTGCGCTGAGGGGGCGTGCGAGGTCAGGTTGACGTTTCTGTCCGAGCCCTACATCGCCACCGGAGACATACATTCCTTAGATCGAGGATGTGAGGTGGTCATCGACGGTGGCTTCGTTCCTCTCAATGATCGATCCGCTCCAAGGGTGGCGGTTGACTTGAATGGGACCTATTACTTGAGACCACCGATGGTCGGTGTGCCGATGGAGATTGTCGACCTCTCTGTCTCTGGGTTGGCATTTCTTCCCATGCTTGATCTAGCACCTAAGCTCTTTGAGCGGAGGATGATCAGCTTTGCCCTGGAGGGGAGAGAGATCAGGACGGTTATCGAGTTGGTCGGGGTTGAGCCGCAGGTACTCAGAGGTCGTTTTCTTCGATTGAGTGTCTCCGACGAGGAGGCTATCGCGGGCTATGTGATGGCTCGCCAAGTAGCTGAGCGACACAGACTCTCCATGCTCGAGATCCGGACGCCGTCTGCACTTGACGTTGCCGCTCGTAGGCGGTACCCACTGCTCGAAGGAGTGGTCGTCCACGAGCATGCACTTGAGCTTTCAGCGCGAGGCATACAGGTTGAGATGCAGTTGCCCCCATCAACTGCGGTGAACCGTCAAATGTTAGCCTCCACATTGGGCTCTATGGTCGGAGAGATACGTTGTGGCGACCTAAACGACAGCTTCCACTACCTGTCGTGCATTGGCTTCGGTGATGAGTCCGTTGACGTGGCTGCTCTCGGTTGTCTTGTGCTACACAGTCGTCTCTATGAGTGCAGTCCATCGGAACTACTTCTCAAAACACTAGGCACAGCCTTTGGGGGAGCTGTGATTTCTGAGCTCAAGCGAGGAAGGGACGTACTTGGATACGCGGCTGGGGCTT
>JAKAQL010000077.1 GCA_021822605.1 Actinomycetes bacterium
CAAGGCACGACCCACCAACTGCTCGTTCGTGAACGGGCCGTACATGTCCGCGGTATCGAGAAACGTAACACCGAGCTCGATCGCCTGGTGGATCACGTTGATGGATTGGGTGTCATTGGCTGGTCCGTAGAACTCACTCATCCCCATGCATCCAAGTCCCACCAACGAGACCGTCAAACCCTCCGAACCCAGCTCTCGCTGCTCCACGCTGTACTCCTTCTTCTCGCCTGCCAGTCTAGTTGATCTCGGCACTTTGTACTTGGAACGGCGAGCTAGCATCGGTGTTCCTTCACGGCTTGGATTCCCCAAACTTGGGTAACATGGTCCCATGTTGTTATCACCGAGCAGAGCTGACATGTGTTGATCGAGCGAGAGCTGATGCAGCAAGCGGCCGAGTCAGTCCGTCCTCCCGGGCACAGGCGACGGCGACCTTGAACCTCGTGAGCGTCCCGCTAGCAGTCCTCGGTGGCGCCATCTATCTCGTACTGTCGTTAAACGTCATTCGATCACTCCTGGTACCCAGGATCGACCGCTCGGGCCTCCTGCGACTCGTGATTCGGATACTCACCATTCCGGGACAACTCGCACGAGGGCGGGTGAGAAACTACGAAGCGCGGGACCGGATCTTGGCCTTTGAGGGTCCAATCTCACTGCTGGTGCTGCTCGGGGTTTGGGTCATCGGTTACCTGCTATCGCTGAGTCTTCTCTTGCTACCCGCCGTAAGCAACCCGTTTTCAGCACTCGCACAGGCTGGATCTTCGCTCGTCACCCTCGGGATTGTCAGTACAGCACAAGGATGGGCCCAAGCGATCGACATTTTGGCGGGCCTCACTGGACTGTTCATCGTTGCACTCCAAATCGCTTACCTGCCGACGCTCTATGGCGCCTACAACCGACGTGAAACCGAGGTAACGATGTTGGTTGCACGTGCGGGCGAACCCACCTGGGGGCCGGAGATACTCGCCAGAGCTCAGCTGATGTCGTTGATCGACGAACTACCGGACTTCTATCGTCAATGGGAACGATGGGCTGCAGACGTCCAAGAGAGTCATGCAAGCTATCCGGCATTGATGTTGTTCCGTTCTCCCAGTGCGTATTCGTCATGGGTAATCGCGCTCCTGGCCGTCTGCGACTCAGCGGCTCTCTTTCACTCCGTAGCGCCAGAACGCACGCCAATCGAGGCCAGATTGGCGTTACGAATGGGGTATCTCTGTTTTCGCAGACTCAGTTCGGCCCTCGGGTACGAAGTCAATGATGATCCGGGACCAAACGATCAGATCGTCCTCACCAGTGCAGAGTTTGATCGTGGCTTCGACCGACTTGTGGCAGCTGGATTTGCCATGGAACGCAATCGTGAGGACGCCTGGGTGCACTTCCATGCCTGGCGAGTGAACTACGAAGAGGCTGCCTACTTCCTCGCCAATCGCACCGATGCGGTACCTGCTCCGTGGAGCGGCAGGCGTTACTCAGGACAGACAACTGTTCCTTTTCGGCACCTCAAAAACCGTACCCCAGAGGATCCGGAAGGAGCCACCCGCACCCCGTATTACCCAGAGGACGCGTAGGCAGCCCAGGTAGCAATAGCGATGACAGAACCTCCGGGGACTGAACCTGAAATCCAACCAGAACCCCCTGGGGCGAAGACACGGCCGATACCGCTAGCTTGGAGAGATGGAAAGAACGGCCAGGGCACGGCTCTCGGTGAGCATCGTAGTGGGCGACTCAGGCATCTCACTCGCATGACACCACCAAAGACGATACACGAGTTCAACCAGTAGATGACAAGCTCTCGCCTTGGTTCCTCCCGTCGCTCGATGCTCCTTCTGCCTGCGACCGTTATCTCTATGGGCGCGTTGTGCTTGGCCGCCTGTGGTCAGGCATCCTCCTCCTCCATCGAGCTGACTGCAGCTAACACTCGGAAAGATAGTTTCTCGGTTATCGTCGACCAGTACTCCAAGGCGAACAATCAAGCCAATGAACTGCTCAGCATCGTGCGCCAAAACGATGATGAACAGGGAACTGCAGCGGCCATTGACGATGCCGACTTCCGTCTCTCTCGTGACGCAGGTTACCAAACCGCTCAAGGCACGAGCTACCAACCCTTCTACGAGGAGTTGGACCGAGCGGTGAGCGTTGGCACCACCAAGAAGAGCTATCCGAGACTACTCGTGACGGTCGATGCTCAATACACCAGTAATCCATCGAAAGCGAACGACTCCGCATGCCGGTTCCTCGGAGTATTTGCCAAGAACTCGCACAGCGCACCGTGGCGCGTCACCGATGAGCCAACGGTCACGAAATCCTTGCTGCCCAAGGTCGAAATCGCTGTTGGCAATCAAGGCATCATTCCCTCCCGAACATCGAGTCTGTCAATCCCGATCACGCGGCTGGCCAAATACTACTCCTTGGCCCTGACGACCTACTTTCAAGAGGGTGTCTTGTCACGGGGTTTGAAACAGGCCGACTTCTCAACAGCCGCCAAATGCTGGTCCCTTCCCCAACTTTCCACGAACCCCTATGTTTCACCGAGTTCGTCCCAGAGGCTTGCCACCAGCGCGGTTGTGACCGCACCAAGCCCACACATGGTCGCGCTCACCACCGCGAACGGCGGTGCACTTGCCGTGTTCACCCTCCATGTCGATCTGATCAGCTCGAGCGGTAAGAACAGCGCCTTTACCTGGAGCCACCGTGCAACCGATCCTGACTCCTACCTCCTGCCCGCCGCCTCAGGACTCCATAGCATTCAAATTCCGCTGCTGTTCGACATTGCCGTCTATGATCCTCCAGTTGCAGCAAGCAAAGTGGCTCCTCGTGTAGTTGGATCCTATTGGGGCCCCCTCCTGGGAGGGACTGAGACTCATCAGGCACCCTTAGATGCATAAGAGCCCCCAAATGGGAGCTCCTATACATCACGTATTGACCGTTATTGTTGATTGGTAGGATCTTCGGCGAGCATTTGGTAGATGTCGCGTCGCAGACCCGTCAGCAGCTGCTGCGCACGCTGCCTCTGTTCAGCGGTGCCCACGATATCCACCTGCCGCAATGCCTGGAAGGCAGCACGTACCTCGCGACCAAGATCTAACCCTCGACCAAAGCCGTCGTCTTCGGCGTCGGAGGCAAGCGTCTCAGCCTCAGCTCGCCCAGCCTCGGTCAGGGTGTAGACCTTTCGACCGTCGTCCTCCTGGCCCACGATCAGTCCAGCATCCTCTAACATCGACAGCGTCGGATAGACCGATCCTGGACTTGGTTGCCATACTCCGCCGTTGCGCTCCGCAATCAACTGCATGAGCTCATAGCCGTGTTTGGGGCCGCCCTTCAGGAGAACCAGAATCTCACGACGAACTCTGCCACGTGGTGACCTGCGTCGACGCATTCCCTGTCCCTCGCAGCCGCCACCATGCATTCCTGGACCGCCACAGCCACCGCGCATTCCACGCTGATGCCTACCGTGTTCGTTCATACCATCTTCGTTCCTCATCTCAGCTCCTTCACTGTGTCGGCCACCGCCACAACAACCACCACCGCGCATTCCACGCTGATGCCTACCGTGTTCGTTCATACCATCTTGATACATTTTTCGCTCCTTTAACGTTATATCGTTAAATACAGTATAGCGACTTATCAACCAATCATGCATCGACCCAAAAACCCTCGCAAACAGGCAAGGCTGCGCCGCCGATTAGGAAGCCTGTAGCTCAAGAGGAACGATCCTTTGGACCCTCAGAAAGCGCTGACACCGAAGTCGCATGCGCCTTAGCCCAGTGCGCCAGCGCCTCGGGCTCGAAACGCGCCGGCACCACCCGCAGCAAACGCACCCCTGCCAGCGAAGCGGGCGAAACCTCCCGCGAGACCCGTGGTCGAGGGTAGCGGCTTATCCAATGTAGCCAATACCACCTGCTCACCCGGGTGTAGTCCGGTCTTGACCTGTGTGACCACTGACCCCATTACCCCGACCGAAACGATCACTGGACTCGGTTTGCCTCGCGTTAAGACGTCCACGACCGTCCGCGCACCTACCCGTTGAATGGCTGAAGTCGGTACCTCTACCACGCCGTTGGCTCGACCAATGGTGATCGTCGTTGTGGCCTGGACACCATCAAAGATCGGAATAGTAGCCCTTTGGAGTTCCACGGTGACGACCACCGTCGTCAGCCCAGTGGTGCTGCTGGTGGTCGGGGTTGTACCTACCGAGACTACCGACCCCTGATAGCGAGTGCTAGTGCCAACTGGTTGCACAACTGCTGTATCTCCGACATGAACCTCACTCGCTTGACTGATGCTCACGGGAACAGAGTCGGCGATAGGCTCTGGATCGATGATCGCTATGGACTCTGTTGCACTGTCAGCGGCCAAGTCTTGGCCATCAGCGAATCCTACACTCGCAACCGTTCCGCCCATTGGAGCGATGAGGCTTGCAACGCTAGAGGCTTGAAGCGACGCAATCTGTGCCTCATCAGCTGAGACGATCGCCTGATCATCTGCCAATGTCGTCTGGGAGACAGTCTGGCTCGGCGCAGTGGAGGTGCTACTCTCCTCGGAGGAGGTAAGTGCCGCGCCGAGTAACGAACAAGCCTGCTTCTGCTGAGGCTCCGGTCGTGCACACAGCGATGCCAGTGCCTCCTTCGTGGCCGCCTGTGATCCAGCACCTGCCTCACTCGTGGTGTGGCTGTTCTGTGTCGAGTTAGCTTGTGAGGGATCCTCGGCCTGGGCCAGCGCCGACTCCGCCTGAGCAAGAGCCGATTCCTCTGTCTGTAACGATTCAGAAGTTCGCTGGGAGGGATCTAGTGTCGCAAGCGTAGCCCCTTTAGCTACTTGTTCTCCTACGTGCACATTGACACTCGCGACGATACCATCAACAGGAGGCACCACTATGGTCTGAGAAGAAGGCACGAGAGTGCCGACCGCCGCCACCGTAGCGGTGACAGAGCCTCTTCGCACAGCCGCCAACTGATAACCGGCCGTGGACCGTCGGCTGATCACGATACCGGCCGCCGCTCCGACTATGACCACCACAGCGACGATTACAATGGCGTTGTTGCGCATCTTATGCACTCGCTGCACCTCCGCCGAAGCCACCGCCACCAGCGAAGGCACCACCGCCGCCGAAGCCACCGCCGCCGAAGCCAAAGGCCGAGCAGCTGCCATTCAGCGGACTCGAGATGGCAATCGATCGCGCAGTCACGACACCGATCGAGCTTGTCGTTCCCTGAACAGTAACGCATTTACCGACCACGAGGCCAGCCGAAGTGACTGATTCGTGCTCAGTTACCGGAGTGCTGCTCGAGATGGGTAACGTTACGACGGTCGAACTTTTGGTCTCAGTCACCGACAGCGAACTCGAATCTACCGCTTTGACGGTACCAAGTATGGCTTTGAAAGCGCCGGACTTGAACGTCCGATGTGCAAAACCTCCTGATCCCGCGCCAAGGCGGCCAGCAAATCCACCGCCCGGTGCTCCGGCAAAGGCACCAGAACCAACCGAGGTGCAACCCTTTGTGGTGGGAAGAACGGTCACCGTACGGACTGACGGAGTCGTGGATCCAGAAGGGGTGATCTCAAAGGCAGAGACGCAGTCACCCACGCGCAATGCGCTCACATCGGTCGTCACCGTCTCCCCGAAGGTCGTAGAGGAGGACCACTTCACCGTCGATTCTCCAGTCGAGGTACCCTCCACCTGCATACTCTGCGCTGTGGAGATCGACGCAATCTGTCCAGACGCCGCCGGGGGGGTAAAATGCCCTCTGCCTGGCACTGGGGTAGTTGGTGTAGAACCTGCCGATGAGGTTGTCGGTTTGGTCGAAGCTGTGGCCTTTGAACTGGTAGTTGTGCCGCATGCTGCGAGAAGTAATCCACCACAGACAACCAGAACCACCCTCTTACCCTTGAACCTTTGCATCGTTTTTCCTCCTACTCCGTTCGAAGTGCTTCAATGGGTGAAAGCTGGGCAGCGCGGGTGGCTGGGTACACACCAAAGATCACGCTGAGTAGCATCGATATGCCGATAGCTCCAGCGGTCACCCAGGCCGGAATACTGATAGGGTCAGATATCAGCGACGGCAGCACATGCTGAGCAATCAGAGCGATCCCTACGCCAATTGCTCCTCCAAGAATCCCGAGCAACAGTGCCTCAGTGAGGAACTGAAGGCGAATATCCCTGGGGCGAGCACCCAGTGCCTTACGTAAACCAATCTCGCGGGTCCGCTCGTTCACCGAGACCAGCATGATATTCATGACCCCGATCCCACCAACGAGCAGCGATACACCCGCAATGCCGGCCAATAGTGCGGTCAGCGTTGAGCTAACTGACGTCGCCGTAGAGACGAGCGACTGCTCCGACGTGATGGTAAAGTTTGCATCCGCTGGCTCACTGATGTTATGCAACATCAGCAACTCATTGTCTGCCTCCTGATAGGCAGCGGAGAGAGTCCCCGACCCTGTTGCTTTGATCAAAATCGAATCAACGGCATCGTTAGAGCTCGCACCAAACAATGAGTTCTGGGCGGTAGTCAATGGGACAACTGCCAAATCATCTTCATTGGTCGTTGGCGAGGTTCCGGAGCCAACGGAGTTCAGGACTCCGATAACGGTCATGGGCGTCGAACCGACGGTAACTGTCTCCCCGACCGGGTCTCTTCCGCCAAAGAGTTCTGAGGCAGCCTCCGAGCCGAGCACGACGACGTTCGCACCCTCTGTCTCCTGGGCGGGGGAGAAGAACTCACCTGAGACTATAGACCGAGAGCGCACCTGTAGCCAACTTGCAGTAGAACCATAGACGATCATCGAGGTGCTTGTCGCGCCGAAAGTCACTGTCTCATCACCTTGGACGATGGGAGCCACTGCTCCGATTGCTGGTGCTACGGTATGTGATGAAAGCGCCGCCGCATCTCTTTCGGTGAGGCTCTCCCCCGAGTCTGCAGTGGCGGCGGAGGAACCACCTGGAGATATCGTCAAAAGGTTCGAACCCAGCGCAGAGATCTCGCCCTTCACCTTTGCCTGCGCCCCCTCACCAAGTCCGACGGTAACCATCACCGCTGCAATGCCAATGACAATGCCAAGAATGGTCAGCAATGAACGCATCCGATTCCACTGCACGGCCTCCGACGCAACACGAAGCAGTTCTCCAAACTTCACGCAACACCTGCCAGAATACGACCGTCGCGCAACGTCAAGGTATGTGAACCACGAGCGGCAACCTCTGGATCATGGGTAATGACTACAACGGTCCGACCACTGGCGTGAAGCTCATCGAAGATCGTAAGGATCTCTTGAGCGCTCGCGGAGTCGAGGTTCCCTGTCGGTTCATCCGCCAAAATCAGATCAGGATTACCAACCAGTGCTCGAGCTATCGCTACCCGCTGCTGCTGCCCACCGGAGAGTTCCATGGGCCGATGACGCAGGTGATTACCGAGTCCGATGCGTTCAAGAAGCTCAATAGATCGCGCCCTTCGCTCGGCTCGTGGCACTCGAGCGTAGATGAGCCCAAGCTCTACATTCGCAACTGCGTCGACAGAGGCCAACAGGTTAAACTGCTGAAAAATAAAACCTATCCGCCGATTTCTTAGGCTAGCGAGTTCAACCTCACCCATCTGATCGACTCGCTCACCCGAAATCAATATCTCGCCAGTGGTTGGGACATCAAGACATCCGAGAAGGTGCATGAGTGTTGACTTGCCCGATCCTGACGGTCCAGTAATCGTTAAGAACTGACCCTCAGCCACAGTCATCGATACTCCACGCAGTGCCTCAACAACAACCGAACCTAGTAGATAGCGTTTTGTGACATCGCTGACTTTGATGACATCAACCACCGAAGGCTCCACCGCCGCCAAAGCCACCGCCGCCACCGAAGGCTCCACCGCCGCCGAAGCCACCGCCGCCGAAGGCTCCAGCACCCTTACCTGTCGTAGCACGCGCACCAGCAAACGATGGCACGTCTTCGACAATCTTGTCACCGGTGGCGAGTCCCTTGGTGACTACGACCTCGACACCCGTGACCGTACCGACTGTGATTGGAACCTTCCGATCACCAGAGCCCGATGGTTCAAGCACGTATGGCGACGAAGTGAGCGAGTGGACGGCGAGCGTAGGAATCTCGATTACGTCAGGTTCGACCTTCGTGACAATGCTGACAGTCGCAGGGAGGCCTGCATACAGGTCCTTGGGGTCACCAGTGACTGATATGGTGACTGGAAAGGTAGCAACACCGTTGGCGACTGAAGCTACCAGTCCGACCGACGAGACAGTTCCGTACACGGCTTCTGAGACACCTTGCACGTCGACAGTGGCCTGCTCGGAGTCCTGAACACCGGCGATGTTGGCATCGCTGACGGAAGCATCCACAACCCACGAGTTAGACGACTGAACAGTGATTCCGATTGTCGCAGCCGCATTGGTACTTTGGCCACTGGTGCCACCAACGCTCTCACCGGAGGCTAGATTAACCGCCGTTACCGTTCCGTCAATCGGAGAATAGAGTGATGCCTCAGACAGGTTCTCTTTAGCGGTGTTTACTGCAGTGGTGTCTGCAGTAACTGTCGCCTGATCTGCGTCCAATGTCGCGCTGGGAGCTGAGGAATCCTGGTCGGTTGTCAACTTTGTCTGCGCGGCCGCAAGCTGTGCTTGCGCCTGATCCAGGGCTGCCTGGAGCGGAGCAGTATCGAGACTGGCGAGCAACGTCGATGGCGTCACCACCTCGCCGACTGTTGCCGCCACCGAGGCTACCGTCCCAGAGGTCAAAAAGTTCAGCGTCTGATCCTGGCTCGGCTCGATCGTTCCTGAGGCTGAGACCGACGTTGAGGCCGAGGTTTCCGTCACCGTCACGGTTCTTGGAACCAAGGAGAAACCCTTTGCGCTCGTGTTCGAAGAGGTAAAACCTCTGATCCCATACCCCAGCCCGACCAAGGCAAGCGCCGACACCACCCCTACCGTGATCCGTTGCCAGCGTACGCGGTGATCTGCCATCTTTCCCAACTCTCCGTCAATCCATTAGCGATATAACTCTTTGCGAGAGCATAGGCGAATTTCTCTGAGAGATTCCTCAAAATGAGCGGTGCAATGCCTACGATTTATACCTCAAAGGTGCCTTCATATATCGATAACAATCTCATAACATCGTCATAATATTTATGGCAGCTTGACCCCTGAAAGACGAATGCCACCGCAGTTTATCGCCCACCCCAGTGGATGCCACAGTGGATGCCACAGTGGATGCCACAGTGCATGCCTCAAGCGTCCAAAATACGTCTCAGGCATTGGGAATCTATCTCCATCACCATCGATGGTGCCCACGCCCGTGATTCGAAGACCTCAGTCGAGGTTGACCACTGTTCAGCCTGTCGACATTGAACGTTATTTGATGTCTTTGGTCGGAATCAAAGGATTCCAACTCAGTGTTCAACCTTGTTTGGGTATCTCCACCACAAGGCGGAAGCGCCCATGGTTGATTCGACAATCTGCTCTGGGTGATCATCGTGCCCAAGAACGCCTCTCCGCTTTCGTTCGATACCTGCAAAAACTCTTCTGAGGAAGAATCTCTTGGGTAGACGATGCGGTCATAGCCGCCAGCAAGACGATTCATGACTGAGACCCGGACCCTCACCTAGTGCTTGCCGCGGTCGACTCCCTTGCAGGGTTACATCACAGCGCCCTCAAGCTGCGAACTGCATCTGCGCAGGCAGATCCACCTAGCATCGCTAGCGCAGTGCCACGACCGAGATCCCAACGGTCGATGAACTTCCCTCCACGAGAACCTCCCACTTGGTGTCCTCGAGACTGTAGAGAGCGTTAGGCGTGTCGGCGTAGGAGTGCTGCTTGAGCGCGTAACCAAGACTTCTCAGCGTATGGACGTAGCGCTCCATAAAAGTTGCCTGTGTCGACGGGGCAGGTGCGTAGGTCAGTTGGAACTGCCTACGGCGTTTAGTGGAGTCATTCGCGATATTGATCATTGGAGAACCCACCGGCAGCGGCACTGCCGCCACCGGGAAGGCCTTCGGAAGTTTTGCCAGCTGCGCCGGAGACTCTGCTGCGGTATCGACTGGTCGGGATGGCTTCGACTGCACCTTCGTATTGCCACAGGCCGCCAGCAGCCCCCCGGCAGCCAAGACGCCAGCTACCCAACGTCGTTCTCGAGTTTGCATGTCCGCCATTTTAATCTGCCCGCCCGGCACTTAGAAAAAACGTGTTTCAGACTCCAACAGTCAACTGAGGCGATAGCGAGGAGGCGTTTGGTGCCGCGCTGGTCTCGCCACCTTCGTCTTGTGGTGATCGTCTTGTGGTGATCGTCTTGTGGTGATCGTCTTGTGGTGATCGTCTTGTGGTGATGGTCTTGTGGTGATGGTCGGCACCATCTGTCATCCGCGCTCGCCACCACTTCAGTAAGGTGTCTCCAGATGGACAATACTGTGTCACCAGGTTGGTCAATGACCGGCCCGGGACACCATGGTTCCCCTGAACTTACCCCCACTACCCCAAGAAACCCTTACCCCAAGCTGGGGGTCTGGTTCATCCCGAGGGGGGGGTTACCTTTACCGTCACACGAGTACTTTGGCTCCAATCAATTCAAAGGCTCGTCGTTAGGTAGAGGTTGGAGTAGAGGTTTTCTGGAAGGTCGCCTCGGTTCCGGTTGTCAGACAGGTGTTGCGAGCAAGGGGGTCAAGTCCAGCCAACGGGGAGCGAAAGCTCATGACGGCCTCGCATTCGGTTCTCACTTTTTTGCTGTCTTGTTCTTGGCTGTGGTTGAGACGACCGTGTTGGCAACCGGGGGTGGACCCTCATTCCTCAGCGTCAACTGAGCTAGCCTCTCCTTGGCCAATTGGAGCAGATGAGCTGCTAGGCCACAGGGACAGACATGGGCCTCGTACTCGCTTCCCAGGACAGTGTCGAACAGATTTGACCTCGATATCGATTGACTTCATAGAACGAAAGGTTCGCTCGATGTTGGCGAGGTTCTTGTAGTAGCTCACGATCTCAGCGCAACTTGCATCCCCTGCGCCAACGGTGGTGCGAACAACGTAGATCCCATCGAGCCTAGCCTCAGCGGCGATTGCGGCCTCGTCAACGAAGTAACGAAAGGGCTCCGGGCCCCCCTCGGTACGGATGTGCTTGGCCATCTCGGTGGAGGCAAGAGTCGACTTGATCCTCCTCCCGATCGCTGCCTCATTCTTTGCCCGCTTGGCCTCGACGGCCACGACCAGTGCGTCAAGTCTCTTAATCGCAAGATTCAGCAAGGCTCTGCGCTCAAGCGCACGTCGCTTGCCCCAGGCTTCGTTCTTCGCCACGAGCAGGCGTCTCCTAGGTAGTCAGGGTGGGTGATCGCAAAGAGATCGGTCTCATCAAAGAGTCCGAGCCCCACGGTACCATCGTTGATACGATGACGAATCTCGGTAGAGCGCAGGGCATTCACAGAGAGATAGCTCGGGTCGAGTTCTCCCAGGTGGGAGATCTTGGCCCTCGAGAACATCGCTGGGTCACCGACGATGATGACTTTTGTCAGTCCATGGTTTGCTCAAGCTCATCAACCACGCTCCGAGAGGAGGCGAGGTCGCTTGTGTTGCCTGGAAAGACCCTCACCCCGACAGGGAGACCAGTTGTGGTGGCATGAACCCCGTACTCAGTCTGGAGCTCACCCCGCTTTCTGTCCCTTGCGTAGCCACAATGGGCGTGTCGACACTTGGTGCCCTTCATGTGACTTGAGGAGAGATCGTAGAGGAGCGTTGAGCCCTCACCAGGGTGGTCCCGTACCATGAGTAGTTTCAATCCTCTCCTGGTTGGCCCCTAACCAGTCAAGGGCCACGGAGTACTCATCAACATCGGTTACCTCGATGCCCAGTTCCTCTAGGAGTCTCGTGGTCGACAGACAGCTGCTCATCACGAGCTTGGGGGAACGGTTGAGCGCCTGGGCGATCGGCGAGCGCCGGCGATGATCGCTTCGGGGCCTTGCCAAGCGCTCTTGAAAGAGAAGACTGCCTGGCAAAAGCCAGGAGGAGCGTAGTGGCTCCGCGCTTCTTGGCAGCTACGATCTCAAAGTCACTCCCGGCCTCGATGACACACTTATCAGCCAGAGTGAGCTTGATCGCCTCTATGGCCCTAGCTCAATGGTAGCCATAGGGAGCTTCGAGACATTGGCGACCGTCTCGTGCTTTACCTTGCCGTTCTCCCGATAGCTACGACGGATCAACCAGCCATGGCACTCCTTCTCACCTCGTCTGCTCACGATGTGAGAAACATGCATCGATGCACTATCCCTATCCATCGGGGAATACCACCACAAGGAATCTCCGATATCGAGCATAGTACTGGCTACACTTGATGGCCACGAATCCTTGTCACACCTGTTCAGCGTGGGTAAAGGGGGAGTTGGAGGGGGTAA
>JAKAQL010000013.1 GCA_021822605.1 Actinomycetes bacterium
CCCGAGCACATAGCTCCCTTGGATACTTAAGTCCTCATGAGTTCTTGGCCCTCGATGTTGGAACCCAGCGGACGGTGCTTACTCGGTCGGCTAAGTATCGGTAACTACAACGTGCGAAACCTACTTCAGAACCGAGGCAGCATAGGGACCAGACGTTAGAATGACAGGAGTCGTCTCGCAAACGAAGTGGACCGGGTACGAGGGGCCTTCCACCTTGGCGGGGGGATAGCGCTGACTAGCTCAAGCGCACCGCATACACAACCACCTGGGACGATATCTCCTACCCCACTTTCTAACGTACCATTGCCCGCGAGTTTGAGTGCTTCAGCCCCCGCCATGCCTTCCGTCGGTGCTTCGTCGGAGCAATGGGCGGTTTGGTCCCACGAAGACGCTGTTTGGGCCAAGCCATTGCCCCTTGCTGCCGCCCTCTCTGCTGAAGGGGACCATCTTGTCAAGTACTCGTTGATTCCGGATGTTCCGGTTTATGGTGCCCCAGCTGGTGTAACGCAGACCGCGATAGCGGGTGTTATAGCACTCGCTTCGACCCCAGACCCCGGATAGGCACGCCGCGCCAATTGAGCTCAGGTTAACAATCTAAGATCCAGCCAACTTAGTCTTCTGCCGCGGCTGCGGATCTCTCAGCCTGCGCCGATTTTTCCGGTCGAGCCGAACTCCGTTTACCAGATCCTCGTGTCTATCTCACCCGCGCTGGTAGACCATTCCATTGCTCAGCATGGCCAAATCATTGACACCAGTTGCGACTCCATTCGCCTCGTTCAAAAGTTGCCGTGGAATGGGGCTGGCGTCACTGCATCCTTGGACTGCCCTTTACTTCCATACCGAGTTCCTGACCCTTGACAACCCATGCCTTCCCATACAAACTGATGACCGTCTCCATGTAATTGGGGCGTTCGTGCGCGTAGGTCTTCGTGACCCGCAACATTAATACATTGCCACATGTGTTCAGAGGCGACGGCAACTGCTCAGGGCGGGACTCCGAGGGCACTGGGATAGACACAACCAGCTTCGTAGTGACGCATGGATCGGGGAGTACGCCGAAATCACACTCGCTTACACCCCGCACGAGGGGCATTCCAAGGCGACACGTCACCGAGCTCCGCCACCACCACCGTGTGAGGTGTCCCATCTCAATCGAGATCGCGGTGTTATAATGGGAATAGTGGTCTAGACGGAGGTACGAGATGTTCAAGATAGCTAAAATATTACCTGCAAGCAGCACGTTGTTGATACCTATCGTTCTCTCGGGTGCATTGCTGGCCTCCTGTGGAGCTTCGAGCGCGTCGGCGTCGCCGGTCCACCTCGCCAATCAACAGGCGCTCCTGTCCTCCTATCGGATGACACGGCAACAGCGTTCCTTCGCGATCGGCACAGTCGAAACGATATCGACTGACGGGGGATCTGGCACCAGCCAAACCAATGGCTACGTCTACGAGACCGGAACGAACCCGATCACTATTGACGCCAGGCTTACCAACCAGAGTCACTCGACCTTTAGCGTGGGACTCGTCGATTCCTCGGAACTCGTCGTTGGCTCCACGATCTACTTTGGCATCCCTAGTAATGAACTCGGTTTAACGACGCTGAGCGGTGCCAAGTGGATTCAAGCACCTCTCGCCCACCCACCCTCGTTGCTTACGAGCCCCTTAGTACAAGTCAACTCCACCGATCCCACGTCAGTTTTGGCCAATTTCGCGAGCCGTACTGGAGTCCCGATCACCAAGGTGGGTCCTGCAACCGTGGACGGACATGCCACCACTGAGTACTCAGCAAGCATTAACGCTCGCCAGTTTCTCCAGGTAGCGGCTACAAAAAGTGGTGGTAAGGCGCTAGCAAAGGCGTTGAACCAGGTCAATTTCGACAGCCCGATCATGGTGAAATTCTGGATCGGCAGTAACCAACTGCTTCGACAGTACACCATTTCGATGGATATTTCGGAACCACAACCTGGAGCACCTGGCAACAACGCCCCTGCGTCATACTCCATTCAGGTGGACCTCTCTCAATACGGCAAGACATTTCCCGCGGTGAGCGCACCAGTCGGTGGTGTCATTAACGCCAAGACCTTCATCAGCGCGATTGAGGCTGAGGGCACGCCGCCTGCAGATGCTGGTGCATAACGTACCCGTCAACTGCACGGATCATAGGGTTGTCCGTCTCTGCCCACCTCAAGCCATCCAGAAGAGTTGCATCTGGGTCACGGTGTGAAGAGCGAGCAGTTCGATGAATGAACTGTCTGAAGGTAGTACGTCGCACTGATAGGGCCGTTCAGACTGGGAGAGGGTGATCCGGGAGCGGTACTTGGGGACCCGGGCCTCCCAGTGCCGATAAGATCAGCATTGCCTCCGATTGTTGCGGTCGTGCTGGGAGAGGCCTTGAGCTCCCACCGTCTCGTGAATAGAGCAATACGCTCCCACGTTGTTTGGTCATGGAAGCGAATCCGTCTATCTACTGACTAGCCGTGGGACCGAGGATAAATCGAGACCATGTCGCTCCGGTTGTCCATTGCGTGCTCAAGCGCCAGATGGCAACGCCACGATTTGAGGAAGATCCAGCCGTAATCGATCGCTATGGTGACCGCATCTCTCGGGGAGAGGAGCCGCCCTGGGGCCTGCAAACTCGCGAGACTCGGACCGGCGACAGCCTTCGTGGGTTGAGCACCGTCAAAGGACTCGATGATACGCTGGGAAGTGGCAAACCACCAGAAGTTTGGACGGCGACGGCCGCAACACCCCGCCGGGAGCCCGCACCTCACCAAACAGCGCCAGCAGGAGCACTCCATCATCTGTGCTTGTCTATGACACCCTGTGTACCGCTGTCGCGGTGCTGACCGTAGTGGGCAGTCAGGCCGCACCGCCAAACGCCTTGCCACGAAAGTGCGCCTGCTGGACTTGCCCGCCACAAGAACTGTAGCCCCACCACCCCACTCGAAATGACGGTAGGTACACCATCGTTGGCGCTGATACCTAACCTGTCTCCCGTGAGCGTCTTGCGACCCAGGAGTTGCAATAGGTGCCAGTACCTACCACCAGGAGGCGCGCAGCGTATTGACGAGCCTTTGGCTGGGAATGTCGGTGCGCACTGTCTCAGCGGATCGCGTCTGGCTTATCTGCTATTTAGCACTGCAGCTGCCCGGGGCATACAGAGTTTCAACCAGCTGTCGTCTGTGCCGACTCGGTTCGTACACACCTCTTCGAACCCTAAACGTAGCCGCATCGCACAATAATACGTACCTGCAACGGATAGACCGCGAGTGGCCGAACCAACCTTGGACAAGCGATCATGGAGGTGTTGTTAACGGTCGGTTACCACTGCGGCCAGTTGCCTGGGACCGAACCTGTGGGGCTATTCTGCAGCACTCCCCCAGGCGCACCCAGCGACGATAGCAGCTGCGAGAAGTTGTAACCAAAAGCTGTAGAGTTTGAGCCATAGAACTGGCCGTAACTCATCGCCATCGTCTCGCCCAGCGCTCCACCATCTGCCCAACCGGTCTCGATACCGTCAGGACCGTTGTAGAGTGTCCCGATAACAGTATTCGGCGTCACTGACTGCCCAACACTGACATCGGGGTTGATGTCCTCAGCGGCGTAGACCACCAGGCCCGCTGCTGGTCCATTGGTGAGTCGGTAGGTGATAAATGTACCTCCTGGCCAACCTCCGTTGAACGTTGAGAGGACCACTCCATCGCCAATGGCATAGATCGGACCATATCCGTTGTAGTCAACGCCCTGATCAATTCTCCAGATTTGGAGGTCACCGATGGAGCGAATCGGATTGGCATAACCACTGGGCGCTACTGCGGCTGGTGAGGGAGCAACCGAGGTCGGCGGCGGGCTTGACGAGCCTTGACCCTGCGATTGACTAGCAGCCTGTTGTGCAGCCTGTGCAGCCGCCGCCTGTTGTGCAGCCGCCGCCTGTTCGGCGGCGATCTGTTGTTGTTCAATCTGGGCCTGACGAGCTTGCTCCTCGGCAGCAAGTTGGGCAGCCACCATCTGCTGGATCTGAGTATTCACACTCGACAGCTCTGTCGACGCTTGCTGTTGCGCTGATTGCGCCTTCGCCTCCTGGGCACTCAACAAGTTGAGCAGTGATGCCTGTTGTGACTGATCAGCCCGTAGCTGCGATTGCTGATTCGCGAGTTGTTGTTGCACCGCTTCATAGGCATTGACCGCCTCTTCCTGGGTGGATGATGCGGTCGAGATGTCCTCCTGTGCAACCGCGGACGAGTTTGGGTTGTCCTGTAGAACGCTCAGGACCTGCGAGTCGGTACCGGCCTGCGCAAATAGCGAAACGGCTTCTGAAACAATTTCAGCGTGAAGTTTCTTCAGCTCCGACTGCTTTTGAGCGATTGCCGCCTCTACGGTACTTTCCTTCGCTTGCAGCTGCTGAATCTGGGTCTCAACCGATGCGTAGTGTGAGCTGATCGATTGAACCTGTGCGTTAAGTGCTGCGATCCTCTGTGTTAGCGCACTAGCCTCCTGCTTCATTGACTGAACAGAACTCGTGAGCTGGGGATGAACCTCCGACGAAGTCGACACCGAGATCAGTACGACAGCTACTGCCGCACCTCCGATCGCCTGCCAGGCAGTACGCCTGAGCCGGTTTCTCATCTACAAACCCTCCAGATACTCGGCGGTGGTCCACTGTGGGACAAGACCGAAATAGCCTGCGCACAGACTAACACGGCTATACCGAAACCGCAACCCTTCAAACAGTCATCGGCATAAATTGACATCTACTCAAACAACCCTGACGCACAGCTTGAGGTATCGCGAAGCTCAACCGTATCTTTCAGGTCTTGATTTAAACAGAGCCTGTAGGAGTCTTTGATCTCCAGGCAATCGCTCGGCAAGTTACCTTGACAGGGGCCGATGGAGGTTAAGGGCGAGATTCCCCACCATCCTCTCTTCGCTGTGGTTGCTTCGCGGTGGCGGGGTTTCACTTGGGTAGGCCGTCTCATCATCGTCTCAACCTGGACCGATTGACTTTAGCACCTCCACAGGTTGGAATCCGTAAACGCAGGAGCCTTCTAATTGATACAAGATCCAGAATCACAGCTCAGACCAGAGTACGGGCCGCCCTGGATATTGCCTCATGAGCCAACGGATGTTGATCAGCAATTGAGGCAACGTCTGCAATAGTCGCTCCCAACGCGATCGCTGTCGCTAGTTCGCCGATGAGCTGGCCTGCCTCTTCTCCCACCACCCAGGCTCCAAGCAGGCGACCTGAACGCGCATCCCCAAAGAGTCGGACCTCGCCATAGGGCTCATTCAAGATCTGTGTCCGTGCCTCATGATCGAAGGGTGCCGCTACCTCAACCGTCTCGATCCCTCGGTTGATTAGGTCGGCTCGAGTCGATCCGACCCAGGCTGCCTCTGGGAAGGTAAAGATAGTGGCAGGTATTGTCTGGGGATCGACACGATCTACCGTTCGACCGGCCAGGATATTGCGAGCAACCGCTAGAGATTCGCGCGTGGCGGCGTGGAAGAGCATTTGGGTTCCCGTGATATCCCCTGCCGCAAAGATCGACTGCTCCCTTGTCGTACCTCCAGGTCCAACTATGAGCCGGCCCCGTTCATCGAGTAGACCAAGGGCCTCGGCACCGAGTGGGAGCACTGGATGCCGCCCGGTGGCCAATAAGACCAAATCTGCTTCAAAGAATGAAGGCTTTCCGAGCTTGGAGTACTTCACGCGATGACGGTCATCGACCTCCGTCACTTCGGCGCCGAGTTCGACACCAATTCCCTGCGCTAGGCCCTTAGCAACTAGCTCTGCAAAGTCAGGGTCCATACCTGGGAGCAGCTGATCGGCAACCTCGAATACCGTGACATCGACACCAAGGGCATGCCACATCGTCGCCACCTCTAGCCCAATGTATCCGCCTCCTATGACAGCGAGCCTGGCAGGCAACTCAGTGACCGTCGGTGTGACTGCGAACAAATCTCTACTTGTGACACAGTGCTCGATTCCCTTGATCGGTGGCATCGAGATATCCGACCCAGAAGCAAGGAGAATGTACTTTGCAGTCACCGTCTTGGCCTCAGACTTGGTCTCGAATGCCACAGTATGGGGGTCTAGGAGGGTTGCGATACCATCAATCAGGCGGATGCGGTCTCCGAGACTTGCGAGCTCCTGATCATGCTGTTGATAACGCAGTTGCTGCACCGAATCCTTGAATGCAACCATCGACCGATAATCAGGCGGAGTCTCTGCTCGGAAGTATGGCATCGTACGGATGCCACGATACAACTCAGCTCCCTCGCGAATGGTCTTTGAAGGGACGCATCCTTCAGCCAGACAATTCCCACTCATCACTCCCTTTGGATCAAGCATGAGAACTCGCTGGCCGGTACGGGCGAGTTGAAAGGCAGCGGGATAAGCGCCGCCGCCAGCTCCAATCGTGATGAGATCATATTCATAATCATTCACAGTAACTGACTCCAATCCGATAGCTCAACCACTGAAACTACACGGCGTCGGTCGTCCAACCTATGACTCCACAACCGTTAGGGACTTTTGGCCGGCAGAAAGGGAAGCTAGACCAATTCGCGGGCAACCTTGTCTTGACCCGCCCACACGCCCTGATACTGACTGTTCTTGACAAGTTCGAGTGCCCGCGGCTCGGGCGTCGCCCACGTTCAAACCCTGTTTGCCCCACCTGCCGAAGCAACCGACACTCGATCCAGGATTCTCCGCAAGGCCGGAACTCAGAGGTTACGATAACCATTGTCGTAGGCAATCCACCGTGATCGAGGACTAGCGACTGCAACTCCGAGGGCCGCCGTTCTAAGGCCGATGAACGATCGACATTCGGATGATGCAGCACTACGAACAGGTGCTACCCAGAAGGCTGCGCCAGATGAGACTGGCGAATCCCCCTGCTCCAAGGTAACCACACGCGATTACTCAGATGGGTATCCTCAGGAGAGGAGTGTGTCGCACGTCACGTGGAAACGTCCCCTAGTGAACCCGGACACCGTCGGCGAGGCTCTCCCTCCACCTGAACCTTAGGGCCACCTCGGTCTTGCGCAGTTCAGGCTACCCGATGGGCGGGCAACTGCGCAAGGACACATGGCCTGCCGGCGATGTTGATCGCACCAGACCCTGTCAGCCAGGCCACGCGCCGAAGCTCGCCTCGGCATTCCATTTGATCACCAACCAGTCGGTCTCGAGTACTCCCCGGCCAACCGTTATCGAACACATCTGGGAGTGCGTTGTGAGATTCCGAATTTGACGGACGTCAGCGACCAGTGCGCGCGTCCCGCCAGGAGGTAACTACGAGGCATGTCGCACTGTGACTGCATCCCCGGACCTGGAGCAGGTGGAAGGCCTGTCGAACCTAAGGTCGACCCTTCACATACGGGGGACGGACGTCATTGTCGACGGCATAGCGGGTTTGCTTGGTTGACCTTGTCGCACCATTTTTCGTGGCCCACAGGAAGGTCGGTTAGGACATTCTCGTGGACAAGACGCGGGAGCCGCCATGCGACGACTCCCGCGTTTCCTACTTGCCCGACGAGATACTCCAACTTCGCCAAACAAGGCTAGGTCCGTCGACGTTCATCGCACTCGGGTTACTACACCTGCACACACCCATTGTGGTCAAGCTTACGAGCATCCCGACGTTGTCCCACAACTTGAACATACGAAGCATGAACCAGATCGCTGCATCACGTTACCACACGAGTAGCAGTAAGGAGCATCGGACTGCGTGAATGATACAGCGTCGTCAAGGGGTGGCAGAGGCGTCTCGGAAGCCCCGTAACTCTCGTCGATCTCCCGCGTGGAGGTGATTGCCTGCTCATCGACAGGGAACAACAGGCTACGGGTACGCTCAGTCGTTGTATGGATCCCCAATTCGTCACGAGTCTCGATGTCGAGGTAATCGATGGCTAAACGTCGGAAAATGTAGTCGACCAGGCTTGAGGCGATGCGGATGTCCTGATCGTCAGTGATGCCAGCCGGCTCGAATCGCATGTTCACATACTTACGAACGAATGTCTCCATGGGAACACCGTGCTGGAGGCCCAGGCTCACCGCGATAGAGAAGGCATCCATGACCCCTGCAAGCGTCGATCCCTGTTTGGAGACCTTGATGAACACTTCACCGGGTCGTCCATCCGGATACTCGCCAACCGTAGCGTAACCCTCGGCATCAGCGACCTGAAATGCATACGTCCTTGACTGTCGATGACGAGGTAACCGCTCACGCTTGGACTGCGATCCAAGCTCCGCAAGTTCGCGACGCAACTCGGCGACCTCGGCCGTGACGACTGGCGCCTCTTCTTTGCGCATCGTCTGGAGTGGCTGGCCGACCTTGCAGTTGTCCCGATAAATGGCAACGGCCTTCAAACCCAGTCTCCAACTCTCGATATAGGCCTCCTCGATGTCCTCTACCGTCGCGGTCTCGGGAAGGTTAACTGTCTTGGAGATTGCACCTGACAGGAAAGGCTGCACAGCTGACATCATCCCAATATGGCCGCGATAGCTGATGACGTTATCACCCATCGCACACGCAAAGACCGGGAGATGCTCCTGCAGCAGTTGTGGAGCTCCAAGGATAGTCTTGTGCTCATCGATGTAGGCCACGATTGAATCGATAGCTGCCTGATCATAGCCGAGCGATCGTAGGGCGCGAGGAACGGTCTGGTTGACAAAGGTCATCGTCCCGCCGCCAACCAGCGTCTTAAACTTCACGAGACCGAGATCTGGCTCAATCCCAGTGGTATCACAGTCCATGAGGAGACCGATGGTTCCGGTGGGCGCAAGCAAGGAGACCTGGGCGTTTCTCACCCCTTGCTCTCGAGCAAGGATTTCAGCCTCTTGCCATATCTCCTGTGCCGCTGAGAACAACTCCGGTGGTACGAAGTATGAATTAATCTTCGACACTTCCTCGTGATGCATCGCGATGACGCGCAACATCCCGTCGCGGTCAGCAACAAAGCCATCAAATGCGCCAACTCTTGCTGCGAGCCGTGCTGAGGTATCGTAAGCCACACCGGTCATAATCGCGGTGATTGCCGCACCATAGGCACGTCCTGCCTCCGAATCGTAAGGTAAACCGAGAGCCATCAAGAGGGCACCAAGGTTGGCGTAGCCGATCCCGAGCTGCCGATACGCTCTCGACGTCTTGGCAATCTTCTCCGTTGGATAGTCAGCGTTGCCCACGAGAATATCCTGGGCGACGATCAGGAGCGATACAGCATGTGAGAACCCGTCTACATCGAAGGTCCCATCCTCATCGAGATACTTCAAGAGATTGATCGAGGCGAGGTTGCACGAGGAGTTATCGAGATGCATGTATTCACTACACGGATTCGATCCATTGATACGACCAGCATTCGGCGTTGTATGCCACCGATTGATGGTGGAATCGTATTGGACACCAGGATCGGCACACTCCCATGCGGCCTGAGCGATCTGGCGCATCAGATCACGCGCTGGCAACCGCTTCAGCACGTCGCCGTTGGTAACCGCTCGCAACTCCCAGTCACGACCCTCCAGGACTGCCTGCATGAATTCGTCGCTGACGCGAACTGAATTATTCGCGTTCTGATACTGGACCGAGAATGCGTCCTTTCCGTCTACCCCCATGTCAAAGCCAGCAGCCTCCAGCGTGCGAGCCTTGCGCTCTTCAATCGCCTTCGTCCAGATAAACTCCTCAATATCTGGATGATCGACATCTAAAATGACCATCTTGGCTGCGCGACGGGTTTTACCTCCAGACTTGATGGTCCCCGCCGAAGCATCTGCACCCCGCATGAATGACACCGGTCCTGACGCCGTGCCTCCACCGTTGAGGTGTTCGAGTGATGATCGGATACGAGAAAGATTGACACCCGAGCCAGATCCGCCCTTAAAGATCACACCCTCCTCGCGGTACCAATTCAAGATGGCATCCATTGTGTCATCAACTGAGAGTATGAAACAAGCTGATCCTTGCTGCGGCACCCCACGCACACCGATGTTGAACCATACTGGCGAGTTAAACGCTGCCCTCTGATGGATCAAAAGATACTTGAGCTCGTCGGCGAACACGGAGGCTTCTTCGGCATCAGCAAAGTAGCCGTCCTTCTCTCCCCAGCGTGCCAGAGTATCCACGATACGATTTGCTACCGTCTTTAAGGACCCCTCTCGATCGGCTGAGTCAAGGGCACCCCGAAAGTACTTCTGGGAGAGGATGTTGGTAGCATTCATGCTCCAGCTGCTTGGCACCTCGACCGCTGGTTGCTCAAAGGCGACCTCACCCGTGCGATAGTTCGATATCTTGGCATCCCTGCGTTCCCACATCACTGACTCAAACGGACTCACTCCCTGCGAGGTGAAATGCCGCTCCAAGCCCTTCAATTGCCTTTTCATGCCCTCTCCCTCCAATATGGGAGCGCTTTAAACCCCCACAATTAGCGTTTCCTGCAAACTAGTGACACTACATCTAGTGCACCACCCACTATAGCAGTTGACTCGGCCACTGTGAGAGAAATTCGAAAATTCCCTGTCTTAGGGGCTTATCAGCCAATGCTGTCACAAGACAACCTGCACAATGACACTAGGGCGAGTCAATGACACCGGAGCAATCGCTCGCATCGCCACTAGAGTGTTGGTCTGGGTGGACCGGCTGCGGTTGGTAGCATATGTTGACCTGGGAACAGGGATCATTGCCCAAGGGCGATACTGTAGAAAACGACTATGAGGTAAGGAGTTCGAAACCACGATGCGCGTGACTCGGCCGCTCGCGATCGACGCTCGCGATCCTCTTGATCCAATCGATCGTTTCGCACTAGACAGGCTTCTATCGAACGTTGATGGCAATGACGTTCGTGTGGTCGTGGTCATCCCCGCTTACAACGAAGCTGAGGCCTTGCCTGCCGTTCTGGCGACCATGCCTGGTCGTCTCGACGGTGTCGCCCCAACGGTCATTGTCGTTTCTGATGGATCGACCGACCAAACATGCAAGGTGGCCATTGCCAATGGTGCACTCTGCTGCGAGACCCCCATCAACAGGGGCCAAGGTGCGGCTCTCCGACTTGGTTACCTCGCAGCGCTTCGTCTTGGGGCAACGTATATCTGCGTAGTTGATGCCGACGGACAATGGTCACCCGAAGGGCTCGTGACTGGCCTCACGTACCTCACGTCGGGGCGCGCAGACTTTGTCCAGGGATCACGGGTTCTTGGTTCGACTGTCGTCGGAGACCCTCTACGCGACCTTGGCGTCAAGGTGTTCGCTACCTTAATTTCGCGCCTGACCGGTGTGCCTGTTACCGATACGTCCTCTGGCTTGCGCCTCTTCACCACTGCGCTGGCTGGCAAACTCCGACTCGATCAACCGCAATATCAATCCTCAGAACTTCTGATCTCAGCTGCCTTTGCCGGAGCACGGATCCAGGAATTCCCCGTACACATGGTAAAGAGACTCGCAGGTCAATCTAAGAAGGCAACCAACCTCCTGTATGGTTGGTACTACGGACGGGCGGCGCTTCGAACCTATCTACGCGAACGCTGGATCGCACCCTCGTGATTTCGGAGGCGAACCAAAAACACCGCCTCACCTACCGCAATTGGATGGTGCTTGCACTGCTTCCGGTGCTGACGATTGTGATTCCAGCCCTGCTTGGTCACCCCCCTATCCTTGGAGATAACGCCACTCAAAATATCTCCCTTCGATGGCTTGTTGGACAGGACTATCGTGCTGGCCACCTTCCCACTTGGGACCCCTTCAACTGGGATGGGACGCCACTGCTCGCTGGGTTCAACGCCGGTGCTCTATACCCGCTGATGGTCTTCTTCGTGCTACTACCCGCCAGCGCGGCCATGACTGTAACCCTCAGCCTCTGCTGGCTCATCGCCGAGGTCGTCACCCTCAAGATCGCCGAGACCATCGGAATCAACCGGTGGTTCGCAATCGCAGCCGGGGCCCTCTTTGTCGGGACGGGAGCCTTCACTGCACAGGTTGTTCATATCGACATGATCGAGGGTGACCTTGCCTCACTTGTGGCGATCCTCTTCCTGATGCGTTTGTTCGATGCCCCGACACGTCCGCAGCGGATCGCTAATGCAGCGGGGCTCGCCACCGCTTTCGCGTGCGCTGTATTTGCTGGGGCACCTGAGGCCATGCTCGCAAGTGTCGTGGCCCTTGGTGTGCTGTTTGTGGTGAAGTTGGCCTATCGTGCTCTTAGGCCAAGCACGATTGGATTGACATTCCTTGCAGCGGTAGTCGCGCTCGGACTATCAGCTCCGCAATGGCTCACCGGACTTGCGTACACCGCTCTCTCGAATCGGGCACATCTTCCAGCCCAGTACGCAGGGTTTGGGCCCTTTGGTTATCGCTTTTTCCCTCTGATCCTCTTTCCCTTCGCCTACGGGGGCTACAGCGGCGGATACCTCCCCAACTACTTTGGCAACTATAACCCATCAGAGATCACCATCGCCATTACCTCGGTGGGTCTCGTGTTCGCAATCATCGGCATCGCCACCCGCCATCTGCCCACTATCCAGCCCTGGGCGAAGTCGTTCCTGATCACGCTCATGATTGTCGCGGCGTTGCTAGCGCTTGGTTCTGAGACACCTGTTGCCACCATCGTATATCATCTGCCGCTCTTCAGTCTTCAGCGCCTCGCGTCGCGCTATATCATCGATGTCGACCTCGCCGGCGTTCTTCTTGCAGCTGCTGGCGCCCAGTACTACTGGAATGATGGAAAACCGAAACCGTTGTCACGTTCGGTCACCTATCTTCTTGCTCTTCTCGGCCTCATCACCGTAGCTGTTGGAGCTAGCATCGTGCTAGCACCGGTTACTTTTTTCAAGTTCGTCGACGCCAACTCAACTCCAACCCACACCGCCCTTTTGGAGATCCGCCTGTACATCATTGTCGAGACCATCGTGATGCTGGTGGTCCTCGGCACGCTTTGGGCGCGTCGATCACGAAGCACTCCCTCGGCAAAGAACAGCGGAGCCTCGCCGTATTCCAATCGGTGGATCCGGAACGTTCTCATCAGCGTACTGGTCTTTGACATGCTAGGGATGGCTGTTCAATTTGTGGTGCTGCCAGCGTTTTACGAACCCGCAGGGAATCCAGCGGCACCGTCCGCTAGTCAACTGATTCATGGTTCTGAACGTTACGGGCTCTATGACCCTAATCTCTACCTTTATGATCGGGCGATCGTTGCCAATGAACAACTCGACCGCAATGTCTTCACCCACACGGATTCCATCCAGGGATACGCCTCGTTGACGCTAGCTAGCTATAACGACCTCACCCACACCAAGACCCAGTCCACCCTCGATCCCGCCTTGATACCCTTCTACCACCAGCGCCTCAACATGGACCTGTTGATCACATCCCGTCGCTACTTCCGGCTGCCAGTTCAAACGTTGAAGCCGTCTGTCCTCGCGAACAATGGAGCTCGCCCGCTTCTACATGCCGACGAACCGAGCACCTTTTATGTAGGCAACATCCGAGCTGCGCGATCCGTATTGCTTCATCCAGGCTCTGGTGTTCACTCGCTGAAGGTTACCGCGACGAGCGTCGGCGGTCAATCCTTTGTCGACCTCAGAACAGTCGTTCATTCAGATGGATGGGCAACCGTCGAGCTTCCCTCCGCCTTCTCATCGCAGCTTCTCGCCTCTCTGATCGTTGTCTCTCATTCCCACCTGACGCGAACACGACCTATCGATGTTGTCGTCACGACTCCCTCCACGGACCTGGAGGTAGCCGGACCATTGGTCAACCATCTCAATCCGCTCAAGTGGCGTACGTTCCAGGGAAAGTTCAGCTCTCTTGATTTCGTGAGCACGCATCCAACCGCTGGCTACCTTCGATCAAGTTCTACGATCACCGTGCTGTCACAGACACAAACCACCGATGGCACTCTCACCGCACGGCTGAAGACTACCCGCCCAGGTGTTATCACATCGACGCTTGCCTATGCACCTGGATGGGAGGCACGCACAGATACCGGCGCAACAGTCTCCGTCCATAACGATCACGGCTTGCTTGCAATCGACGTACCGCAGGGAACAGGAGGGCTAACCCTGAGCTACAGTGCTCCCCACTTGCGTGACGCACTTGCACTTGGAGCCATCTCCCTGCTGCTCCTGGTCGGACTGCTTGGCTACGCCTGGTTTGATCGACAACGGACGATATAAGTTTGCAAATAGTTTGCATTGGGGATGCCGACGTGATCGTGTCCGTGGTCAAGCGGCCTTTTGGCGCCCTTATCGTCATGCACGGTCGCATTCAACCAGTTCATCGCGCTTGATTTTGACCAAAGAGACCGCTCACCACGAACAAGGATCGCGCAACTCGCCGACCCGGTTCCAGCCACGAGCTGGAATAGGATAGCAACATGCCAGTTCGGCATCACTGTGCAAAGGGGACCAGTTGCTGACAGAACCAAGGAAACGGACCGAGACCTGGGTAAAGGTGCTCGATCAGAGTAAGTGTATCGGTTGTCACGCCTGCACCACCGCGTGTAAATCCGAAAATGATGTACCGCTCGGGGTCACAAGGACCTATGTCAAGGCGGTTGAAGTCGGAGTCTTTCCTCACGTTCGTCGTAATTTTCAGGTTACTCGATGCAACCAGTGCGACAACCCACCCTGTGTGGCAGCCTGCCCCACAGGTGCCATGTACCAACGTGATGATGGCATCGTCGACTTTGACAAATCGATTTGCATTGGCTGCAAGGCATGCATGGCTGCGTGCCCCTATGATGCCATCTTCATCAATCCAGATGATCATTCAGCCGAAAAGTGCAACTTCTGTGCTCACCGACTCGAGGTGGGCCTCGAGCCCGCTTGTGTCGTCGTCTGTCCAACTGAAGCTATTTTGATTGGACGTCTCGAGGACATGAACTCTCCTGTGACAAAGACCATCCATCGCCAGAGCGTAGCGGTTCGATCACCTGACAAGGGAACGCGCCCGAAGGTCTACTACAAGGGTGCGCACCAAGCAACCCTTGATCCGATCGCAGCCACTCGCCCCAGCGGCGATACCTTCATGTGGTCCGAGATTCAGCGCGGACCCAATCTTGCGGTATCAGGCCATCCTGCGGACTTCCATGACTCCAATCTCTCCACCGAGGCGAAGCTCGCCTATGATGTTGCCCACTCAGCTCCGTGGGGGTGGAAGGTCAGCCTCTACACATGGACCAAGGGAATCTCGGCAGGTGCCTATCTCGTTCCGATACTGCTCGCACTGCTTCACCGTCTGCCTTGGTCATCACCAGTCGTGCGATTCGTTGGACCCGTCACGTCTCTTGTATTCCTCGGCATCACCGGTATCTTGCTCATCATCGACCTCAAACACCCAGAACGGTTTCATCTGATCTTCCTCAAAGGTCGCCTCCAAAGCTGGCTCGTGCGTGGTGCCTGGGGTCTCATGCTTTTTGGGGGTGTCGTCACTCTTGACCTTGTTGCTGCCATTTTCCGTGCAAGAACATTTGAGGAACTACTGGCCATTCCGGGCATACCACTGGCTTGCCTCGCCGCCCTCTATACTGCGTTCCTCTTCGCCCAGGCAAAAGCCCGTGACCTCTGGCAAAATCCTCTGCTGCCACCCCACTTGGTGATCCAGGCACTGCTGGTGGGAGCGGCGATCACCTTGTTCGGTGCTGCAGCGGCAAATCCACTCCACGTTGCCTACCTTGACCGCATCGTCAGTGCCCTCGCCGTGATCAACCTGGCGATGGTGATCGGCGAAGCCACTATCACCCATCCCACTGCGAAGGCGCATCTTGCCTCCTACGAGATGACCCGTGGGCGCTTCAAGTGGGCCTTTCTGGCAGGTATTCTTCTCAACCTACTCGCGATCGCCACTCCGCTCGTCGGTATGGATCTTGGGGTCGCCGCTCTGCTCTGCATTTTGCCCCTCGAACATGCCTTCGTACAAGCTGGACAAGCGGTTCCGCTCGCCTGATGCGATCGATCAACCTCGCGTTATTAACGATGACTATCGTCTTCAAGACTTTAAGGAGTATTAGTGAGTGACCTCAACAAGCTAAGTGATCGTATTCGGGCAAGACGTGAGGCGGTCGATGCTGCTGGCGAGACGTTCTATCAGGGACCGTCGCGGACCGACCTCGCCAGCTTTCCCCCGAAGGAGAGCTGGGATGATTGGGTCGAACTCGACTCCCACCAGTGGCCTAAGCGGGTGGAACGCCACTCGATGTTGATTCCCACAACCTGTTTTAACTGTGAATCCGCCTGCGGTTTACTGGCCTACGTTGATCGTAGTACCCTGCAAGTCCGCAAATTCGAAGGTAACCCTGAACACCCAGGGTCACGAGGCCGAAACTGTGCCAAGGGGCCAGCTACCATCAACCAGGTAACCGATCCCGACCGAATTCTCTATCCACTCAAGCGTGTAGGGCCTAGAGGGCAGGGCCGATTCGAGCGTGTTTCCTGGGATGAGGCTCTTCGTGATATCGCCAACCGGCTACGAACGGCCATCCTCGAGGAGCGACAAAATGAGATCATGATCCACCTTGGACGTCCAGGCGAGGACGGCTACACGGAACGCGTCCTTGCCGCCTGGGGTGTTGACGGCCATAACTCCCATACGAATGTCTGTTCCTCAGGAGGGCGGGCAGGTTACCACTATTGGAGCGGTATCGACCGCCCAAGTGCCGACTTTGCCAATGCCAAGGTTATCTATCTCATCAGCTCTCATCTCGAGACCGGGCACTACTTCAACCCGCATGCCCAGCGCATCACTGAAGCTCGCCAACGTGGTGCGAAGCTCATCGTGGTCGATACTCGGCTGTCGAACACAGCCACCCACGCTGATCTGTGGATCTCTCCATGGCCTGGCACCGAAGCGGCGATGAATCTTGCCTTTGCAAACTACCTCATCCAGAACGATCTCTATGACCGTGAATTCGTGCGCAGGTGGTGGAACTGGCAAGAGTACCTCTCGGCTGAGGCACCGACGGAACCGCAAACCTTCGAGAACTTCGAGGTCCACCTCAAGTCGATCTATGCCGACTACACGCTGGAGTTTGCCGCCGCTGAAACCAGAGTCGATATCGAGACGCTCCGCGAGGCAGCCGAGATCATCGGGACATCTGGGACAGCGCTCTCAAGCCACAACTGGCGCTCTGCCGCTGCCGGGAACCTCGGTGGCTGGCAGGTATCGCGCACTACTTTTCTCCTGAATGCTCTCCTCGGCGCGGTAGCAACCCCTGGGGGAACCAACCTGAATGCCTGGAATAAGTACGTCCCCCGACCTATCCACACCCCCGGCCACCCTAACGTCTGGAACGAACTCTCATGGCCCTTAGAGTTCCCGCTGGCCATGAATGAACTCTCCTACCTCCTGCCTCACCTCATAGAACGGACCGGTCGGCGACTGGAGGTCTATATGACCCGTGTCTACAATCCCGTCTGGACCAATCCAGACGGCTTCTCATGGATCGAGATGCTCTTGGACGAACATAAAATTGGTTGTTACGTTGCACTCACCCCTACGTGGAACGAGACTTCTTTCTTCGCCGACTATATCCTACCGATGGGTCACGCATCGGAACGACACGACACCTTTTCATATGAACAGTACGATGGTCAATGGATTGGATTTCGCCAACCAGTGCTAAAAGTAGCACGAGAGCGGCTCGGAGGGCGGGTCTATGACACTCGCGAGGTGAATCCAGGAGAGGTGTGGGAGGAGAACGAATTCTACATTGAACTCTCCTGGCGTATTGACCCCGATGGATCTCTCGGAATACGGCAGTACTTCGAGTCGCGACGCCATCCCGGATCGAAGCTCACAGTAGAGGAGTACTACAGTTGGATGTTCGAAAACTCTGTACCTGGTCTCCCGGAGAGAGCAGCAGCAGAGAACCTCACCCCGTTGGAATACATGCAGCGTTACGGTGCCTTCGAAATTCGCAATGGGGTCGGGCAAGTCTTCGCGGAGGAGGTACCCGCGAGCGAACTTGAAGATTTAGCGGTGACGCCCTTCGGACGGGTGTACTCTAGCGCTCCCAAACCTGTTACCTCCAATATCGTGCCAACTGGAGACCCAGCGCCCGATGACGAGGGTCGACGCCCCGTTGGCATCACCGTCGACGGTGCAGTGCGTCGAGGCTTCCCCACGCCATCTGGTCGTCTGGAGTTCTACTCCACGACACTCGCGGATTGGGGTTGGAAGGAGTATGCCACTCCGACCTATATCAAGAGCCACGTTCATCCAGAACGACTCACTCCGGACCAGTTCCCGCTCATCTCAACGTTCCGGTTGCCAGTGCAGATCCACACACGCTCGGCAAACTCAAAGTGGCTTGATGAGATCGCGCACACCAACCCGGTATGGATCAACCCCGTTGATGCCTCACGCCTCTCCCTGAGTGATGGCAACCTGGTTCGGGTCAACACTGATCTCGGCTATTTCGTTGCGAAAACCTGGGTCACCGAGGGGATTCGACCAGGTGTCGTCGCCTGTTCCCACCATATGGGCCGGTGGCGAATAGGCGATCTCGGGTCGTCGGCAATGATGCGCTCTGTCAGTCTCGCCAAGGAGGGAACTCAGTGGGGAATGCATCCCCACGGAGGTGCCCAGCCCTACGAGTCCAGCGACCCCGACACCGCCAGAATCTGGTGGACTGACATCGGTGTCCACCAGAACCTTACCTTTGGGGTGCATCCCGATCCAGTGTCAGGGATGCACTGCTGGCACCAGGTTGTGACGATCACAAAGGCTGAACCAGAGGACCTTCATGGTGAAGTCCATGTTGACACCTCACGTTCACGAACAATCTTTGAACGCTGGATGCAGCTCACTCAATCAGCCGAGGATGTGTCGCCGAATGGTACTCGGCGCCCCCGCTGGCTTCTGCGCCCTCTGAAGCCGACAACGCAAGCCTTCGAACTCCCGACATCTGTTTGAGTGCGAGCAACGAAGCTATGGTCGTCCAACGAAGTGCCGAGATTCTGGAGGCGATCGCCGAGGTAATCGAAAACCCTGACCCCCATCCAACGATCCCAGAAGTTCTTGACCTTGTTTGGACAAGGGATGCCTTTACCGAACTATTTGACTTCGACCTACCACCCTTTGCAAGCTACTACCTGACGATTGGGCCGGTACTTGGTGGAACCCCAGTTGACTACCTACGCGGTCTTCTCTCTGCTTACCTGCCGCCGGAGTTGCAGCCGACCCAACCAGACTCTTTGGCTTTTCTGTTGCGGTTGCTCGCCTTCCTTGCCGAACAAGAGAGCTGGGAGCGTGCCGAGGCAATCTTCTACGAAGCACTCAACCCGTGGCTCAGCACCTATGCTCACGCAGTGGCTACCTTCGCCCCATCTGGGTTGCGTCGCATTGGAATCTTGCTCGGCGAGATCTGTGAAACGTGGTACGAAGCAGTTCCGCCGGTCACAACCTTGCCATATCTATTGCGCCATGTCCCAGAGCCGCCATCGGAGGATGATCGCAAAGACCTCGTGGACTTTCTGTTGTCGCCAGTCGCCTCTGGATTGATCCTGCCGAGATCACAACTCATCCGGATCACTCACCAGCGAGAAATCGGCATGCGACCAGGGGGAAGGCGCTTTAGCTTTGAGTCGCTGCTCGATACATCCCCCAAGGCGACCTTAGCCGCGGTACTCGAGTCCGTTGAGGGACAGTTGCGGTGGTATCAACCTATGGACTCCCCTGTCTCCAGATGGTGGCAGGAACGCCTCACCCGGACCCATGAGCGCGTCAGCACCCTGTTGAGTCAGAGGGCTGAGTCAAGACTTGGCAACTGACGCAATCTTGAAGGACTGGCTGGCTGTCCTGGTTCGACAGGCCGCGCTACCGTTGGGCACAACTCGTTAACAGTCCCATCTCCGACAGTCCTATCTGCAGATAATCCGATCTACTGATAATCCTGACATCGGCTCAATGTTCATTGCGAGAGTGGAAACCGTGATGGGCGCCTACTTGACACTCGCTAGTGGCTACCGCTCGCCAGGAAATCACGCCATGCCCGGTCCAAGCCCTCGCGCAGGTCTACATCTGCCTTGAGGCCAGCAATGCGAGCGCGCTCGAGCGACACTCGCACTCCTGGCATCTCGCCTGCCTTGGGAGGCACATGACTAGGATGCAGCTCTTTCCCGACCACTTGACTGACGAGTGCCACCAGCTCGTTCACCGAGACACTCTCTCCGGACCCGAAGGAAACCGGTCCGGCTAACTCGCCCTCCGCTAGTGATAAGAAGGCACGAACGACGTCTTCCACATAGACAAAATCACGAAACTGATCGCCGTCACCATAGATGACAAACTCGCCCTGTCCCTGGGCATGTCGAAAGAGCCGGGGAACGATACTGTCTTTACGCCACATGTCAGGTCCATAGACGTTCGTCAAGCGAACGGCGGCCACTCGAACACCGTAGCACTCGGTATAGGCAGACCCCAGCATCTCATCAGCAGCTTTGCTGGCTCCATAGGGAGTAAGTGGCGCTAACGGCGAGAGTTCAGTAATCAGCTCTGTCCCACCACTCAGACCTACCACGGCATTGGTGGATGCGAGGATTACCCGCTGGACTCCATGTCGTCGGCAAAACTCCAGCGCGTTATGAAAACCAACAAGGTTGGAGGCAAAGACATCGGCTGGGTCCTTGATCGACTCGAGCACAGACGTCCTTGCAGCCAGGTGCACGAGAATGTCCGCTCCGTTGGGTAACTCGTCATCTAAGGAGTCCCAAGTCGATCGGTCCTCGATAGCCCCACGCACAAAGTGATCGACACCCTCAACACGAGGTTGGTTCCTATCGACAATGGTGACCACCGCATTCTTACGTTGTAAGCTCTTCACAAGATGGGTGCCGATAAAACCGGAACCCCCGGTGACCACCACGTGACGCGCTGCGCTACCTTTTTCCAACTACACACCTAACCATTCAGAAGACACGATGAACCCAACGCAGACCGGCCCAGTGCACACGCCCTACGATGACGAGCAACCAGCACCCATCGCGGACCTGTAGACCTCAGCGCAAGCCATCACATATTCGCTAATCAATATATCAATCCTAACCGTCAACGAGCCTCCCACAGACAGTGTGTTACCCCACCCCTAACGAAATGATAACATTTGACCTGCACTTTATGGTCGCATATGCCTCATGCTGCGCACGTTGGCTGACCCCATGACTGCTATACTGGGCACAAGTGGAGACCATAGAACTCGTTGCACAGCGGATCGCTACGCTTATCATCAGCGAAGAACAGTACCGTAGGGTACGGGCCATTTGGTCTCGTTTTTGGCGATATGCAACTGGGTCAGTAATCACGGCGCTGTTTTCGCAGCTTGTGCTCTTTTTCGTCTTCTCGGTACTGCGCCTGGAGAATGCGCGCGACTCGGCGATCACGGCGACGCTTATTGGAGCGGTGCCATCATACTTTATCAACCGCTACTGGGCCTGGGGCAAGAAGAGCCCGACCTCCTTCCGCAGGGAGGTTCTCCCCTATATTCTCATGGCGGTGACAGGACTCGTGTTCTCCACCTGGTTCGTGGACTTCTCTCATTCGCACGCCGGGTTCCTTGGCACTTCGCGTCTTGCGACCGACATCGTGGTCCAGGGGTCCTATCTTCTCTCCTTCGTTCTGTTATGGTTCGGAAAATTTACCTTCATGCATAAGTGGCTCTTTCGTAGCGCACCAGTAGCTGAGTCCGCACACTAGTTCACCGCTCTGCCTGGGCCTTCACTCGCTCGGCAGGGGGGATTGCTTTGCCGCACTCATGCTGGTGCCAGAGAGGTCCAACCTCGATGGCAGCTATCGATTGCTACGCATTCTCGTGCGATATGGACTGTGAGACGTGAAGCTTATCCAAGGTGGTGAATGTGGTCCCAATGTTGGCACGCCAGTTCAGTGTTGCCGGTGACACTTTCTCCTCAATCGTTCCCTGCCACCGAGCCAGGTTCCCGCCTCCTCGTTCGTTCGTTGCCATACGTCGTTGTACGAGCGCAAAGCTCATGCACTCATGCATTGTCGATCGACCTTAGAAACCGAATTCGTGGGTGGATGCCAAAAGGCAACTAGAACCACCAACGCAGCATGGTGTGGGCCCTGGCGATTTGACCGAGTGATCGCACTCCATAGGCAACGCACCGGCGAACAGAGGCATCACTCGCCCAATGCGAACACGTAGCGGCCCAACGCCTCACTTCAACAGCAGCATAGGGAGCAGAGACGAGAGTAATCGGAGTCGTCTCACAAACCAAGCGGACCGAGTACGAGGGGCCTTCTACCGTTCTTCAGGAGGAGTAAGGCTATCTCGACTCGCTTTCGCTAGAGTTGGTCCACTCATGGGTTCGCTCGCCGAGTCTTAGCCAGTCAGCATAGGTCCTTCTCAGCAAGCGTTGTGGCCCCAGCGGCTCGAGAAGGTCATCATGGTGTTGCCGGACCAACTCTACCCCACCACGCGCGACTACTGTGGCAGGGTCGACAACTATCACCGAACGACCAGACAGCACAGCCAGGTCACCAGCGATTGCCCGAGCGTCCGGTACCCAACTCGTCACCACGTAGTTCGCCTCCTTTCCGATATCGAAGATGGTGGCAGCGAAGTCGAAGACCGCTGCTGCCAGAAGCACCTGTATATCCGTCGTCGCCGATACCCCCACAAGGATCCGTTTCCCATCGCGAACTGTGCTCAAGCATCCATCAAGCGGCCGGAGGGCTGCACCTGCAATCTCGGCTTGAGAGGGCAAGAGAGACCGCAATGGAGCTAAAGTCAGAGTGCCCCAACCATTGACCACCCTTCGGTCCTGAAGGGAGCCTACACCAGGCGTACACACAACGAATTCGTCCTCGCCAATAACGACACTCACGTGATCAGGGTACTGCTCGGCGAGCATGGATGGCATATCAATGGCGTACCCTCGGCGGCCATGATGGCGGAACTGATAGAGGTGCGGAGCCGCCGACTCGATCTGGGTGATGGTGCCGCCTATTGTAGACCCGAGAACCTGGTCGAGGTCTGTGGGGGGCCCAGACAACGATTGCTGAAGAACGACAACTAGCGCGCCCTCCGCATCTGCGGAGAGGAATGTCTTCCACTCATACCCAGTCGATGGCCGCGTTCGCGAGGTACCCGTCCCACCATGACGCAGAGGAGCCTGGTAGATACCGAGCGCATCGACAAAGAAGAGATGATGGTCCGGGATCGCACTTGTCATCCGTATGACTCTAGTCCCGCCCCCGATCGGACGCTTGCTGGCATATGCCTCAACTGGTTAAGACCATGCCTCAACTGGTTAAGACCACTCGTTCAAGCGCTGGTGACCACAGCTAGGGTACACATCGCTGCACACTCCACTCGGTGGGAGAAGGAGCGCCCCAACAGATCGGTTGTACTACGTTGGAGAGCGCTAGAAACAGGAGCGCCGGAGCAGGTGCGCCAGTAGCGCACCACCGGACAGCGCCCGCGGCACCTCCCTCTTCAGATCTGGGATAGTCCATTCGCCAAGTCATCGTCGATGACCACCACCTCGAAGCCCCGTGCCGCCAGCATCGAACCCGCTGCAGAGGCGCGATAGCCAGCAGCACAATGGACGACAACCGGCGTGGTCATGTCGATTTCGTGGAGTCGATCAGCCACTTCGTAAATCGGAATCTGCTTCGCACCAGGTAGACGACTCTGCCGATGTTCAGAAGGGTTGCGGACATCGAGCAACTGATGTGGCGTCGAGACGATGGTGTCAAAATATTCGGCAAAGTCAACGGCAGGGATCGACCGCTCGCCTACCACCGCACTCAACTCTTTGGCATCGACTTGGCCGAGGATGTGCTCAATACCAATGAAACCCAAGGAGGTGACGGCCGCGAGCGGGTCTGACGAGTCATCAGTAACAAGAATAATTTTCGAGTCACTAGGGATCGTCCACCCTAGGTAGGTGGAGAACAGGGATCCATACTCCATGAGTCGGGCTCCATCGGGATGCGAGTCAAAATGATCACGGCGAGCCCTTATATCGACAGCGAGAGCACCCTCCTCACGCAACTTCGCGGCCTCTGCGCCGGTCAACACGGGAGGAGTCTTGGGTCGGAGCGCTGACGCACCTGCAAGGTTGGCCGGCCCCATATGACGATAGTAGGCAGGGTATGGATCGTAGCTTGCCATCAACATCGCGACAAAGTCATCCTCAGATGGATACTGGAAGACGATATTGACTCGTCGTTCTCCACCAACGGTACCGTCAGAGACCTCCTGAACGGAGACTGCAGAGCAGAATGAGCCAAAACCATGCGTGGGCATCAACTGAGTAGCACCAGGTAGGTCATCGGCAAGGCGATGAACGCTCTGGTACTGCGCATGTGTCAGCGGCTCCGTCATGTCCGCTGAGATCAGGTCGGTTCGACCAACGCTACCATAGAGCATGGATCCACCACTCATCACTGCACCGACCGGGTCTTCGATGGAGGTAATCCGGAACGAGATATGCGTAGGAGTATGGCCAGGCGTGTGAAGAATGCTGACCGTCAGCGGACCAAACTCGAACACATCTCCGTCCCGTACCGGTACGCGCTCAAAGGCAACCGGGTCGTCGGCATGAACGAGATAGGGCACTCCAAGCTCACTGGCGAGTGCGAACCCACCACTGACATAGTCGTTGTGCATGTGTGTATCACCAACGGCCGCGATGACGAGGCCTCGATCGGCGCAAGTAGTAATGATTCGATCAATATCACGCTGTGGATCAACGATAAATGCCGTGCTCCCTTCTGAGATCACGTATGATCGATCACCAAGCTCAGGCGTCGCAATGACCGTAATGTCCATAAGAACGCTTCCCCTCTCAGCACACCCGTGCATATACCCTGCACGGTATCCCTTATTCTATCATGTCTCGGGACATCGTGTGGTACGTATGAAAATCAATTCACCATAATTCAGTGATCCACTGTAGATGAACCACATCGCTGTTTGCATGGCAAGCAGCCGTTCTACGATGAATGCAACGAGTGACATCGTCGCGGTGACCTAGACTAGCAGGGTTATGCCACAGCCCAGAGAGAACGCTCGCTCGAAGACGGGCGAGATTCTACGAGATCCAGTGATTCAACGGTTGACCGTTGCACGTAGTTTTGTGTCACTGGCCAACGGCATGCTGCCAGTCGCCTTGAGTTTTACCATCCTTGGACTTCTTCACTCAGCCACCGACCTCGGCTTTATTCTCGGTGCTGAGACCCTCACCATGGTCGTCGCTATTCTCTTTGCCGGGGTACTCGCCGACCGCGTTCCTCGTAAATGGCTATTGGTGCTCTCAGACGCCCTGTTCGGTCTCAGCATGGTAGCCTCTGGCGTCTTTGCTATACTCTCGATCCGCCACGTCACGTACTACCTCCTTGCGGCGGTACTGATCGGATTCGCCGATGCCCTGTTTGTCCCCGCATTCGAGGGATGGGCACAGCAGGTGATCCCCGTCCAGCAACGACAGCAGGCGAGTGCTGTTCGCAGCATCTATCGCAACATTGGCGCGATCGCCGGACCCTTTCTGGCTGCGCTCCTGGTGGCTTCGATCTCGGCTCCTTGGGCGCTCTTGGTGGCCGGCGCGCTACCTCTCGTCGGTGGCGCTATCTTTCTCAACCTACCCACGGGAGCAAACACCGGTGAATCCACTACTGCCTCCCTCGTGGCCGAACTGCGCAGCGGCTGGGGCGCCTTTCGGTCACGCAGCTGGATTTGGTCAGTGGATCTACAGTTCGCTCTCTGGCACGTCGTCATCTGGGCACCCTTGATGGTCCTTGGTCCAGTATTGGCCGAACATTACTACCACGGTGCAACCAGTTGGGCATTGATATGGGCTGGTGTGGGCGTGGGCGGTGTTATTGGGGGTCTGGTTGCCTTTCAGTACCACCCGAAATACCCAGTGAGAACAGGCACCATCGCCATGGTTGGTCTGACTCCAGTGATGATCCTCCTTGCTCTCCACGCCAATATCTGGTTAACAAGCGCTGCTGCGATCCTCGGCGGAGCCGGACTGGAACTCTTCGGTGCACTCTGGTCCTACAGTTTCCAAACGCACGTACCAGCAGACGTGATCTCCAAAGTTGCAAGTTTTGATTTCCTCGCATCCGTCGCCTTCTTGCCCGTCGGACTCGCCATCGTCGTCCCACTCTCGCAACTCATCTCCGTGAAGGGGGTCTTCCTTCTTGGTGCTGTCTACCTCGTCCTCTCGGCGATCCTGGTCCTCTTGGTGCCATCAGTCCGCCGACTGGGCCGTACCCCGCCCGAGCAACTCATCCACACCGATGACCCAGGCGCTACTTGAGCAGTTTGATGATGTCAAGCATCGGCAGGTAGAGGGCGATCACCATTCCACCGACGACGGTACCAAGGACGACGATGAGGAGGGGTTCGAGAAGAGAAGAGAGGGAATCGGTCATCGCGGAGACCTCCTGCGAATAGAAACGAGCGATTTTCTCGAGCATGGTATCGAGCGAACCCGACTCCTCGCCCACTGCAATCATCTGGGCTACCATGGGGGGAAATATCGGGTGGGTGCCGAGTCGCTCGGCGATCCCCTCACCCTGGGAAACTCCGCGCTTGGTGTCCAGTGCGGCCGCTGAGACAAGCGAGTTGTTGGCGACCCCGCTCGCGATCTCGAGTGAGGGAACGAGGGTTACCCCACTGCGTATCAGGGTCGACAGGGTCGAGGCGAAACGCGCTACGGCGTATTTTTGAATCAGTACACCAAACACTGGAAGCTTGAGGACTAGTCGATCCATCATGGCCTTTCCCCGTTTGGTGCGACGTACGCGAATGAATCCGACGACTAGCCCGACGTACAAGACGATCAGGAGCGGGAAGAATGTCACCGCTAGATGGGAAACGAACATCAAGATCCGAGTCGGTAGCGGAAGTTGGCTGCCAAGGGAGGTAAAAATACTTTGGAAGGTAGGCACAACGTAGACCAACATCGCGGTGAGGATAACCACGACCAACACCACGACTGCTGCAGGATAGGTCAGTGCGGACTTGATCTTGCGCTGGAGTTCGACGCGAGTTTCCAACGTTTCGGCCGCCCGCGATAGCACTTGGTCGAGGGTTCCAGAGACCTCGCCAGCGCGGATCATCGCCACAAATAACGTGTCAAAGACCTTTGGGAACGCCTCAACAGCCTCAGAGAATGACTTCCCAGCGGTTATCTCCTGGCGAATCGCGGTGACTGCATCCCGCAGTGTTGGATTATCGGTCTGGGTCTGGAGAATCGACAGGGCTCGCACAATCGTGATCCCTGACTCGATCATGGTGGCGAACTGCCGAGCAAAGACGGCCACCTCTGCGAGCTTGACACGACGGGACAAGCCGAGATTCACGTCGCGCTTCAGAACAGGTACCCGCTTTGTGTTGACCGAGACCGGCAATAGGCCTAGATCTCGGAGATGACGAAGGACCGCCTCACGGCTGTCTGCGTCGATGGCGCCTTGCTTCACATTGCCCTGCGTGTCGCGGGCACGATACTCATAGGTTTCGAGCACCCAAACCTCCCATCGCTTCATAGAGTTCACGCTGATTTGTGGTCGCGAGGAGCGCCGCCTCTCGTGAGATATGGCCGAGTTTGACGAGTCGAATGAGCGCGGAGTCCATCGTCTGCATCCCCATCTGTGCACTCGACTGCATAATTGAGTAGAGCTGATGGCTCTTGGCTTCGCGCACCACATTGCGTACTGCCGAGGTCGCTACCAGCACCTCGACTGCAACCGCGCGGCCTGGTTGATCGCATCGTGGTATCAGTTGCTGAGTGAGGATCGCCTGTAGGGACGCAGCGAGCTGTACCCGAATCTGTGCCTGCTGAAACGAAGGAAAGACGTCGATCATGCGGTCAATGGCTTGAGGGGCATCTTGGGTGTGCAGAGTTGCAAAGACGAGGTGGCCCGTCTCAGCGGCCGTGATGGCAGCAGCAATGGTCTCAAAGTCACGCATCTCACCAACCATGATGACGTCGGGATCCTGTCGCAGAACTTGGCGTAATGCCGTCGCGAAGGCCTTGGTGTCGGTACCAACCTCTCGCTGGTTGACAATCGAGCTCCGATGAGCATGCAGGAACTCGATGGGATCCTCGATGGTGACAATGTGACGCCGCTGGGTACGGTTGATGAGATCGATGATGGCTGCGAGTGTCGTGGACTTACCTGAACCGGTGGGGCCGGTAACCAATACCAGACCCTTCGGTATCTCAGCAAAGCTTTTGACGACTGGCGGCAGGTCAAGCGTCTCAAGTGGCGGTATCTGGTGAGGAATCACTCGAAAGACGGCACCGATGCTCGAGCGCTGCCGAAACAGGTTGAGACGAAACCTGCCTAGCCCACGCAACGAGTAGGCGAGATCGAGCTCCCATGCCTCCTCGAAACGCTCGCGCTGTGCCTGTGTCAAGATGGCATACACACCGTCACGGATCGTCTCGGGATCGAGTTCTGGTGTTCCCTCAATCTCTCGAAGCGTGCCATAGACACGGATCAGGGGACGTGCGCCCACCGAAAGGTGCAGATCACTGCCTCTGGCCGCGACCAGCTCGCTGAGCAACGTATCGATCGAAAGCTTGTGTTGGGTCTCTAACACGACTGATGTCCTTTCAGACAAATATGTGAGCTCATCAAATCAGCACTCTCAATATCTCTTCTATCGAGGTAACTCCCTGCAATACTTGAACCAAACCGGCTTGACGCAGAGTGATAAATCCCTGAGCAGCTGCTATTCGGTGGAGCTCCTCCATCGGCGCACGAGCGGCGATGGCTCTCCCGAGAGGCTCTGTGATCTCCAATAACTCGTGAAGAGCAACCCGTCCGTAATAGCCAGTTCGCGAACAACGCTCGCATCCCTTGGGATCGGCTCGGTAGAGGTGGAAGGCCTCCTCGGTCGCTGGCGCTGCAAAACCTACCTCTCGTAGCTCGTCACGAGTAATCGAGGAGGGTACTCGGCAGTTCAGACACAGTCGTCTGGCGAGGCGCTGCCCGACAACCGCCGTCAACGCGGAGGCGACAAGATAGGGCTCTACTCCCATCTCGAAGAGCCTTGTCGGTGTCGAGAGCGCGTCGTTGGTATGCAGTGAGGTAAGGACAAGGTGGCCCGTCAGAGCCGACTCGATCGCGATCTCCGCGGTCTCACGATCGCGCACCTCTCCCACCAAGATGATGTCCGGGTCGGCTCGAAGAATGGAACGAAGAGCTGACGAAAAGGTGACGCCTGCGGCAGGATTCACCTGCATCTGCGCGACACCACTCAACTGGTACTCAACTGGATCCTCGACCGTGATGATATTAGTCTCGACTCGGTTGAGTCGATTCAACGTCGCATACAACGTCGTCGACTTACCTGAACCGGTGGGGCCCGTGATGAGAATCGTACCCCATGGTTGATCGGTGAGCCGATCATAGAGCCGACGCACGTCAGGCAGGAATCCGAGGTCTTCAAGGTCTAAACGAGCCGTTCCGGTATCGAGCACCCGGATAACGACCTTCTCACCGAGATAGGTGGGGAGCGTCGCCACCCGGAGATCGACCTTCTGCCCCTCAATTCCCACACTGAAGCGCCCATCCTGTGGCCGTCGCCGTTCCGAGATGTCAAGCCCGGCGAGAATTTTGATGCGCGTCATGAGTTTGGCATGAACGTTGACGTTCAAACGCCCGACCTCATGGAGCACCCCATCAATGCGGAAACGAATCCGAATGGCCCCGTTGATGGGCTCGACGTGGATGTCGGACGCTCTGTCGAGGACGGCCTGGGAGATCATCTGATTGACAAGCGAGACGATTGGGCCATCCTCGACCACGTCCGCAACATCAGCCTTGACCGCCTCCTTTCGCTCCTCGGCTTGCTCAGAAAGATCAAACTGCTCCTTGAGGTTCAACTGGGAACGTTCAATAGTGGCAAGGAGCTGCGAATAGGTCACGACCACCAGATGAAGATCGCGTCGTAATATCGTTTTGAGATCATCCTTGGCAACGACATCCGTAGGATCTACCATTGCCACCATCATGGAGCTGGCCTCCTCACGAATCGGGAGGGCAAGATAACGGCGCGCAGCCCGTGAGGGCAGAAGTGCAACGACACTTGGATCAAAGGTGAGACCATTGAGGTCGAGCTCCTCAACGCCATAACGTTCCGAGAGAAAATGACAGAGCGCAATCTCATCAATCAGTCGACCCTCCACAAGGGCCCTAATCAACGAGCGTTGTTCATCCTTGGTCAAGAGCAGTTGGCGAATCGTGTCCTCTGCTACCAATCCTGCGTTCACGAGTCCACGCGCAAGCGAGGAGAGCTCAGGAGTAGTAAAGGTGCGCTCTAACGCGGACTCACTCATAACCAACCATCGGCCGAAAACCCATGCGACCAAAGCCTCACCTATCTGGTGCATGAACCCCTTGAATCCATGAAGCACGATACCGCCAGCAAAACCGCCATGACCTGGCAACGCCTCACGACAACGCGATCCATCCAGAACTCTTGGGCACTGGGCAACAAGCAAAACGCGGGCTACAGAAGCTGACAATCCCCGCGACGGAGCACTGCCTTGGAGATCCCAAGGAAGGCGGCGAAGAGCTCTCTCGAGAAGCATCCCTGTGGCTGTCGATCTCGGCCCATCCGTGCCATGGTTCATTGCTCCGGGGACAACCTGGTCGCTCTCGAACAGCTTGGATCCCGGTCAGGTGACCACCTGACAGACGCGGCGAGGATAGCGCCTTCCTTCATCCCGGGCTCCCCTGATCGGGTCACGCTGTTGCTGGTCCCAACGAGCCCTGGGGTAGGGACGGAACCGTACCTTTGCCCTGAGCGGAACGCTCACGATTGCCCTGAGCGGAAAGCTCACGATAACGAGAATGGCGATCGACCTCTCACCCAGATCGGCCAGACCACCGCGCGATCAGAGGAGGGCATCCATGAACACAGCGAACTCCGGCAAGGTGCCATAAAAGAGCGAAAACGCGAGACGGGCTTGGGCAGCCAACATTGAGCGTCCGTCAAAGGCGCGGAGGCCCAGGTGGCGAGCAGCTCGGATTAGCGGTGTCGTCGTCGGGTCATAGACCATGTCGTAGACGACCTGAATCTCGTTGACCCTAGCGAGGTCGACGGGAACTCGCTCCTCGGCCCCCGCGCCCCTCATACCGACGGTCGTTGCGTTGATCACCAGGTCAACCGCCAAGCCACCCGTCTCCTCGCAGATCCCCACCGGACCTTCGAAAGAGTCCACCAACGCTCGCGCCCGTGCTGGGCTTCGATTAGCGAGGTAAACCTCACTGGCCCCCGCAATGAGCATTGCAAAGACAGCGGCGCGTGCGGCGCCACCACCCCCGAGGATGAGCACACGCTGGCCGTAGGGCTCAAACCCCACGAACAGTCGCAACGCTTCGAGAAGACCACGGGCATCGGTGTTGTAGCCGATGACGGAATCCTGGGAGAAGAGCACAGTATTCGCTGCGCCAATCCTGCGTACCTCATCATCTGCTCGATCAAGAAGTGGAAGCACCGCGACTTTGAGTGGCGCGGTCAGGTTTGCACCCTGGAAGCCAAGTGTCTGGAGCGCCCTGATGGTAGCACTGAGTTGCGTTGGCTGGGTTTGAAAAGCCAGATAGTCACCGGTCAGCCCGCTGCGGGCAAGAGCACCGAGATGGAGTCGAGGCGATAGGCTTTGCGCGATCGGATCGCCGAGTACGCAGGCTAAAGGGATGCTCGGACGGCTCGCTGCACCGGTCACGATCGTTCCCCGTACTGTGCGATGGCAGCCTGTTGTTCGGCGAAGGTATCAAAAAAGGAAAGATGTCGATGCCCACGTAAGGCGACAAAGTAGAGCCAGGTCCCACGTGCTGGATGGAGTACACTTGAGATCCCAGCCGCATCAACGGCGCCAATCGGACCCGGTGGCAGACCTCGGTGGGTGTACGTGTTGTAGGCCGACGCATCTTGGAGCTGGGTACCAGTGATCGGGTTCGAGTAGTTGGCGGTCGCAAATCGAACCGTCGAGTCCATTTCGAGCGGCATATCATCGCCAAGACGATTGAGGATGACACGAGCAACCTTGGCGTACCCTGACGGCGTGTTAGCCTCTCTCTCTGCGATGGAGGCGGCGACGATCACTTGGTCCGCCGTGAGACCGTGATAGGTTCCCGTTGGCATCAGTCCAACCGACTCAAACTCCTGGGTCGACCTATCCAGCATCTGTTGGATCAGTTCCTTCGGGGTACCAAGTGGATCGACAAAATAAGTATCAGGGTAGAGTAATCCCTCCAGACTTGATCTTCCGGGTAGAAAGGGCGAATGAAATGCGTCAAGCTCGTTGGATTGGCGCAGGAAACTCGCTCCCGATAGACCTTCACCAGGGACACCCTTCAACTCTGCTGCAATAGCGGTCAACGTCATCCCCGGCAGCACATTGAGCCGAAGTGAAGCGGGGCCGCCGGTGAGTATCCCAAGGGTCCGTGCATACCCTTCGTTCGTACGCATGAAGTAGACGCCCGCGTCGATGACGCCAACTCCTTTGATCTCTGCGTAGGCTTTAAAGAGAAGCGGCGAGCGGACCACCAGTGCATCCCCAAGCTGGTCGACAATCGCGTTGACGGACTCCCCGGGATCAACGACCACCGCCACGGAATGCCCCTCCGAGCTGGGTCGCGACTCAAAGTAATAGCTAATCCCTAGGGTGATTACTACGAGCACCACAACGGTGACGCCGGCCAGGATAAACAGCCGTAACCTATGCAAAGCAGCGCCTACTCAAGATAGAGCCTAAGCACGGTGGAGCCTAAGCACGGTGGAGTCCATCGAGGTACCGCTGGAGAATATCGGCGGCGGCGAGATCATCGACACGGCCACGCTGATCGCGCGTCGAGACTCCTGCCTCCGTAAGCGCGCGTTCGACACCACGACTGGAGAATCGTTCATCGACCTCGACGATAGGGAGCCCAATGAGCGGTTGCAGTTCAACGATGAAACGTCGAGCCATCTGAGTGCTCTCGGTCTCTCCGCCATCGAGGGAAAGCGGCACACCCACAACCGCCATCTCCACACGATAGTCGTCAACGATACCTCGAACGCGATCCTGCCACCCGGACGTACGTGGGACAACCGCCAGTGGGAAACCAGCTCCATCGACACTCAGTGCAACCCCGATCCGACGAAGCCCAGGGTCAAAGCCAGCAACTCTCATCGCTAGGAGTCAAATCCTTTACGAAGCGTCTCTAAGGCCTGATCAAGCCGATCGACCTGACGGCCGCCCGAGAGAGCGAGTTCGCGTTGCGAACCGACTCGGCCACCAACGGCGAGTGCAAGTGGCTCAAGCACCTCACTTGCGCCACGCTTGTTGGGATCGGCAACGGTCGCCACCAACGCAACCTTGCCGTCGACGACGCTCGCCAAAACAACGACGTCGGCGTGCGCTCGATTACGCAACTCAAGGGCGACAAAGCGTAGCTCCTGAGAGGAGAGACCATCGAGTCGTTCAACGATGTCGCGAGAGCGTTGTTGGGCTGCGACCTGACGAACGAGCGACCGTAGCTCCTCTTGGCGCATGTTGGCGAGCTGGGCCTCTAGTTCCCTATTCCTCGCGGATAGTGCCCCTACCCGCTCATGCAAGGTGTCACGACCTCCTGGCATCAGCTGCTCGAGGGTGTCGAGCTGGTGTTCGAGGGAGTGCACCGCATCGAGTGCGGCCAGCTGGGTGACCGCCTCGATCCTGCGGGTATTGGCACCAATGGAGCCCTCGGAGATCACCTTGAACAGACCGATCTCACCGAGCGCACCCACGTGGGTGCCACCGCAGAGCTCCATGGAGTTCGGTCCCGCATGGACAACTCGGACGACATCTTGGTACTGATCGCCAAAGAACGCAATCGCACCTTCGCTCACCGCGGCTTCCTTATCCTTGATCTCAGTGACCACCACTGCAGTACTCACTACCTGCTCCATGATGAGCCGCTCCACTCGCTCAATCTCTTCCGTGGTGAGCGCTGACCAATGGGTAAAGTCGAAGCGTAGCCGTTCTGGGGCAACCAGCGACCCCTGTTGTGCAACATGCTCCCCAAGCACCTCGCGCAGCGCCCATTGGAGTAGATGCGTGGCGGTATGATTAGCCCGGATCCGTGCACGTCTTGGCCCATCGACGTCGAGCTTGACTTGCGCGCCCACCACCGGTTCCCCCTCGGTGAGCTCGATCCAGTGCCGAACGATGCCTTGTACGGGCTGATCGGTGTTGATTACCTTGGCCCGGAAACCATTGGAACTGATCCAACCGGTGTCACCGACTTGTCCTCCGCCCTCTGGATAGAAGGGCGTTCGGTCGACATAGAGCGCGAGTCCATCTGCCTCCTGTCCGACAAACTGGATCTCCCCAACCGCCTCCTCGACCTCATACCCGAGGAATTCGGTTTTCCCAAGTGTTTCGAGCACCCACAGGGCACCGGTTGCCTGTTCGCTCATCGCCTCATCGCCAAGACCCGCCTGCCGCGAGCGATGCCGTTGTTCGTCCATGGCGTTGTGGAAGCCTTGGAGATCAACCTCCACATCGCGATCGGCCGCAATCTCGGTTGTCAACTCGATTGGTACTCCAAAGGTGTCATGGAGCCGGAAGGCAACCTCCCCCGTCACCTTTCCGCTCACGATCGCGGCCTCCAGGATGGGTGCACCGATTGTGAGCGTCTGTTCGAACCTCGCCTCCTCGCGAATACCCAGTTCCAAGATCCGCTCCCGACGCTCGATCAACTCTGGGTACGCCTCCCCCATCGCCTCAATGACCCCGTTGACGAGGCGTTCAACCACCTCATGGCGCGCACCAAGGAGCTGAGACCGCAACACCAACCGACGAATGATTCGTCGCAGAACATAACCTCTGCCCTCGTTGGTGGGAACGACCCCATCGGCAAGCAGAAAGGTCATCGCGCGAGAATGATCCGCGATGATGCGCAACCCGATGTCTTGATGATGGTCAACTCCATAGGTCCTGCCCGTCAACGACTCCGCCTCCTGCAGAATCGGATAGACAAGGTCGGTCTCGAAGACGGAAGGTCGACCCTGAAGAATAGGAACGATGCGCTCGAGACCAGCGCCGGTATCAATACAGGGTTTTGGCAACGGTACGAGCTCGCCACTGGACTGTTGGTCAAACTGCATGAAGACGAGATTCCAGATCTCAAGAAATCGTTCATCCGATCCATACGCGGGACCGCCATCCGCGCCGTACGCGACCCCCTTGTCGTAGTAAATCTCGGAACAAGGACCACACGGTCCGGTGTCTCCCATCTGCCACCAGTTGTCCTCATCGAGCCGTTGAATACGCGCTGGGTCAACTCCAATGCTGTCACGCCAGATCTGTGCGGCCTCATCATCGGTGGTGTGTACGGTGACCCACAAGCGATCAGGTTCTAATCCAAGGACCTCGGTTACAAGTTCCCACGCGTAGGGAATCGCCAGTTCTTTGAAATAATCCCCGAACGAGAAGTTACCCAACATCTCGAAAAACGTAAGATGGCGGAGCGTCTGACCAATCTGATCGAGATCGTTATGCTTGCCACCTGCTCGCATACACTTCTGAATACTGGTAGCCCTAGGATACGGAGCTGGCTCCTCACCGAGGAAATACCGCTTGAACGGGACCATTCCTGCCACCGTGAAGAGCACCGTACGATCAAAGGGGATTAGGCTGGCCGATGGAACTGGGGTGTGGCCTCGCTCGACAAAGAAATCTCGAAACGCGCGTCGCAGCTCATTAGAGTCCATGAATTTCCCTTGCCTCTCCTTCGAGCACTCGATTCTTCTTACCGTTTTTGATGCCAGACTGATCACGGTAGGTCGCGATGGCCTCACGGACTGCCGTGCGCAGATCACCCTGCATCCGCGCCACCGCGCGACGCGAAGTCTGCTCGACTGACCGCTCTAACACAGGACGAGCGATGACTCTCAGGCGACGCGCCCCTACAACCCCTACACCAACTCCAAGTATGAACCAACGACTGCGCCGCATCAATTGTAGCCCTCCCTTCGATCTCGGAACACTTTGCGACCACGCCGAACCGCGAGACGTAGCCGTCCCATTGAGACAAACGGATAGCCGATCGTGTTCACAACCGTCTTGGTCATTCGGTCGATCGACTGGACATCACTCGCATGTTCCTCAAGCAGTTCCTTCGTCTCGCTCGCGGTGGTCGTCGCCTCATGCGCCAAACTACTGGCATAACGAATAAGGTCAATCATCTCTTGACGCCACTCGCTGGCAAAGGCGTCCATCTGTGAGCGCAACGTACGCACCTGAGCGATGAGAACAAGACAGATTACCAACAACACGATTGAGGCGATCGATGCTATCAATGAAATCAACGCGCGACCTCCAGGGCAGGGTTTGCGCTCAGTCTAACGACCTCAACGCTATGGGGAACACCCCTCGGGTGCCGGCTTCACAACCGGTAACGCGGAGGCACTGGTGCTCGCGCACCAGCCACTCAACGGGAACCATCCCCCACCACATCTTGCCGAGTATCGAGCGCCCTACGAGAACCGCCAGGAAGCAGCCGATAGGCGTTGAAAACGCCGTCGAGCTGACGAATGGCACCGAGTACCGACGACAGATGACCGGGGTCAACCAACTCAAACTCGAAACGCATGCGAGAGACATGGTCGCCTCCCGTTCTCGATGAGCTCATGGTGATGTTCACATGATGCTCACTCAACACCTTCGAGACATCGGCGAGTAGTCGTGCGCGATCCAACGCCAGGACCTCGATGGCCATCTGATAACTCGCGCCGCTGTCATGGGCCCATTCAACGTCGACGCGACGTTCACCTGCCCGCTTGAGAAGGTCAAGAACGTTCGGGCAATCGGTGCGGTGAATCCCTACCCCACGTCCCTGAGTGATGAACCCTACGATCTCGTCTCCAGGAATTGGATTGCAACAACGCGAGATGCGAACGAGCACGTCCTCCATCCCCTCGACAAAGACCATGGGACCTTTGGAAAGGTGGCGCGGGCGCTGGTGTGAAACCGTCGGCGCGTAACCATCCGTCTCGAGCTCGTTCCGTTGGACCCGCTGGGCGACCGCGCGCGCAGAGACGTGTCCTTCACCAACCGCAACCAGGAGCCCTTCGCCATCATGAAGCCCGTTCATCTTGGCTAGCTTGGCGAGACCGGCCTGCGAGAGATGGGCATTGACCGCGAGATTCTCACGGCGAAAAGCCTTGGTCAGCTCATCTCGACCGATCTCAACGGACTCCTCACGCCGTTCCCTGGAGAACCACTGACGGATTTTCGCCTTAGCCCGTGGGGTGACGACAATCGAGAGCCAATCCCGTGAGGGCGCAGCTGAACTCGACCGCGAACTGACGATCTCCACCGTGTCTCCGGACCTCAGTGTTGACTCGAGGGGGACGAGGCGTCCGTTCACCTTCGCACCGATGCACCGATGGCCGACTTCGGTATGAATCGAATAGGCGAAATCGAGGGGGGTCGCTCCGACCGGCAGGGTGACGACCTTTCCTTTGGGGGTAAAAACGTAGACCTCGTCCATCTCGAGATCCGACTTTAAGTGCTCCAAAAATTCAAGGGGATCAGGCAGCTCCTCTTGCAGTTCCATGATGCGGTCGACCCACGCGGCATTCGTCGGGCCGGAACCCTCCTTGTAGCCCCAATGCGCTGCAATGCCGAACTCGGCCCGGCGGTGCATCTCGCGCGTCCTTACCTGTACCTCGAGCGGGTTTCCTTTGTCAAGGAGGACGGTGGTGTGGAGGGATTGATAAAGATTGAACTTTGGAGCGTTGATGTAGTCCTTGAAACGGCCTGGGATGGGCGCCCAAAGGGAGTGCACGACCCCGAGCGCTGCCCAGCAGTCCCGATCGTTGTCAGTGACGATTCTGACGCCGATAATGTCGTAGATCGAGTCAAAATCCTTATCCTTGATGATCATCTTCTCGTAGATAGACCAGAGGTGTTTCGGTCGCCCCGTCACCTCCGCCTCGATACCGACCACCTCGAGCCGTTTGCGCAACTCCTCAATGACCTGGGCGAGATAGAGCTCGCGTTCCGGCGCCCTCGTCTCGATCATGTGGTCAATCTCTGCGTAGCGCCGCGGATGAAGGGTTGCAAACGCAAGATCTTCGAGCTGCCACTTCATGTCCTCGATACCCAGGCGGTTCGCGAGTGGAGCGTAGATGTCCATCGTCTCCTGCGCGATCCGGCGTTGCTTCTCGACGGGGAGTGCAGCGATGGTACGCATGTTGTGCAATCGATCAGCCAGCTTAATCACCAACACCCGTGCATCTTTTGCCATGGCGATCAGCATTTTGCGCATCGTGGCGGCCTGCTGGGCCTCACGTGAATCAAAACTGATCCGATCGAGCTTGGTGAGACCATCAACGACCTCGGCAACAGTAGGCGTGAACTCCTCACTGATCTGAACCAGGGTCACCGACGTATCCTCCACCGTGTCGTGGAGGAGGGCCGCCACCACGGCGGTCACATCGCCCCCGAGCGCCGCCGTGATCGTCGCAACACCAATAGGGTGAGTCACGTAGGGTTCCCCAGACCGGCGACGTTGGGACCCGTGGGCTATGCGAGCGAAGTTCAGCGCCCGATCGATCGTCGCACATGCCTCACCGGATGGGTCAAGTGCCATCGCATCGATGAGTGATTGCAGATCCCGATCGGCCACCATGTTCTCTACGACGCCGGTAATCCCTCAGCCTCGACTGGAGCTTGTCGCCGCTCGAGACGAGCCCTGATCTGCCGATAGCGGTGCTCACGCTCCTTGAAGCGCGCCAGCAGTGGTGATGCGATAAACAACGAGGAGTACGCTCCGCTGGTGAGACCAACCACCAACGCAAGACCGAAATTTTTCAGCGTGGTGGCACCAAGGACATACGCCCCAAGTATCAGCACCGAGAGGATCGGGATAATCGCCACCAGCGAAGTGTTCAAAGAGCGAGCGAGTGTCTGGTTCACAGACAAGTCAACCGCGTCGGAGTAATTCATCTTCCCTGGGTCGACAAGTCCACCGACATTCTCCTTGATGCGATCAAAGACCACAATCGTGTCATAAAGTGAGTAGCCAAGAATCGTAAGGACTGCAATCACTGTCGACGGGGTGACTTGAAAACCGCTCAGTGCGTAGATGCCAACCGTTACCAAAAGGTCATGCACCACTGCGATAAAAGCGGCAGCGGCCATCTTCCACTCAAAGCGAAGAGAGATATACAAGATGATCCCGACGAAGAAGGCGATCAAAGCCTTCACCGCGGCGTTGGTGATTTGACCTCCCCAAGTCGGTCCGACAAACTCGATGGCCACTGCTGAGGATGGGAGGTGGGCTTTGGCCGCAAGCAGCGAGGCGACCTGGTTCTCCTTGGCCGTACGCGCTGCACCAGAGAGCTTGGTAAGCCCAGCCTGCACCTCGACGGTGCGAGCTGAATGAGAACCAAGCGTTACCACCGTCGCCTGGGTGACACCAGCCCGCGCCACGATCTTGCTTGCTTGAGCGACGGTCAGGGTAGCCGATGGCACCTGCCAACTCACACCGCCTTTGAAACTGATACCAAAGTTAAGACCACGAGCCGATAGTGCGGCAGCCCCCGCGACGATGACGAGGAAAGAGATCACAAAGTAGTAGCGGGAACGCTCGACAAAGGGGTAGTGGGTGGCACCAGCACCCAAACGCCGCCACCAAGATGCCTCGCTTGCATCAATGGTCTTGGTCTGAAAACCGTCGTTCTCCCTTGTATCCGCTGTGCCCGTTACCCCCGCAGCGTCAGGGCGATCATCAGCTACCATCTCACTCATACTCCCTTCGCGGCGACACGGCTCGGCTTGATCACTCCAGTACCTGCAGCCGACTCTCGGGTCACTTGAACCACTGGAACGCCGAGCCATCGGTAGTGTGTTGGCGAGATCGAGTTGCCAATCCACAACACCAACGGTCGGGTGAAGAACCATGCCGAGGCGACATCGAGGATCGTGGATAGCCCGAGGAAAAAGGCAAAGCCCCTCACGTCACCGATACTGAAATAGTACAGCAGTGCTGCACCAATGAAGGAGACGAGGTCAGCTGCGATGATGGTGCGAAATGCCTTCGTAAAACCGGTATCCACTGATGCACGCAGGCTCCTTCCATTGCGAGCCTCGTCTTTGAGTCGTTCGAAAAAGACGATGTAGGAGTCCACAATCACGCCGATTGACACAATGATACCCGTTACCCCAGAGAGGTTGAGCGTCAGCTGTGCGCTATGGCCTAGATAGGCCATGATCGCCCAGAGCGCGGCAAAGGTGGTAGCAAGCCCACCAACCACCACGAGGCCGAGGAGTCGGTAATAAAAAATGGTGTAGAGCATCACGAGAATCAGACCGACGATACCTGCGATCAAACCCGCCCGAAGGGATGCCGCACCAAGCGTTGGCGAGATTGTCTGAACCGTTTGCTGCACAAGCTGGACGGGGAGCGCCCCATACTGCAAGATGGTAGCGAGGTCGGTAGCGGAGGCCTGTGTGTAGTTTCCGGTAATCTGCCCCTGGCCGTTGAAACTGGTAGAGTTGATCTCCGGTGCTGACTGTACGGTCCCGTCAAGCACCACGGCTAAGAGCTGATGATAGTAGGTCTTGGCAATCTCGTTGAACAACGGCGCCCCTTTTGAGGTCAGCGTGAAGTTAATCGCCCATTGATTGGAGGCACTCTGGGACTCCGGTGCTGCATAGACACTCTTGATGGCGTTCCCAGTCATCAGCGTAGGTCCAACCACGTAACGCCCAATCACCGTCTTGGAGGTGCCCTGGTACTCCGGCAACAGCGCGGTCGAGGCAGAGGTTGCCTTCAACGGGCTCGTAGTGGGTACATATTGGAGCGTTGACGTGGTGTTGGCAGCCGAGGTTGGACACGTCGGGGTGAGCTGGGACTTCTTCAGATGAAGGCTGGCCGGGGGCTTCGTGTAAAGCGGAGCCTCACAGAGGACCGGGCGAAACTGCAGGATCGCTGTTTGGCCGATGTAGCTGAGCGCCGTCTTAGGATCCTTGATGCCTGGCAGGTCTACGACAATATCGCTTCCCTGCTGACCGATGGATGGCTCCCCCACACCGAGGGCATTCACGCGGTTTTGAATGATAGAGATCGTCTCATTGAGGGTTGCAGTGTCGACCTTTCTTGCCGGCTTATAGACGACTGAAGCCCCGCCCTGAAGGTCGAGACCGAGAACAGGGTGATAACGGAGGGAGACCACCGCAGCAAAAGCAGCGAGTGCCACCACCGTGCTAATCAGGACCGAACGGATCCATCGCCCTTTACGCATTCGCCACCTTTATCATTGAAACCAAACACATGATCATAGCCACCTCTGGCTCTATAAAGTTAGTCGGCATGATCACCACCTCTCATGACTGGGCCACCCCAAACCCTGTCGATATCGGCAAGTAGCTCCTGCATCGAATTGCCCCTAATGGCTTCCCTGAGCCTTGTGATCAATCGAAACTGGAAGGCCAAGTTGTGAAGGGACAACAAGGTACCGGCGCTCTCGGTGTCCACATGAGCCAAGTGATGCAAAAGACCACGCGACACCCTCTGACATACACGACAATCACATTTTAGTTCCAGTGGCTCGTCAAGCCCACGGTTCGCCCGCCCCTTCACGCGCAGCGGCCCTTCGTCGGTGAGCGCGGTTCCATGTCGTGCGATCCGTGTCGGGGCTACACAATCGAACATGTCGACACCCAACGACGTTGCGTGCGCGAGAAGATAGGGGTCACCGACCCCCATCAGGTAACGAGGCTGCTCCTCCGGCAACCCAGCCACCACGGAGCGGATGGCCTCCAACGTACTCTCCCTAGACTCCCCGACGGCGAGTCCGCCAATGGCATAGCCGTCAAAGCCGATACGTGTGATCATCTCTGTACTTCGACCACGTAGCTCGGGATCCACACCACCCTGTACAATGCCAAAGAGCTGCTGGGTCTCGTCCCTATGCGCTGCACGTGAACGTTCAGCCCACTGGCCGGTGAGAACAAGATTGTCCTCAAGAACCTCTCGGGGGCTCGGGAGTTGGGTACATACATCAAGAGCCATTGCGATATCGGCTCCAATGCGCTCTTGGGTCGTCATAGCGTCTTCGGGTGTCAGCGTCACCCAAGAACCGTCATAGACATTGCGGAAATGAGCCCCCTCAGGGGTGATCTTCGCCCCGAGTGACATGATCTGAAATCCCCCTGAGTCAGTCAACGAAGCACCACGAAAGCCAGTGAACCTAGCCAGCCCACCCATCTGAGCGATGATATCTGCACCCGGCCGCAGCATCAGGTGATAGGTGTTGGAGAGCAACACCTGAAAACCAAGGTCGGCAACGAGTTCACTGGGAACGTAACGGACGAATCCTCGCGTCGCCACGGGCATGAAGAGAGGTGTCTCCACCAGGCCAGTTCGAAGGCGCAACTCCCCGCATCGAGCAGACCCATCCCGATGGGCCACCGATAACGTCCTCACCAATGTTCCGGCGAATGGGCACCGCCCCCACCAGGTATAGCCGCGCCCTCACTCACGCGGCCGGTAGGAATCAGCATTGCATCCCCGAGGGAGAGAAACCGGAAGTCATTTGCAAGAGCATACCCGTACAGCGATCGCCAAGAAGATCCCACCGCCGCTGCAACCAACGCCACCAACGTCGACTTCGGGACATGAAAATTCGTGAGTATCAGGTCAACGCATCGAAACTCGAAGCCGGGCACGATAAACAGCTGAGAGGACCCACAGAGCTCTCCACCGTGTGCAATGGTCTCCAAGGTGCGCACAACGGTAGTACCAATCGCGACCACCCTCCGGGCTGCACGAATTCGGTCATAGGCATCTTCGGTCACCCTGTAACGCTCTGCATGCATCTTGTGTTGTGCAAGTTCACGCTCCTTCACCGGTGCAAAGGTGCCGAGACCAACCTCGAGTTCGACTCTCACCACCTCGATGTTGCGTCTCGCGAGATCCTCGAGAAGCTGTGCATCAAAATGAAGGCCAGCCGTTGGGGCCGCCACCGATCCCGGACGGTTGGCATACACCGTTTGATAACGATCAGGATCGATCTCAACACCCTCCAAATAGGGTGGCAACGGAATCTCGCCGTGATCGAAGACGGCGTCACCGAGTACCTCAACTCTTCGAGTGACTAGACCAGACCCCTCAGTGGAACCTTCGAGAACTCGGAAAACCGGTTGTGCCTGGAAATAGAGAAGTTCTCCATCGTGCACACGCGAGTTAGGTCGTACGAGCGCCTCGAATTGTGCACCCTGCGGGGAGAGAAGAAGAACTTCGACTGCTCCACCAGTCGCACGCTGGACGTGGAAGCGTGCAGGAATCACCTTAGAGTCATTGACAACGACTACATCGCCCTCGGAGAGGTACGACCCCAGATCAGCCACCTTTGCAACATGAAGCGACTGATCGAGGCCGACCAACAGCTTCGCAGAGCTGCGCGGCTCCGCAGGGATCCGGGCAATTCGCTCTGGTGGGAGGTCATAGTCATAGGCATCGATGACCGACCACTCCTCACCTCCCATGCTTGCGATGGCTCCCTTCGTCCCAAAGATCCCGTCACCAACAAGACCACACCCGATCCAAGGTTAGCCGGGCAAACGGAATCCGTCCACCATCGTCAATGGGCGCGTTCGAGTGCCTCTGCGATGATGGGGTAAAACTTCTCGATGTCCCCCCTGACCCTATGGGGGTCCTTGGCCATGTCGTCAGCGAGCCGAAGTCGAACCGCGTCATCAAAAAAGGGGCTGGCCTCGAATCTCTTCACTTCATCGAGCGCGAGTTGGCCTCCCTGCTCGACAAGTGTGGCGCGCGACTCCTTTGAAAGGCGTCCCCAATACCGTGGATCCGTGCGAACCAGATAGCGCTTCGCCGTCACGTGCAGACCGATGAGTTGGCCAACTCGTTCCGAGAAACCGAGCTCACGCACTAACCGAGAGCCCTCGCTGGCGTGTTGGGACTCGTTTGAACCTGTCCACCAACCAAGATCGTGAAGCAGTCCCGCCACCGCCAACTCGCAGTCGCCGCTATCATGCCAGAGCACCTCGGATGTCTGGACGAGATGATCGATAAGAGGGAGCTCTTCGCCAAAGTTCTCCAATAACTCTGGCTGACTTAAGAGGTCGATGACCTCACGAGCACTCACCATGTGTCCTCAATCCGACTCGGCATACTCTGGTATCTGCACGTTCGCGTTATCCTGTTGAGGGAGGACCAAAAGTGTTGGCCCTCGCTGGAAAATCTCGACAGGGTCACCAACACTCAGAGCGATCGACTCCTCGGGCGAAACCGCAACGACCACCTTTGATCCATCCACCCCTTGCACGTGCGCGGCGAAGCTCGAGCCGAGAAATGACATCTCCACGAGACGACAGTCGCCGTCAGCGACTACTCGAATCCCTAACTGCTCGGGCCGAACCAGCACCGCAACCTCGCTGCCAGCTGACAGCGTGCCCCCAATGGAGAAGGCCCCGAATCCACGCGTCAACACCGTCCCTTCGCGTGTGGTCGTACCGTGAATTCGATTGACTTTACCAACGAATTCGGCTACAAATTCAGTGGCCGGTGCCGCATAGATCTCAGCTGGAGTGCCTAGCTGCTCAAGTACCCCTTGGTTCATTACCCCGATACGATCGGCGATCGCAAGCGCCTCTTCCTGATCATGAGTTACAAAGATAGTGGCGATACCAACCTCTTTTTGAACCCTACGGATCTCCTCACGCAAACTCACACGAACCTTTGCATCCAGTGCGGAAAGGGGCTCATCGAGCAATAGTACCGCCGGCTCGATAGCCAACGCTCGAGCGAGCGCGATCCGCTGCTGCTGCCCGCCAGAGAGTTGATGGGCGAAGCGTTCACCGAGATCGGCAAGACCCACGAGTTCAAGGAGCTCTCTGGAGCGGTCACGGCGTTTCGCGGCCGCGATACGGCGAATTTTCAGGCCGAACTCGATATTCTGTGCCGCCGTGAGGTGAGGGAACAGACTGTAATGTTGAAAGACGATCCCCATATTGCGCTTCGCCGTTGGTTGGTGTGTGATGTCCTGATCGTCAACGAAGACTCGCCCCCCATCCAGGCGTTCGAGGCCTGCTACCGACCGAAGGGCTGTTGTCTTGCCACAGCCGGACGGCCCGAGCAACACGACGAGCTCGCCGGCCCCAACATGTAAAGAAAAGCCGTCAAGGGCGTGCATGGCACCGTAGTACTTCTCAAGCCCCTCAAGCCGAAGTTCACCCTGCGACACGCATCCTCCTCGTTGATTTGCTACGACCGCCACCGAAGATGGTGACGAGTGAAAGCGGTATAAATGCCACCAAGAGTGCGACCAAGGAGACAGCAACCGCCTCCGCCGCCGCAGTCAGGCCAATCTGCACGATATAGACAGGGAAGGTATTGAAACTGAGAAGCGATGCCACCACGAACTCGCCCAAGGCATAGGCGCCGGCCAAGATCAACGCTCCAACCATCCCTGCTCGGAGGTTAGGCAACAAAACCCCGGTCAGTGTTCTCGTCCAGCTCGCACCTAAGGACTGGGACGCCTCTACCAGCGTATTGATATCGAGTGAGCGAACTGCGGTGTCAAAGGTTCGATAGCTGTAGGGCAAGGCGAGCATGACGTAGATCGGCGCGAGAATAAACGGAGAGGTCAGAATCAGGTTCAGAATGCTGTGGTAGGCTCCCAGCAAACCGAGTACGACAACCACAGACGGTACTCCGAGTGGCACAATACTCAGCGCATCGAGAAGGCCCCGAAGCTTAGGTATCCGCACGGTGACCCAAATGGAGGTGGGGATGACCAAGAGCCCGGTCAGGATGACGGTGGCTATAGCGACTTGCAGCGATAGCCACAGGGAGGATCGGAAATTCGGATCATCAAACAATGACCGATAGGCCGAGAAGGTGATGTGGTTGTGAACTCCGAGAACCGAATAGCGCGCCGACGCGAGAATCGGGATCACGAAAAACGCTCCAACGATGGCGAGCACGACTGCGCGGAACATCCGTCCAATACCAGCTTGGCGCAGGTGGAGTCCATCGCCGCTAGGCGTTACCGTAACCATCGCGAGGCCCTTTTCTGGCTCAGAACATAGACCGTCGCTGCCAATGCGACCACGATAATCATTCCCAAGCCGAGTGCATTTCCGAGATTCCCCTCACCGGCAGCGACGTTGCCTGAGATGAGACTCCCTATTTGAATCGGGACCAGCGGCAGTGTCCCTGACGTCAACGCCTCCGCGGTTGCATACGCGGCGAACGCATCGGCAAAGATAACGACAGTACCCGACAGAATGGCGGGTGATAGAATTGGCAAGCCCACTGACCACCAGAAACGCGCCTTGGACGCACCCAAGGAACGCGCCGCTTCTACCCAGGCAGACTTAATATTCTGGATCGGTCCTAGCATCACCAAAATCATCACCGGGATCAGAAAGTACTGATAGACGATGATGAGCCCAACGACTGAATAGAGCGAGAATCCATGACTGTAGAGATTGATACCCATGCTCGAGAGAATCTTGGTGACGATTCCAAAATTGCCGAGCGTTGCGATGAAGGCAAAGGCAAGAGGAACGCCACCTGTGTTGGCGAGCACGCTTGAACTCGACTGAACAAGCGCACGCGGGCGCCCACGGGTAGCAGCTACCGCCAAGGCAGCCACAAAACCAACCACCACCGCGATCACGGTGCTACCGATCGAAAGCTCAAAGGATGCGACAAAGGAATGTAGGTACGGACCCGATAACGCTAGCTTCAGGTTCGCTAGCGTCGGCTTACCGCTGTCCGACTCAAACGCCCCCACCAGCACCGAAACAGCAGGAATGATGAGGAAAATAGCGAGGAACAACAGATATGGAAGGACGCCGCCGTAGCGGCGAATCTCTCGGCGTCGTCGGGACGCGGGAGGAGAGCTGGGGGAACTCTCCTCCCGATTGCGGATAAGGGTAGAGACCATTAGACCTTTGGCCAGTTAGCGAGGATGACCGTCTGTGCGGCGTTGAGCTGGGCCTGACTCGGGAAGACTGGCGTCCCGCTCACAGCGGGTACCGCTGCAAGATAGGTCTTGTTGACCGTCCCTTCCTTGATCATTGAGCTCAGCCGAATCGGATCGGTATAACCCTTCAACCAGAGGTTCTGACCAGTGTTTGAGTAGAGGTACTCCTCCCAGAGACGAGCAGCTGCTGGATGCGGTGCATACTTAGCGATCGCCTGGGCGTAGTAAGAGGCATAGTGGACACCGTTGGGGATGACGACCTTCCAATCGATCTTGCCCTTCAATGCATTCTCGTAGGCGACATTGAGATAATCCCAGTCGATGTTGACCTTGACCTCACCGGAACCGATGGTCGCAGCCGACGATTGCACGGGGATGAAGTTGCCGATGGCTTTGAGATGTTCAAAGTACTTGATCCCTGGCATGATGTTGTTGAAAGAACCACCGTTGCCGAGTGCCGCCGCGATCACTCCCGAGAACGCAGCTCCTGCATCCTCCGGATCACCATCGAGTGCTACACCCCCATGGAATGCAGGGTTGGTCAGGCTAGCAAAACTCGTGACCGGGGTCTTGGTAAGGGCTGCGTTGTATCCGATGGAGATGTAGCCGCCGTAGTCGCAGTACCACTGGCCAGAGGCAGACTTGCAGTCAGAGGGGATCTGACTCCAATCCTCGACCTTGTAGTCGGCGAAGAGACCCTTCTCGGCTCCTGATACCGCAAAGGGAATGCCCACATCGACTACGTCGGCGGAACGCGAGGATCCCTTGAGTGTCGACAAGCCGTCAATCTCGGTGGCTGAGGACGCCTCGGGGCTAACGTCAGTAATTTTAATCCCATACTTCTTTTGGAAGTCAGTCATGATCTGACCGTAGTTCGCCCAATCGTCAGGAAGCGCGGTGACAGTGAGTGCACCCTCTGCCTTCGCCGCCTTGACGAGATTTACCATCCCTCCACAGGAGGCGAGCGAGGAGCAGGTTGCATAATCGACCGACTTACTGCCGGTAGTCGCGCTGCTGCTCGCACTCGACGAACTGCCACAGGCACTCAGCAGGACCGCTGCCGCGCCCACCATCGCCACTCCAAACTTTATTACCTTCAAAGCTGACTCCTTGTTGTTTTTGATGACTCATAACCCACTGGTTCACAACCTACGAGACCGAAAAGAACAGCGCGTCTCGGTTAACCCAACACTCGGTGAACGCTAACCAAACTTCCGTCCTCGCCACAAACTTGGATTCGTATCTGGCAATTTTGTGATCGCCACCCGCCGACCTGGATGTCCACCGCTGCCGGTTTGGAACGCAGCACCACCTCCATGACGATTTGATTCGCTAGCCCAAGAGACACCATCGCCCACACCACTCGGTTGTCCTGATCGAGAGGACACGGCAACGGCGGACGGCTAGCCCGCCTTCTCATCGATCGACCCGGTGCCGATCGCCCTCAGTAAAATGAACCGACCGCTTGCGGGCTGTAGCAATGGAAGCTGCCTCACAGGGTGCTTGCCATCGTTGCAACCACGACGGCGCATCGGCAGTGGGCACCCTGCGGGGAGTGTCTAGGCGTGAGGAATGGTTAGACCTTTGGCCAGTTAGCGAGGATGACCGTCTGTGCGGCGTTGAGCTGGGCCTGACTCGGGAAGACTGGCGTCCCGCTCACAGCGGGTACCGCTGCAAGATAGGTCTTGTTGACCGTCCCTTCC
>JAKAQL010000078.1 GCA_021822605.1 Actinomycetes bacterium
GGTACATCCCTGAGGCCGGCGTAGTTGCGCTGGTGCTCTTCCTCGGCCTCAACCTGCCCTTCTGGCTCCAGCGCCGCCGGGCCTCACGCCAAATCGGCACCGACGCCTTAGCCCCCAATAGTGCGGCTACCGCGACGTCTCGATCTCACCATGCGTCATTGTCTTGACGCTGCCAATTGCTTCGAGACACAATGCACAGGACTATGCGATGCCAAGAGTCCGCGCTACGAGCACCGGCATCGATCGGTGCCATCGCGAACCCGATTACCACTGCTCTCCATGGAGCCCCGAAACCCACGCTGAACTGGATGATCACCACGCATTTGGCGATGCAGCGTCCGAAGCCGTAGCGCACTCCGGTGATTGGTACTCGCAAAACGGATGGACCCAGCTACGATGTGACGGTGGCGCAGAGTAAAACACTGGTGGCGAATCGTGGACACGCTCGACTGGTCGGGGAGCGCTGGCCCGGGCCTGACCCTACGGTAGTGCTTTTGCATGCGGGGGTAACGGACCGCCGGAGCTGGCAGGCTGTGGTGGGCGGCCTTGACGGACGGGCCTCCGTCACCTCCTACGACCGTCGTGGCTTTGGCGAGACGGCCGCCTCGACCGAAAGCTTCTCTCGTAAAGAGGATCTACTTGCCGTGCTCGACGAGGTGACCCGCGGTCCTGTGTGGCTCGTGGGAAGCTCGGCAGGCGGGGGCATCGCCCTCGACACCGCAGTCGCCGCACCGGAGCGAGTGGTCGGCTTGGTGTTGCTGGCACCGGATGTCAATGGCGAACCGGCGCCTGAGTTGGATCCCAGCACCGCGCACTTGGACCGGCTACTCGATCAGCCCATCGAGGTCGGCGACTTAGACGAGATGAATCGCCTTGAGGCTTGGTTGTGGCTCGACGGCCCGGGCCAGCCAGAGGGGAGAGTCGGCGGGCCCGTCCGCCGTCTGTTTCTGGAAATGTACAGTATCCTTCTCGGCAACGCAGTCCCCGAGGGAGCGGGCGCCAGCGGCATCGATTCGGTGAGCCAGCTTCACCAGGTGAACACTCCCGTCATCGTGGCCTGCGGGGATTTCGACCTCAGCTTCGTGGTCGAGCAAAGCCGCGAACTTGCCCAGCGGGCGTTTTCGGTTGATCCCCGGCGTGGCCCACCTGCCGCAACTCGAAAATCCCACTGCCGTTGTCGACCTCATCGGCGACGCCCTCGCCAGCTGGAGCTGAGGGTCTTATAGCGGTACTGACGATGCTCGGTCATGCGTCTGAACCAGTCGGTAGCGCTGGCGATGGTCGCCATAGGTGGGGTAGTAGTGATACGCGTAAGGAACATCGTTCGCGGGAGCCATCCAGGAGTCCCAGCAATGGGATTGACGACCTGGCATCGTAAGCGCGAGTGTGGGGTACAGCGTGATCGACTCGTCAACACGGCCTGTTAGCGTCAGAACAGCGTATAACTCAAATTTAGTCTGAATCCCGGCAGCGTGTGTGCGACTTTCTTGGGCCCATTTTGACCCAAGCGAGTCGGAAGTCGGTGGAGGAAATCCTCCAAGAAGGGACCGCGGAACCACCGTTATACCTGCATGCCAAACGTGCTGGATCGCGTCCGCATGGCACAGTATGAAGGGAGCAAAGACGCACCGTCCGGGGCACTACGCCCATCGTCCAACAGCATCACAGGCCCCAATTGCCGCAGCAGACGGAGCCAATCCTTTGACGTAACAGAGACTTAAAGCTGACGCCACTTCTGGTCTCATCGCCAGATCAGTTAGGGGCACAACTCCTTTGCATTGCACGACCAATCAGCGCAACTGCCACCTATAAGTGTGGGAACACTCCTCCAGTGTCCAATGGTAAACTGGACGGGTGACCATTGACGAGCTTGCAGAGGCCATCACGGAAGCGTTGGACCGGTACGGTTGGCCCGAGGCCGTTCGCGGTGTCAAGCAATTCTGTATCGACTTTGAGAACGCAGATGACTGTGTCCGGCGTGAAATGCTCAACGCCGAACCTCGCAGCACCGGAAGCAGGGCGTTCGACGCGATGCTAGCCGGCCTTGCTGAGCATCTTGCGTTCCACCACGGCCTGAGGGTCCCGCGCTGGGCGCTCGACCCTAGGCGGTCCGTGGACGACGAGTGGTGGTTCGCAACCGATACGCCCACTCTCAGGCCACTCTGCTTTGTCGATACCCCAGCAGCATTTGCCGGTCGAGGTGTCTTCTTGCCCCGTTCGGCGCTAGCCAATGTCTAAGGACATCTATTTTGATCGCGAGCAAGTTGTAGAACTGCTCAACGACCTCTCGAGGGCACTCGGGGCGCGGAATACCAGGGCAGAGATCTTTCTGGTTGGGGGTTCGGCCATGAGTCTGTGTTATTCACCTCGTCGGTTAACACGTGATCTCGATGCGGTTTTCGAGCCAAAGACAATTGTCTACGAGATTGCGAGTGAGATCGCCAACGCCCGCAATATCCCAGGGTCGTGGCTCAACGATGGTGTCAAGGGATTTCTTCATGGTGATGACCCTGAGGCTAATGTCTTCTTTGAGAGTGAATGGTTAACCGTCCGAGTCGCGTCCCCACGATACCTATTCCTGCTCAAAGCATTCGCCAGCCGGATTGGAGGTGACGAAGATGATCTCAAGACCCTCTGGCCCCTGACCGGATTCAACAACGTTGCAGAGGCTCTGACAGCCTTAGAGAAGGCATACCCGCACGTCGAGCTACCTCCGCGCTCAAAGTTTCTGCTTCTCGAGTTGTTTAGCCCTCCTTTGCCGCCGCCGCATTTGGCGCCATGACCACTTCCTGGGATCGGACATTGGCAAGCTTGGTGAATTTTCGCCAACTTTGTTGTGGTTGTCGTGTCTCAATTAGGTTGGCCATCTAGCGGGCGCCGCGAGCTGACAAATGTCACGTGCTGTACCGACCCCACGGTGGGAAATCTCAGACATTCTGGCCCTTCCCATCCCAAAATCGGTTCATCGCTTCAATCGTGGTGTCCCCTTCGGAGCCTGAGAGTTCCTCCCAGTGACAATCTGGGGAAGGGTGAGCCCGACGCGATCCGCCGGATGTGCGAACGCGCCGACCAGAGTCGAAATCGCAATAGAGACAACGAGAACGCACCCTCCGAACAAGCCACCATACGACTTCCAAGGGGACGACCGATCGCACCTCGTCAAAGACCAGGCCATCGTTGGGGGTATCGCACCAATTCAGCTCGTCCCCCTCATGGCCCCCAGCCCACATTTGAGGGGAGCCCCAAGAGGGGGATGGCCGAGATATAACCTTGGTTGGGGCTACGGGTGACAGCAAAACTCTGGTGGAGGTCTGCCTTTGAAGGTTGGCAACCGAGCAGTCAGCATAGCTGCCTGATCCTAGTCCTATCAGGTTGCCAGTGGCTCAGGTCTCCAAGCCTACGAGTCTGGACCTTGCCATTTTCTCAATAGCTCTCTCGTAGAAGAATGGTTGGTGGCGAGTTGCGATTCGGGATCGTAACCACGTGCAAACTAACCGGATTGACGCGGGGTTCACCCCCGCCGCTCAATGGGCAACAACCCCGCCTCGATTGCAGGCTGCTGGCCTGTCGGCTCGATTACCGCTTCGGCACCGCCTGCGTGAGCTCACTCAGATGGCAAGTGCGACAAGCCGATATGCGTTCCCGATAGCCTGGGCGGCCTACCGCGCACCAGATCACGAACGTCTCACGGTAGTCGAGGAGCCGTCCGCGCCCACGTTTCCCATGACCATCGACACGAGGAACGGCAACGCAGGCCGCAGCCCCTTTGTCGATCAGGGTGCTAACCTCTCTCGCTGAAGGGTCATGATCCTGGATAGCCCCGAAGACAACGCCAGAGCGCTCAGGCTCAGCGTCGGCGTCGCTGAGCGCTTCGAGAATTGAGGCTACCGCGAGTTTGGCGAACGGTCGGTCCGCCCAACTCGGTGACCCTGAAGTACGAAGAGAGGAGGTCGAAGCCCTGCAACCGACGGTCACTCGCTTGCACCCCGGCGCAGAGGGTATCGATGAACGTGGCGTCGTCGTTGCCGGAAAGCGTCGTCTAGCCGAAGCCCTTGCGACAGCCCTCGACTATCCTCGTCACGCGGTGGCCACCGGCTGCCAGGAAGCTGTGTGCCCGCTCAGGCGGGCCAGAGGATCGTAGGGGTCGAACCGAGGGTGAAGGTGACGATGGCGCGACGGCCAATACCATCGTGGCTGGGCTGGTCGGCGACGAAGGTTCTTGTTGGCGACTCGGCTACGTGCTGCGCTTCGAAGGCACCGAGATCCGCGATCCTCTCCGGGAACGTTTCGGTGACGCTCTTGGTGCTCCCTGTGATGGACACGACCCCTCCGGTAGCGCCGAGCACTGCTCCGTTGGTCGCTTCGCTCAGTGAGGCGACTCCGTAGGAGCGGTACTGCCCGCGGTAGCTGAGGCTGCCACCGGCGGACTGCTCGAAGAGCCCATGGACGTTGTTGCACACGAAATAGAGGTTGCCAGCACCATTGGGCGTGACACTGTCCGCCATGCACTGCGAGGCGTCTGGGAACATCGGGTCGATCCCCTTGATCGCTTGTTCGCTGAGCACCACCGAGAGCGTGGATCCCTGGAGCTCGAGGATCTCGTTCGCCGACGCGATGTACAGGGACCCCCTTGGACCTCGGGCCAACCCGAATACGTTCGGGCCGATCGCTGAAGAGAGTGCTGGGCCTCCGGCAGCTGTCAAGCCGGTCACCGCTCCGTTACCGGCCACGACGTGGATGACGTCGCTCGCGCGCACCGCTACAACTCGGTTAGCCCCGCTGTCAACGATGTAGAGCGTGGAGCCGATCTTCGCGAGCTCCTGAGGCCGACTCAGTTCGGCACTGGTCGCGGGACCGCCCATCCCTGAAATACCCAGCGTTCCGTTACCGGCGATCAGCTTGGGCACGCCGCTTGCAGTCCGCGCCCAGACCTGGTTCTTGGTCGGGTCGGCTACGTACAGTGTTCCGTGTGCTCCGTAAGTTAAAGGTCCTGGTGAAACCGGGCCAGAGGGCTTTGCTGAGGGCGACACCGGCGTTGAGGCGGGCTGGGTCGATCCGGACTTGTTCGGTACGATGGCGGGCAGTCGCGGCGCCTTTGCGATGATGTTGCCCAATGCCTGTCTCTTCGGCGAACTACATGCTGCAAGGGCCAGTCCGCCGACGAGGAGGATGGTCGCCGGGACGACGAGGGCGAACCGACGAGACCTGGCGCTCGCCGCTCTCCGGGACGCGGCCAAACCTCGCGCCACGTCGGGCAGCGCTACCGCCCGACGAGCTTCTGCCGCTGAGCCCCCTTCTGCCGCTGAGCCCCATCTTGCAGGCCACCACCAACCTGGGGCGGCAAACCCGCTGTGCACATTTAACCTACTGACGCCCGAAGCTGTCCTCGTGTTCTGCATGTCCATCGTATGACGTGAGGGAGGAAACCCTATAGATCGACCGTCCAGGGGACACCCCGCCCACGAACATATCATCTACATAGACCTCGGCATTGTCCAGGTATTGCTCTGTATACTGGCTTCTACCAGAGCAGAGTCACCCTGGTCGTTTACCCCGGAGGGATCCTATCAGATCAGTAACACAGAAGGAACTGCTCAGCCTCATTGTCAAGACCACAGTGAGTGTCGGCGATCTGGACATTCATAGCCATCCGGGCGGCTGTCGATGGCCGTACTACAGTCATATTGGGCTTCAGCAAGTTGTGAGTGCTCGAGCCTCACCTACAACTCGTCGGGCCGGGGTGGAACCCCGCTAGTTGTAGACCTCTGACGAACCCATGTAGACAAACGTACATTCATATGGATGGGTCGCATAAAGGTTGGCTGGAGCTCCTCCAGCCGGTGATAACCAATGGAGGTAATTTTGGCATCCGTCGAGAGTGATCGTCCGGTTAGCTATTGGAGCCTGGATAGTGGTCCCCTGGTTAACTGCTGCTTCGGGGAAGCTGTACCTCATTTGAGGTGGCCCTGTGACTGTCAGGGTGGCAGAGTTGTTACTTGTGGATAGAACTCCTTCAAAGGGGAGCACCTTGTCGTTTCGACCGTCTGTGTAGATGTCGTAGACTTCTCCCGAGAAGTGTTGACCACTGGAGGATGTGACCTGCAACACATAGTGAGCACCGGACCAAGGGGGTCCATTGTTTGGGCCAGAGTCACCGGGTTCGTGCTCAACGTAGTTGCCTACCGGGACAGCTTGGTTGCCAGTACCCACGTTGGGAACGGGCGGGAATGTCATCGGTAGGGTTCCTGGGAGCGGCGCTTGGCTGCTAGCAGGCTTCGGCGGAAGCACCTTATGAATGATAGTATCCGTGCTCTTGTGCTGTCCCTTGGATGCTGGTTGATGGCCACCGAGCGTGATGACCCCGACCGTTGCTACACCCAGCACTGTGACTCCAAGCGCTCCCTTGAGCAAATCAATTCGAGATCTTACCTTCATAGTTAGCTTCCTCACTAACAAACACCGGAGAAGTTCCTGGCGCCCCATATTGAGACACTACACTCAGTTAGCAGTGCGAGCGTTGTCGTCAGTAGGTACTTGACATAATATCTCTTCTCGGCCATTTACCGGGCGGTGACCTGCTGACAAGGTAAGTGTCTCTGTGTCCGGTGTCAATATAAGTGGCGGTAATCGCAATATACCTGGCATTTGCACGAATTCTTTACAATATCTCAACATACCTGTCAGTGTCCTGGTATATTGGGTGACTATGGTCCAGAAGTTCGTAAAGCTTGAGTATCGGTCGTCACCACAAGACTTGACGACTCACGAACGAGTTCAAGATCTCGTCAGGCTAGCTTTTGAGGCTGTCGCACCCTTCAGAACGTTCTCTGCTTATCGTGCGAAGCGCAACTATGAGGGTGTGTATCCATTCCGGAACCTTGACGCTCAGGTCGAATTCGAGTCCCTCCTGGAGGGTCAGTTTCTTCTGCAACTCGATTGGGAGAATGCAGCGACTGCTGTCACCGCTCAGCCTTTCCGGGCGCACTGGGACAGCGGCGAGCAGGTTCGAAGCCATATCCCAGACTATTTCTGCCGACTCACCAACGGTGACGGACTTGTCGTAGATGTACGCCCCGAGGAACGGGTTGACGATGCGGCTCGCGAAGCGTTTGAGTTCACACGGAGACTTTGCGAGGAAGTCGGCTGGGAGTACCGGATCTATGGCACTCCCAGCACACATCTGATCAGCAATCTGCGTGTCTTCAAGCAGTATGCCTCCTTCGAGTGTGACGACAAGTACATGGCAAATACTCTGAGGGCTGCCGCTCGCAAGATTAGCATCACCGATCTGATCAGTTTCGGCACGAGCCAGGAAGTGTCGGGCGGTGTTACTCGAAGTCTGATCTACCGGCTGCTCTGGGAACGGAGGTTGCAGACCGATTGGTATCGCCCGTTGAGTTCGGCTACGGAGGTATGGGCATGATCGCGATCGAGCAGTACGACATCGTTCGCTTTAAGGGTGTCGACTATCAAGTTCAGGCAGTCAGGCCCGAAAAGGTGGTTCTGCGTAGCCTTCATGACGGTCGGACCACTACGACAACGCTTGACGATCTCCTCTCCAGTCTGACCACAGCATCGGGTCACGACTCCCAGTTGTTCTTCGCAGAGCGCTTCCTGGAAACTCTTCCTCGCGACGAGGCCGAGGAGGTTCGCAATTGGTACCGACATCTCACTGAGTTGGCCACAGGTGTGGACCCCTATGCAGAGGAAGGAGCACCAAGCAAGGATCAATATTGCCTTGACCTGCCTCTCTATGAGCGCATGGAGTCTAAGCGTCAGGAAATGACAGCACTGGGGGTCAAGGTTTCTACCCGCAGCCTTCAACGAAAGCTCGCGGCGTACCGCAAAGATGGGATCGCGGGTTTGATTGACGCGAGGAGTGTCCGCCAAAGTTCGAGGACGGGAAGGGTTCCCGATGAGATCGTGGCGATCGCCGAGGAGTTGATCGCCTCTCAAACGATGAGATCCACCCGTACTAAGTCGTACTTGGCAGACTTGATTCACCAGGAAGCTGTCTCGCGCGGAGTCGAGGACCTACTCCCCTCTCGGTCCACGTTGTATCGATTGTTAGGCAAGTTGTCAGAGAAGCAGCATACTTTTGGGTCTGCAATGACCAGAAGGACCACCGCCAACTCCAAGGCGACCCGGCACCGCACAAAGATGGTTCGGTTCCCTGGCGAGAGTATGGAGATCGATTCGACCCCCCTTGATGTTATGACGATCCTCCCTAACGGCGACGTTGCCCGCGCTGAGCTAACCACCGTCATAGATGTTGCCACACGATCACTGTGTGCCTGGATCATCAAGCCACGGGGAACCAAGGCGGTCGATGCCGTCGAGCTACTTGCGCGGACCATGACTCCAATGCGATTGCAGCCAGGGTTTGAAGATCGGATGGCGATGGCCCATTCGATTCTTGCAAGCTCCATTTCCCTATCTGACGACGAGGTAAACGAATCGCTCGCTGCGAAGCCAGTCATCAAGCCGCATAGTTTGACAGTAGATCGCGGCAAGGTCTTTGTCTCTGATACGTTCATGCGTGCGTGTGCGCGATTGGGCATTCAAGTAGTGAAGGCATCCCCCTACACGCCAACCGACAAGCCCCATGTCGAGCGCACATTCGCTACCATCAATTCGCTCTTTACGCAATACCTACCAGGATATGTCGGGAAGAATCCTGCGTTCAAGGGTAAAGACCCCACGAAAGAACCGCTCTTGACGCTCGACCAAGTTCGGACACTCTTTGATCATTGGGTAGTGTGCATATACCAAAACCGACCCCACGATGGTTTGCGCCTTCCTCTGATGCCAAAGAAACTCCTTTCACCGAATCAGATGTATGTTGCCCTAGCCGAGGTCTATCCTCAGGAGGCAGTAACCTTTACCAGGGATGACTACGTCGGACTCCTGCCAATGAAGTGGCGTACCATCAAGCGTGACGGTATCACCTTTGAGGGTTTGCGTTACGACTCGTCGGCTCTCAATCCGTTCCGGTCAGTAAAATCTGGCAACAAGAGAGCGAACGGCAAATGGGAAGTCCGATATGACCCCAACGATCTCACACGGATTTGGCTCAGAGTACCTGATGAATCCTCATTTGTGGAAGTCACCTGGGTGTTTGGGGACCTCCTGAATGAGAGTTTTGGCATTGAAACGCTCCAAGCGGCGCGCAAGGTGCTCGATCAGCGCGAACCCAAGCAGGTTGACCTATTGCTTCTGATTCAGGAAACGCAATCGGGTTCTGGACCTCCTAAGGGCAGACCTGGAGAGACCACCGGTAACAAATCTCGACCACAATCAGGCAAAACAGCAGCCGGTACCCCAAGCCAACCCTCGGAGGAGGGATCTAGCGGGGCGCAAAATTCAACCGGCGAGGAATCACCATCCGAACAGGAAACCGAAGTTGTGTCAGAGCCTGACACTAACGTATCCGTGGACCTGTACCCAATTGTGAAGAACAGTGATGACTGGTGGTGAGCTATGATTCCTTCCGATCGGAAGACTTGGCAGACAATGATGGAACGGCAACCCGTGGAGGCACCGGAGCGCTTAAGCACGCGAGAGTACAAGAAGCTCTCTGAGGCTGCCCAAAATGAGAACCGTCAGAGACGTATTGAGTTTCTCTGCAACGAACACCTCCTGCACACTCCTGATCTCGACCGCCTACTTGAGGCGGGACGCAAAACTCTCATCCGGAACGGTTTCCCCTCGAACGTAGCGCGAACAGGGCTCGCAATCAGTGGTCCGAGTACTGTAGGCAAAAGTTCAACGATTCTCGAGATCGGACGCAGGCACCATCGTAAAGAGATGCAGGGTGCATCGGGGTGGGACAACTTCATGCCGACAGCCTACGTGTCGTTTGGCATGGCCCACACACCAAAGATGGCCCTCATGGCGCTCGCGAGATTTCTCGGCCTGACCTTTGCGACCAGGACCAACACGATGGACATTGGCGAGGCAACAGTGGCAGTCCTCAACCAACTGGGTACTTCGCTGATCATTGTTGACGAAGTACACAACATGTCGGGAGTTCGACACCAAGACACTGAGGGAGCGGCTGGAACCCTTAAGTGGTTGACTGAACATGTCAACGCCACCTTCATACTGGCTGGTATCGATTTGCCGAACTCGGCACTCTTTAGCGGCACCATAGGAGCACAATTTGGAGGGCGCTTCAACATTTATACTATGGAACCGTTCTCGAACAACTCGGCCAAGGAGCGCGAGACATGGAAAAAACTGGTGGCCACCTTTGAGTCTTATTTGCTGGGAGTTCTCATGGAACACGAGTCCGGCAGTCTAGCGGACGTTTCTGATGAGATATTCAAGGTGCCACTCTCCCCCACTGTTGGGACATACTCCTTGCCGCACTCGATCGGGACCCTCAAGGAACTCCTGGTCAGTGCCGCACTCACCGCGATCATGACAGGCAAGGAGAAAGTGACTGTTGGCGACCTAGCTCGTGTATTTAATCGTGCAGCCTAGGCGTCGGGATCAGGTGCTTCAGGCTCGGGGTGCCCCGGCCCGCAAGCAAATGCGGGAACGTCAAGTATCCGGCAATCCGTGGCAGTCGGTACCGCGTCCGCTCCCAGTTCGAGTGAGGTACTTTCGCCATGAGACTCCCCTCTCCTACGAGCTCCGCCTGGCCTCAGCTAACCACCTGAGTAAGAATCACTTACGTTCCGGATCTGGATTATCTCCAAACGAGCGAGGTTTTGCCAGTCGGTATCCAGAAAAATACATACGATACCTCGAATTGCTTGGCGACCTTGACGGCCGTGTGATCGACAATCATGCCAATCCGCTCGTCGAACGTCCCATGTGCCCAAGATGTAGTAGAGACGAAGAGGTGAGGGTCCGCGATCCATTATCGGGCTATGTCTGCACCAAGCACGCCTACTGGCTTCGCGACGGTGAGGTGGCACACTTTCAACCGACTCCCGAGGTCATCGACGCGGAACTCCGTCTCAGGTCACTTCTTGCCGATGGCAGGGAAAATATCCTCGGCACTGCGCGGTATCGTCTTGCCGAAGAACTTGCCTTAGTTTCGCTGACGGAGGAGCAGCTGGCAACCAGAGCTGAGCAGTTGAAGACAAGCCTACTCCCCATCTGCCTATACCCGGAAACGGTCTCATTCGTAGATTTGCTTTCTCAGGAACATTTTCTACGGGCGATCTCTTTGGACTACGCTGTCAAGTCGAATCGATATCGTGCCATCGAGTCGCTTGAGTTCCCAGGAGTGTCAGCTCAAGGGAGGCCACGGTTGTTCTCTAGACTGAAAACCTTTTCTGACAATTTACATTGGTAAGCTTGTCTCAGGTTGTGGTGCGAAGAGAAGCTACGGCGCGACAATACTGAGGCGCCATACTTTCCTGGACTATCGAAAACCCACCCCACTACGAACTCCTGAGGTTC
>JAKAQL010000014.1 GCA_021822605.1 Actinomycetes bacterium
AACCACGCCTCGGCCGTGACACACCCGGCAGAGACAACCGAACCTTAATCCACATCCCCAAGGCACACACCAACTCCCCCTCAGACACGAGGGGGAGTTGGTGTCTTCTCCTCCATGAGGATTTTGAGGTATGCAACAATTTGGGGAAGCGTTTGGTGCCAGTCTCCGACGATAGTGAGGTCTACTCCTGGCTCGCTCGTCGGGGGAACCTGCGTCAGATTGACGAGGGTCGCGGCCTCGCTGACCCCGCTCAGATGGTTGTGGCTACCACGGGTTGCGATGCCAATATACAGTTGGGGCGAGACGGAGCGTCCGGTAATCCCTATCTGACGAGACCGCGGCATGATCCCACGATCGGCGATCTTTCTTGTGCATCCTAACTCCGCCTCGACGGTGGCCGCCAGTTCATAGACGTGGGCGAGCTCGTCATTTGCGACTCCCGCACCGACTGCAAGGACGAGCGATGCGTTTGCGAAGTGGAAGACGTTCTGCGTTTGAGGAGTGTCTGTCAGGGAGACGCGACGCCGTTCGGGGATCGTGAGACGAATCTTTGTCGGTGGGGTGCCAGTCGGTGGGGTGCCGGTTGGTACGTCGACGGGAATCGCTCCTTGAGGGCGGAGCAGTACGATACCCATCGTTGTCTTCACCGAGACCTGTGCAGTAGAAGCCACGGACCCAACCGACTTCCAGCCGGCAACGGTGGGGGGCTCGGATATCGATATGCGATTGAGGTCGGTGAGCACCCCCGCATCAAGGATAACACCAAGTCGACCGCCGATTTCCCGACCAAATGAGGTTGTCGGTGCTGCCAGCAACTGTTGTGGGTGGGTTTGGAGCCAACTCGCGATCACCGGCACCAGGTCGTCCTCTAACCGACTTCCTTCGAGATAGATGAGGTCGTTTGCCCCGGGAAAGTCTCGAGACGCTGGTTGCGCATCGCTGCCGCAGATAAAAACAGAGAGCCGGGTGTCGTTTGTAGCACAAGTAGCGAGCAGGTAGGCAACGAGCTGTTGATTCAGTTCTGGCTGGTCGGGATCGCAGAGATAGGCCACGTGCTCCAGCGATACGTTCTGATCTGAGTAGTCGATGGGTGGGCGTGCGGCTTGAGGGAATCGGTCGCCAAGAAATTCGAATGCCCTGGCAAGTTCGGTTGTTCCGTCAATCACGATATTTAGCCGTTGCGACGATGAATGCGTGATACGATCGACCCTCGTCCGTGAGGCAGGGGCACCCTCCATGAATCCGAGTTCATCGCGACCGAGACGTTGAATGAGCTCCGCTGGAATAGCTTCAATCTCGTCGGCGGATGCTTTGGCCGGCGCACAGATTCGTTCAGCTACAGCGATGACCGTAGGCAGGGTGACCCGTACCGAACGGACACCATCGTCGAGCTCCGTGCTCATGAGCAGGGAGTTACCACGGACGGCAAGTTCCTTTGCCGCCCCAGCGTACGGCAGGCCGAGCAACTCGGCTAGCTGTACCCCAACCAGGCCGGTGTTGGCATCAATGGCAAAGCGCCCGGTGAGAACGAGGTCGTAAGGATTTGATCTCGTCTGAATAAACCGATAAAGAATCTCTGCGGTCGCTAATGTATCAGCACCAGCGAAGTCTGGGTCGCTCAGAAGGTATGCGTCGTTTGCCCCAACGGCGAGTGCCTCTCGTAAGATCTGTATCGTGGAAGGTGGTCCCATGCTCACCACCGAGCAGGTACCCTCATACTGGTTAGCAAGTGCTACGCCTGTGGCAATGGCTCGCCGACAGAAAGGATTCAGCCCCTGCTCCTTGGGGTGTCGGATCATTCTACCCGTGCTGTCGAACTCGACGAAGTCTGCCTGGGTCACCTGTTTGATTGCAACGAGGATACGTGGTGCAATCATCGATCCGTCTCCTTGCGTGTTGGCGGCCACACTATACGCACAGGGTATCTATCGCTCCCTGCACCAGCCGTCGATTCACCGGGCGTGATGACGCCGCAGCACAAAGTTGGTGGCCACCATCGAGAGAGCCGGGGGTGCTCCTTCCTGACTCATTTCGATTCTGGTCTTGACGATCCCTCGATCAGCCCTCGTTTGTGATGGCCTCGCTTCTACAACTGTGCAGGCAAGCCAGAGTCGATCGCCTGCTCGCACGGGTGCCCGCCATTGTAGGTCGTCGAGACCTGGCGAGCCAAGGCTTGATTCGGGCGATAAGTAGTTGGCCACGAGCTCTCTCATAGCCAAGACACAGGTAAACCACCCGCTGGCGATGATCCCTCCATAGATGCTCTGACTCGCCGCTTGAGGGTCGATATGAAAAGGCTGCGGATCCCACTGTCGCGCGAACGCAACCATCTCTTCTGGGTCGACCATGATTGGACCAAAGCGAACTTCAGCTCCGACCTGGTAATCCTCAAAAAAGTGCGTCGACATATTTCTCAGTCCAAAGGGTTTGAGGTAATTTGCGAAGCAGAGAATGGTGTAATCGCGTTGCTAGTCATGTTGGGGGAGAGCAACTCCGATTTTGGCAGCGAGTTCCTGATCGGTTGGTTCTACAAGAAAACTTCCATCATCAAAGACGATGGTGGGAATATGAGGGTCACCGCCCTGGAGCTCGCGAATGTGCGTTTTCCCAGCCTCGTCGAGATCGGTGTCGATCCAGGTGAACGCGGTTCCCGTTCGCAGCAGCAGTTCCTTGGACCTCCTGCAGTCTGGACACCAGTCGGCTCCGTATACCACTATCGCCATCGCGGCTCACCTTCTTTTCTCTTCTTCCGAAAACAACCGGTTCGCAAGGGCGTTGTGGTTCGTCGACTTGCAAACGCCCAGTTTTCCAAGACAGCCTAGGAGGATTGTCCCGGCCGCCTTGCCTTTGCGCGGGCAGCACCTTCGAGAATAACCTTTCTCACTCGCACTTGGGTAGGAGTTACCTCCACGCATTCGTCGTCGGTGATCAGTTCGAGGGCGGATTCAAGTGTCAGTGGGATTGGCGGTACGAGGCGCACGAGCTCGTCCGCCGTCGACGAGCGGACGTTGGTCAGCTTCTTTTCTTTAGTCGGGTTTACATCCATGTCGCCCGGCCGAGCATTGATGCCGATCACCATTCCTTCATAGACTTGGTCCTGAGGGGAGACGAAGAGTTCACCCCGTTCCTGCAGATTCAACAGAGCGTAGGTCATTGCCACGCCGGTACGGTCTGATACCAGACTGCCTTGACTCCTCGGCTTAATCTCGCCAACCACTGGCCCCCACTTTTCGAAGGTATGGTGAATGATTGCACTCCCTCGAGTCGCCGAGAGGAGTTCGCTGCGGATACCGAGGAGTCCCCTGGACGGAATGAGATAACTGGCCCGCATCCATCCAGATGCCATCTGGTGCATGGAGTCGAGCGTTGCGCGACGCATCGAGACGATTTGAGTGAGCGAGCCGAAGTATTCATCTGGCACGTCAACCTCAAGTAACTCAAAGGGCTCAAAGGTTTGGCCATCCACCTGCATGGTGAGTGCCTTTGGCTTGGAGACGGTGAGTTCGAATCCTTCCCTGCGCATCAGCTCAATGAGCACGGCGAGAGCGAGCTCACCCCTCCCCTGTACTTCAAAGGTATCATTGCGTTCAGTTGGCACAACTTTGATAGCAACATTTCCTATGGTCTCCTGGGCGAGCCGTGAGCTGATCAGGCGGGCGGTGAGTTTTTTGCCCTCCTTGCCTGCCAACGGCGAGGTGTTGACCCCAATCGTCATAGAGATAGCCGGTTCTTCGATCGTGAGTGGTGGCAGCGCGCTGGGCGCTTCGGAGTCGGCGATGGTCTCGCCGATATTGACATCCTCTAGTCCAGCGACGATGGCGAGCTCCCCTGCAGCGACTTCGTCGACGGCGACGCGTTCCAAGTAGTGGGTGATAAAAAGTTCACCTAGTCGTATCCTGGTTTGTGTTCCATCGATATGAATACGAGTGACACTAGCTCCGCGCTTTAGCGAGCCGGCAAAGACGCGGCAAATGGCAAGTCTTCCGAGATATGGGGATGCGTCCAGGTTCGTAACCTGAGCCTGTAGTGGAGCATCGGGCAGGGCAAGCGGGGCAGGAATAGTCTCGATGATGGCGCGAAATAACGGCGTGAGATCCTGTTCAAGTTGGTCGGCGGCGAGGCCAGCTACTCCCTGCTTTGCAGATGCGTAGATGACCGGAAACTCGATCTGATCCTCGTCAGCACCGAGTTCGATGAAGAGTCCTAGGATCTCGTCCAAGACCTCGCTCGGACGTGAGTCCGGGCGATCCACCTTGTTGATGACGACGATGACAGGAAGTTTGCGCTCGAGTGCCTTGCGAAGCACGAAACGGGTCTGGGGTAGCGGACCCTCTGCGGCATCGACCAGCATGAGCACCCCGTCGACCATAAAGAGTGCACGTTCGACCTCACCACCGAAGTCAGCGTGTCCTGGTGTGTCCACCAGATTGATCTTGTAGTTCTCAAAGAACACCGAGGTGTTCTTTGCGAGAATCGTGATGCCCTTTTCTCGTTCTAGATCCATGGAGTCCATGATGCGATCTTCAATGGCCTGGTTCTCTCGGAACGCCCCTGATTGACGTAGGAGTTTGTCGACAAGGGTTGTTTTCCCATGGTCAACGTGGGCGATGATGGCAACATTGCGTAGCTCGTTGGGCACTGTTTTGAATACTCCTCTTAGTAGGGCGTGTCTGGATTAGGCATGATGAGATGGGTCGGACGGTGATCTAGGCGCCGGTGTTCTTCTGAGTCCTCTTGAACTCACGCTCGACATCGAGCCAGGTGATCGGCTCCGGGTCTGCACCCAGGTCCTCTTGCTTTTGCGCCCTAACCATTATAGCGATAGCGACGGTCCAGAGAATCCCGAAGTCGATGACCTTCGAGATTCCTCCAGCCAGCTGCTGGTCTCCGACCTCTGATACGCCGAAGATAAGATGGATATTGGTAGCAAAAATTGGGTAGAACGAGTGGTGGGAGAAGATAAGCACGAAAGCGGGGAATGATGGGAGGATGCTTTGTGCAAAGAGATAAAGTACACGCCCACCAGTGGAGAGTTTACGTGTTCCAGGGTTAAGTCTGAGTGCGGGAATCCACATGAGCGCACCGATCACCACGAACGCCACTTGGAGGTAGACATAGACGATGAGTGATGTCGCCTGCGCCTCGACGATGGTAGCAAGCATCGAGAGGATGAAGAGGGAGGTGTACAGGATCGACGTGAGGATCGGCGAGGTGAGCAATTCAAGGAGCGCGTCGACGAATGGGGTCTCCGTCAGTCGGTGGAACAACCAATGGGGGATACCGAGGAGTAACAACGGAACAGCCACAAGTTCAATCACCATGTTATGGGTGAGATAGGCGAGGCTCGATACGTAACGGGCGAGCTCGAGCGAAGGCCAGCTCTCCATCAGAGCGAGAGTGACGAGGCCGGTCAGGAACAAAGCATGCTGCCGTGGTGTCACTGCGTCGCGAAGCCGCACATGTAGCGGTGAGTTGTTCAGCCGACTCGCGATTCTGGGGACCAGCCAATAATAGAACAGCCCTCCAAGCACGAGAACAATAGCTCCTCCGTACGGAGGAGTGATACGAAGCACAGCTTCGCCGGTAATGGTGCCCAGCACCTCTTCCTCCCAGCAACACACATACCTTTTGCAAGGCACCCTTACGAAAGGGTTATGGCTTGAGTTTAGGCTGTTCCTTTGGTAATTGAGAATTGAGGCCCTTCATCATCGTCGGGTGAGAGATGATGGAGAGCCGATGTCTGGATATTGCATGGCATAGCGCATTGGACCTAGAAAGGGTGGCATCGATGGTCTCTGATCCCTTGATCAGGCTGGTCAATCTTTTTGAGCTCTTGAGCACGACTCGGGAACCATTGACCCAAGAGGCGATCACCGACCTTGTGCCTGGCTTTCCGCAGTCGCCAGCCGCCCGTGCCCGCGCCTTTGAGCGGTCCAAGTCGAGCTTACGCGAGATCGGCATTCCGCTTCGTACCATCACGTTGCCTGGTCGGTCTCAGGTGGGTTATCAGATCGACGCTGAGGATATCCAATTTGACCTCGATCTCACTCGTGCTGAATGGGCAGCTCTTGAGGCAGCTCTCGGGTGTGCCGTGTTCGTGGGTCAACATGGCAGACATTTTGAAACTCGCCTCGGACTGCTCTATCGACAGGCCGCGCCGATCGTGTGGGAGATGGGTGAGCTCGTCCATCTCAATCCAGATCTCGGTCGGGCAATCGCGGAGTCACGGCGAGTGTGCTTTGTCTATCGCGGTCGGGAGCGAGATATATTTCCCTTTGGGGTACTCATGCGTTGGGGGCACGCCTACCTTGTTGCCGATGAGGCAGGACACCAAAAGAGTTTTCGAATCGACCGGATTGAGCCCCCCTACGTCATTGGCCCAGTGGACGAACAGCCCAGACCTGACGACCTCAGGTCAGCATTACCCGCACACCCCTGGCTACTTGAGTTCGATCAGAGAGTCGACGTGACGCTGCTCGGTCCGAGAGCGCAGCTTGAAGCGCTTGGTGCCGTCATTGTAGGCGATGAACCGACCACAATAACCCCTGGAGAGGCGCCGCACGAACAGGTCTACGGGCGTGTCGTAGTCTCCAATGTCAGCGCACTCCTCTCAGACCTCCTGATGGAGCCCCAGCCAGTCATCCCACTGTTCCCTATCGAGATTCGTCAGCGTTTTGCTCATCAGGTGCAGGCGGTGTTGGCGTCGCTCGACGTGAGCCTGGTTGCAGGGGAGGCTCGGTTCATGACATCGGCGTCAAATGCACTACACCGTACGCGTACGAATCACACCCTCGAGGATCGCTTTCTCGCAGTCCAAGGTCTGCTGTCCTACCTGCGTGTGAACGGTGGATCGTCGACGATAGCTGCCCTGGCGGATGTCTCCGGCTTGAGTCCGAGAGAAGTGATCGAGCTGTTGGAGTCCGCATCGCTTGCAGGACTGCCACCATATAGTCCGGATGTGCTCTTGGATGTGATGGTTGATGAGGAGTTTGACCTGGTTGAAGTCTCTGTTGACACCGGCCTTGGCCGCACTCAGCGGATCGATGTGGTCGAGGCCATGACGGTGCTCGCGACACTCGAGGCGGTGACCAGCATCATGGATGGAGAGGTCGCGGAGCTTCAAAGTGCCTCGACCAAGCTTCGGAACGCCATTCGAGAACAATTACTGCGCTCCGGAGAGGTTGCGAACTCCGATCATCCACCAGAAGCGGTCGCACTCCTTCGGAGGGCTATTGCCGAGCCTGAATGCGTCGAGCTTGATTACACCGATGCTGAAGGTCGTGCGAGCCATCGACACCTGGTTGCCATCAGTCTGTTTGTGGTGGCCGGTCGGTGGTATCTTTTTGGTCTCGCCGACGGGCGACAGCGCCATTTTCGTCTCGACCGGATGCGCGATATCGTTTTGGTTGCTTCTGATGGGTGCCACGATGCCTCCGCTATCCGTCTTGCCCAGCGTTCACTCGATCGACTTGATCCGTTGGGCTTGCGGTCCTCAGGGACCCCCACTCGATTGCGCCTTGAACCGGATCTAGTAGTCAAACTCGAGGCACTGACCCAAGGGGTCTTCGATCGCGACGACGAGGGGTGCGTGGTCTATAGCTTCCGCGATGAATGGTTAGCGCGCCTTTTGCTTGCGATTGGCCCAGGGGCGAGCGGTACCATTCCGTCTTCAGTGCTCGCTGATGTTCGTCGTCGTGGAGAGACGATATTGGCTATGGTGGACAGTTGGGTCTCCTTGACCACGGAGAGTTCCTGGGCGTGATGAAACTGCACCACTGACTTGAAGGGAAGGGTAGGTCGACTCGTTGGGCACAACAGAGATCAGTGAGGCCGTTATACGGATTCGGCATGGAGTGCTTGCAACCGTCACTCCCCAAGGCGCAATACATACGGTCCTAGTGAACCCTTTTTGGTCGGAGCATCATCAGGCGATTGTGGTGTTCTCGCGACGACGAAGTCAAAAGATCGTCAATCTCGGGATTCGATCCACAGCGACCATCACTCTTGTGGAGGGCGCTAAGTATTTTGCGATGCTGGGTGTCGCCACTGTAGTAGACGGTCTAGATGAAGTAGAGAGCTGCTTGCCGGAATTTTTTAGGAAGTACCAGCGACTCCCCGTACGTGCGACCGACAGGGTCGCTATCTTTTTGAATGTTGAACGCACGCTTGGTGGCTTATGAGCAACCCAGATCGAACATCGGCGAGTCGACCCCCTATTCGGTAGCACACTCATTTTGGTCACAAACTAAGAGTTGGCTCGAGGACGGCGGTTGGTCCGCGATAGGTCAAAGTTCTATGCTTGTCAGAGGTAAACAGTTTACGGCGAGATTCCAGTTACAAGCGAGAGATAGGACGTGGGTGCTCGGAGCAATACTATGGGGCCAGTGAAGACAGAAGCGGCAGTCGTCGATACGACTCCCGCTTCGGGTCGCCAGTCAGAGGACGAGCTGAACAGTGCGGTATCCCTGATCCTTGCCATGATGCCAGTCGTCCGAACCATGAAGGCTCGTGCGGGTAGCTGCCAGGTTCATGGTGTCTCGATCACTCCGCGCCATATGCAGGTCTTGATGCAGATTCTCTTGGAGGGTCAAGTGACGGTTAGCGAGCTCGCGGAGCAACTGAGGCTCAGCCTGGCAAGTATCTCCTTGATCGTGTCACAGCTGGCAGCAATCGGCCTTCTGGAGCGTCATGAGGATCCACTTGATCACCGGCGTACGGTGGTGGATCGTGGTCCAGAGTACCGCCGGTTCGTAGCTGATGTGCTCGTTGTACGGTTCCAACCACTGATCGGCGCGTTGAATGCCCTTACTCCTGGTGAGAAGAGAGACCTAGATCACTTGGCGCATCTCTTGTCATCTAAACTGGTCGCCGCACTTGATGGATCGACACTTGATGAATAGGGCCGCAGCATCGATCCCGTGGAATACGGTCGGGTCGCTTGCGGTTGACACCGATCGCAACAGTGTTCATGATGACAGGAGCTTCAATTGAGTCGGTTTTTCGAACACCTTGGCCTTTTTGCTGTCCGGTTCAAGTACGCAATAGTGGTTGTGTGGATTGCAGGTTTGATCGCCGCGCTCGCATTCCTCCCATCGATAGGTTCGGTGGTTCAGAATAACTTCTCTAATTTCCTTCCGACAAACTCACCATCGATCAAGGCAGCACAGTTGGCGGACGTGTTCCAGAAGAGCACTGACTCGACCGTTGTCGTCGTCGCTGATAACCCCCACGCTGCGCTCACAACGGCTGACACTACCTATCTAAATAGCTTGTCACAGACGCTGAAAGCAGTGCCGACCGTTGTCAAGTCAAACGTGGCAGCCATCTCAGCGAATGGCAAGGCGGAGCAGATCGAGGTCGTCTCCACGACCTCACAGTTCGACGATTTGGGCATCAAGTCCCTGGTCAACGATCTGCAGGCCAAGTTGCAGACCAACCCTGCTCCTTCCGATCTTCAGCTCCATCTGGCAGGGACGGTCGCGACCGCGGTAGCCCAAGCTGACCAAAATAATTCGAGTGCGAGTGCTACCCAGGGTTTCTCTGTTTTGTTCATCCTCGTGCTGCTCTTTATCGTCTTTCGCTCCGTGCTAACCCCCTTCCTGACGCTCTTGCCTGCGCTCATCGTCACGTTGATGGCTGGTCCCGTGGTGGCCCGGCTGACCTCTGTCCTGCATTATCAGGTTTCGAGTGTCACTCAGCTGCTTATGATCGTCCTCGTCCTCGGTGCCGGGACTGATTATGGGCTTTTCCTCGTGTTCCGAACCCGAGAGGAGCTCAACCGCGGACGGTCCTCCCAGGAGGCGGTTGAGTTCGCCTTGTCTAAGGTCGGCGAGTCGATCACTTTCTCGGCGCTTACCGTGATCGCTGCGGTTCTGATGCTGATTACTGCCACATTTGGCTTTTATCGAGGACTTGGCTACCCTCTTGCTATTGCCGTCTTTCTGATGCTCCTTGCTGGGCTCACCCTACAGCCAGCACTGTTGGCTATTTTTGGTCGAGCGGCCTTTTGGCCAAGACGGAAGGCTGAGAAGCGGCAGGAGGCGAAGTACGGGCTCTGGGGTAGGATCGCTGGCCGTCTGGTGATGCGTCCGGTGGTGACACTTTTGATTGGGGTTGCTTTCTTTGGTGTCCTTGCGTTCTTCGCTCCACTCAATCGCCCTTCTGGCTTCGCTAGCAATGCCTCTGCTCCGACCGGCACCAACGCTTATTATGGGAATCAGGATCTCACTCACTACTTCCCGAAGGCCTCCTTTAACCCGACTGAGTTGATCTTTCGGTTCTCCACCCCAATTTGGGACCATATCGGAACGCTGCAGACTTTGGATGCCGATATATCACACTCCTCGCTCTTTACCCAGGTCGATGGGGCGCTCAATCCGGCCGGCGTCACACTTCCGGTTGCTCAACTTCAACGTCTCCATGCGATCCTGGGCTCGGCTTCGACGCTCCCCCAAGTCAGCACTCAACATGTTGTTCCGGCTGGGGTTTATCAGCTCTATCGAGCGACCGGTAACTATATCAGTGGCAACGGTCATGAGGTTCTCTTTGAGACAACCCTCACTGCTGGCTCGCCAGGTGAGAATCCTGCAATCGACGCGGTACCAGCCATTCGGTCCTTCACCAGTGCGGTTGCGCACAAAGTTGGGGCGACGAAGTCAGGCGTCGCTGGAGAGGCTCCAGCCTCCTATGACGTGTCGTCGGCTTCGAACCATGACCTCGTCCACATCGTTCCACTCGTCATCTTGATTATCGCTATCCTGCTGGCCCTCGTCCTACGGTCGGTAGTGGCTCCTGTCTTTCTGGTGGTGAGCGTCGGTCTCTCCTTCTTTGCGGCCCTCGGCGTGGCTGTGATACTTTTCATGAAAATAGGTAGTCATAGCGGTTTGATCTTTATTTTGCCCTTCATGCTCTTCCTTTTCTTGTTAGCGCTGGGAGAGGATTACAACATACTCGTGATGACCCGAATACGGGAGGAGTCACATCATCACACCATTCGAGAGGCGGTTGTTGCCGCTATCGGGGCTACTGGGCCTGCGGTGACTTCGGCTGGCATGGTGTTGGCGGGCACCTTCCTGGTATTGGGCCTCGCCTCGGCGGGTCAAGCAGAGGTGGAGGAGATTGGAATCGCGCTGGCACTCGGCATCTTGATGGACACGTTCCTTGTCAGGACGCTATTGGTTCCATCGGCAGTGGTCCTCCTCGGGCGCTGGAGCTGGTGGCCGTCAAAGTTGAGCGACGTGGAGCCAGATCCTGGGTCTTTGCACAGGCATCAGCAAACAACACATTCGCTGGATGCTGTAGGGGACAGTGATCGAGAGCCAGAAGGTCAACTCACCTGACGTGCCGGGTAGCGTTTTCGCAGAGGTCGATGCAGGCACCAAGGTGGCAACAGTCTGGATAGACAATCCGGAACGGCTCAACGCAATGTCGATCCAGATGTGGGAACGTCTTGCGGAGGTGCTGCGCGGGCTTGCAGAGGATTCCAGAGTCTGGGTCGTCACGATTCGAGGCACGGATGGTAACTTTTGTGCCGGTGCCGACCTGGGGGAGTTTGGTGAGCACCGTCAAGGGGCTGACACGCTCACCTATGACGAACGTACTGAGGCTGCGTTGCGGGTACCCCTCCAGATGCCGATGCCGGTCGTCGCCTTTGTGGAGGGTTACTGCTTGGGCGGTGGTGTAAGCATCGCCGTTGCCTGCGATTTCATCTATGCCGTCAATGATGCCAAGTTCCAGATTCCGGTCGCCAAGGTGGGTACTGCCTACCCCGAGGGGGCCCTCAATCGATTGCGTGCACGGGTAGGGTATGCTAATGCGTTAGAGCTGATCGCGACGGCCAGGAGAATTGATGCCATTGCTGCGGCGAAGATAGGCTTGGTGACGCAGTCTTTTCCCGCGAGTGAGGATGTCTTGGTACAGCTTCGGCGGATTGCCACGCTTGCCCCTCGCTCAATCGCGGCGGCCAAGGCGAGCCTTGATGGACGGATAAGCCAAGATGAGCGATTGGCGATCTTTTCGAGCCAGGACTATCAAGAGGGGCTACGCGCGTTTGCCGAGCGACGCAATCCTCGATTCACCGGCGTTTGAATTCCGCGATGCGAGGCGACGTGCTACAGTAGATCTAGATCACAAAGGGGGAAAAGTGAAGGTCGAACTCAACGTCTTGGATTTCTTGTACCGCGCCGTCGAGGTCTATCCCGATCGCTTAGCTCTTGTCGATGATCCGGGAGTACCTGGAACGCTTGGCCGATTGACGTATGGTGAGATTGGGCAACGGGTAAAGGGTATGGCATCGACACTTGAGGCGATGGGGTATCAGGTCGGGGACCGGATAGGAATCGTGTCACCGAATGCGGGGAAGTTCTTGATCTCATACTTCGGTGTCTCGGGCTACGGGCGCATCCTGGTGCCAATCAACTATCGGTTGAACGCCGAAGAGGTGCAGTACATCGTCAATCACTCCGGCACTCGACTCCTTTTGATTGACCCGGAGTACGCTGAGGTCTTTGGTGACGTGAAGGTGGAGAAGGCTATCATTCTTGATGGCGTGGAGGATGCCCAACTCTTTGCACCCCTTTCCGAGGGTGCATCTGTGCCAGTATGGGCGGGTGATGAGGATTTCGCTTGTTCCATCAACTACACCTCTGGCACCACTTCTCGTCCTAAAGGGGTCCAGATGACCCACCGAAACGCTTGGCTCAACGCATCGACGCTTGGTTGGCACACCACAGTGACGGACCGTGATGTGCTATTACACACACTTCCAATGTTCCATTGCAACGGGTGGGGCATGCCCTATGCCGTCACTGGCATGGGTGGGACGCATGTGATCCAAAGAAAAATAGACGGCGAGAGCATCTTGGCCAACGTTGAGAACGAGGGCGTCACTATCGCCTGTGGTGCGCCTGCGGTGTGGGCGGCCACCTTACAGGGGGCGGAGCGCCGGGCGAGTGAGGGTCGTCAGATTCCCGGGCGTGACGCCATGCGTGTCGTCACGGCAGGCGCACCACCACCGTCCCGGACAGTTGAGAGCATTCAAGAGCAGCTTGGCTGGGAGTTCATCCAGATCTACGGGTTGACTGAGACCTCGCCGCTGCTTACGGTGAACCGTCGCCCAAAGGAATGGGATGCGATGGAGCCAGCGGAGCTTGCTCGTCGTCTGTCGATGGCAGGAACCCCGAGCATTGGCGTTCGTATCGCCGAAGATGTTGATGGTGAGGTGCTCGCCCAAGGGAACCAGGTGTTCAAGGGCTATTGGGAGCAGCCTGAAGAGACAGCGAAGGCTCTCGCGAACGGTTGGTTTCACACGGGTGACGGTGGCGTGTATCGAGATGGATTCCTCCGGATTCTCGATCGGAAGAAGGATGTCATCATTACGGGTGGAGAGAACGTCTCTTCGATCGAGGTTGAGGACGCCCTGTTCCAGCATCCTGCGGTAGCGGAGGTGGCGGTGATCGGCGTCCCCGATGCAAAGTGGGGCGAGACGGTGAAGGCGTTAGTCGTGCCCAAACAGGGTACGGATCCAACTGAGAAGGAGTTGCAGGAGTTCTGCCGGGAACGTTTGGCTCATTTCAAGTGCCCGACGTCGATCGAGTTTCGTGATGAGCTCGCCCGAACCGCCACTGGCAAGCTGCAGAAGTTTAAGTTGCGGGCACCATATTGGGAAGGCAAGGATCGTCTCGTCAATTGAGTAAACCCCCTTTAGGGGCGGCATCTGCCGCTGAGGGCATTCGCCGTTGCCCAGAGAATCCGGTCGCCAGAGAATCCGGCCGCTAGAGGTCGGCGATGAGCTTGAAGCGTTCTACCAGTAGATCTCCTTCCGACTGCGAGGCTACTTCGATCAGGCGAGGGAGAAGCTGGTCGGTCGCGTCCTGGGTCTCTGCCGCAAGTCCATAGCTCGAAGGGTATTGGCTGCGATGACACGCAAGTGCACGGGCCTTTGCCTCGAGGTGGCGTCTGTCAACGGTTTCGCTGTGGTCCTCGACATCTGCTTCGAAGAGTAACAGCGAGTCGGGCCGTGATGCAGGGAGTACCAACTCTTGCCAAAAGCTTTCATCGCGTGCCTGCACGAGCGCTTCAACCACGATTTCGCCGGTGATGCGGTGATCTGGATGCAGGCGATACCGTTTCCAGGGGTCGTGAGTCAGAACGACTGAGGGGCGGATCGATCGAAGGAGCGTTACCAGACGTAGGATCACACCGGAGGAAGGATGAAGCTCGCCATCGATTTGCTGGAAGAATACGGGCGCATGGGCGCCTAACTCCAGAGCTGCTGACCGAGCCTCATTCTGGCGAGAGAGTGCCAGCGCCAGCTGATCCTGTTCTCGATTCCAGGTGCCCCGTCGTCCATCGGTCAGTATGGCGACATAGATCTCGGATGAGTGTTCTGCCCACTTCGCGAGGGTGGCGCCGCAGCCGAACTCGATATCATCGGGGTGGGCGCCAATGGCGAGTACCGTAGCTGGGGTCGTGAGGTCCGTAGTGGCGCCTGGAGTGCCCGCTGCGAGATACGTCGCGAATCCATTGCGTTGGGAGTTCACAGGAGTTCCCATAGTTCCGAATCGGGAAAGGTCTCCTGGGCGAGGATGAGATCATCTGGTGTATCGATATCGAGTGCACGAGGACAGGGCGTGACCTCAACGTCGAGCCCCCGAGCTCTTGCACCTTGAGCGTGATGGAGGAATGAATTTTGACCATAAGCAAAGATGGGATCTTGTGCTGCTGTCGGGATGCGGAGGAGATTTGTCCCTGATAGATGGGAGTCAGGAGTGATGAAGCAGACTGCCTGGGTTGGTCTTAGGGTATAAGGCTCCAGTGTGGCGAGGAACGGTAAGTCATTTGGTAGGATCGTGACACAGCGATATCCCTGTAACGCAGGGGAGTTGATGAAAGAGCGAAGAGCCGCGTTGAGGTCGTCGCCTTCTTGGAGAATGGAGGTGATGGCGAAGCGATGTCCTTCGTCTGCTGCCTGCTGATTCTCGGCCAGCAGGTAGAGGGAGTTCTGGTTCACCAAGGTGGTGATTCGGTGAAGGCAGAAGCGGGTGAGAGCTGTACGTTGGGGTGAAGAGAGGACGGAGCTCAGTCGCGATTTCGAGGTCGCTGGATCGCCTTGGAGCACCACGAAGGCGACATCGTTCGGTTCTGACACGGCCACCATCCTAGCCATGCTCGGTCAAGGGTCACGACGCCTGTCTGGTGTGGAGAGGCTTGAACATATCGCCACTGAAGGCGACAAGCGGATTGGTGGGAGGAGTCATCGTAGCACCTCGCTGGGAAGGCTAGCCTGTCCTCGATGTTAGTGGGTGTTGATGAGGTTGGGCGAGGTGCTTGGGCTGGTCCGCTCGCAGTCGGAGTTGCCACTGGCGAGGTCGCGATCGCGGGAGGGATTCTGAAGCGACGTCATTCAGAGTCATACTATGATTCAAAGGCACTGTCGCCACGACAGCGTCTCGTATTGTTTCACGAACTCCAGGGGAGAGGGTTGGTGTTTGGGATCGGATACGCGGCGGCACCTGAAATCGATGCGTTGGGGTTGACCGGTGCCCTCTCTCTGGCGGCTGAGCGGGGGTTGGTCGACTTGGCGTCGAAGACCTCGATGTCGATCGATGGTGATTGCTTGCTCCTTGACGGGAAGCATAACTATCTGCGCCGTACCAATGTGACGATGATTGTCGGGGGTGACTATTTACATCCGCTCATCGCGGCTGCATCGATCGCAGCCAAGCTAGCTCGCGATGCGTTGATGATAAGTATGGACGAAGAGCTGCCTTATTGGGACTTTGTATCCTCCAAGGGTTATGGCTCCAAGCGACACCGCTTTGGTCTCCTGTGGCAAGGACCTTCGATTGAGCACCGTCGTTCGTTTCGGCCTGTGCGCGAGCTTGGCGTTCCTGTTTCTGCTCAGTTTTTCCACCTGCCAAGCGGCAAAGTAGACTCGTGCTGTGAAGACTCGCGATCAGGATAATGGGCGTATCGACGGGGTACGTGGTCGGTGACAGAATCGCATTCGCATACAAACGCTGGTCTACCACTCTGGGCTCAGCTGGCTGAAACCTTGCGTGAGGGGATTGAGGATGGCCGGTTTCACCGCCATTTCCCTTCAGAACCCGAACTCGTAGAGCGTTACAAGGTATCGCGGTCAACGGTACGTGAGGCCATACGTTACTTACGTTCCGAGGGTTATCTTGAATCAAGACAGGGCAAGGGTACCTTTGTGGTTGCCCGAGAGAGCTTTGAGTCACTGCACAGTCACCGATTCTCGTTGGCTGGCAGGATCGCTGAATCTGGACTTGAGGAGGTTGCGGAGTTGCTATGGAAAGGGCTGGTCTCTGAACCTTCACTTGCTCGCCGACTTGGGTTAGCGTCTGAACGGTTCTTCCTGATTGAGCGGTTGCGTGGATCTCAACATGAGCGTTTTGCCCTTGAACGTGTGTATCTACCGCGAGCGAATGCGGATAGTTTCGAGGGTGTTGACCTGACGCAGACGGGTTCGCTTTATGCCGTCCTGCAGGCAGGAACGGGTATCACGGTCACAGCCGGTGCTGATGAAGTTTCCGCTGCGATGCCCTCCAGCGTCGAAGCCGAACTGTTAAGCATTGCGCAAGCCGAACCGGTGTTGGTCGTCGAGCGGACGGCATACTCACATGACGAATTGGTCGAGTTCCGGCGGACAATTCTGGTCCCTGCTCGGGTGCGATTCCGTAGTGAGTGGGGGAGATAACCGCGTCCCAAGAAGAGGTTGCCAAACACTACTGCCGATGGCCCACTACGTCTTGGTCGACGCTCGTCTGGTAATGACCGAGAGATGGATGCGTATCCGGAGAGTACGCGATCGCTGGGGGGAGATCCTGTCGTCAACGCGGCTGAGAGCAATGGGCGGCTGAGAGCAATGGGGAGCGTGCTGCGGCGCCTCTATGAGGATGGCCGATGTCTCATAATAGCCGCTTTCTTTGCCTATGGTGAGGGTGCACAAGATCCTTCCGGAGAGCCTGTCATGCCGCACGGAAAGGAGGAACACTCCCAACGATTTCCGGAGAGTCCAAGCGGGCCAGAGATGACGCAAGTCGGAGGTGACAGGTGGACGGCTGCCGATTCATCTTGGTTCCCACTCTGGGCAGGACGGTGCGTGCCGGGGTGTCCGAAGAGCGAAGGAGAGTCCCCATGGATGTGTGGGTGCCGTCGAACGGCCGTCAAGGAGATAGGAACCATGGTGCGACGATTAGCATGATAGTTGCAACTGCAACGGAGAATGAGGTGTGTGATGGTCTCTAGTGAGCTTGAGTATGCGACGGTGGTGACGGCTGCTGTGGGCGAGGGTAGTCGAGAGCGATTGCCACGACGTCTTACTAACGCCCCAAGCGGCCTTGAAGGTGAGGGTTTCCCGGTGAAGCGTGCCTTTGCCGGAGTGCCGATGTCGGAGCTTGACCCTTTTGTCCACATGGATGAGATGGGTGAGGTGGAGTACGGACCGGGAGAGCCAAAAGGCACCCCTTGGCATCCCCATCGCGGCTTTGAGACCGTTACCTACATGATGGAGGGCCAGTTTGTTCATCAGGATTCAATTGGAGGTGGCGGCAGTCTGGGCCAGGGCGATACCCAGTGGATGACAGCGGGAGCTGGTATCCTCCACATCGAGCGGCCTCCAGAGGAGCTGGTGGTCCAGGGTGGCCTCTTCCATGGACTGCAGTTGTGGGTCAATCTGCCTTCTCGGCAGAAATGGGTAGATCCGCGTTATCAAGATATCGGCCATTCGCAGGTCGGTCTAGGAACTAGTCCGCACCGTGACGTTCGCTTGCGTGTGATCGCAGGTCAACTCGGTGCGGATCTTCGTGGCCCAGGTGTTACTTACACGCCTATCAATATGGTGCATGCGACACTGCATCCCGGTGCACGTGTATCGCTTGATTGGCCAGCTTCGTTGAATCTTCTTGTCTACGTAATGGAGGGAAAGGTTCAGTTTGGTTCGACGCGCGTTGATGCGCAGGCGTCGCAGCTTGCGGTCTTTGGTTCGGGTGACTTCTTTGAACTCGCGAACCCTGGGGAACGTGACGCTGAAGTGGTGCTCCTGGGCGGCCGTCCCATCGGTGAGCCGGTCGCCCACTATGGCCCGTTTGTGATGAACACGCGCGCTGAGCTTGAACAGGCCATCGCCGACTTCCAGACGGGCAGAATGGGTCAAATCCCCGCTACTCACCTTTGATTTCTCGGTGGGTTGCGCCAGGAACTAGGCTAGATGGGGCGTGACCGAGTGGACGATAGTAGAGGTGGTTCTGGATTGAAGAAAGGGTGGATGGCTCAGCTCGTTGGGGTGGTTCTCACGCAGCGAAAAGAGTTGTTCATTGCCTTCGTCACTGCGATACTAGGAACGGTCGCAACGCTGCTTGTCCCGATTTTTGAAGAGGCTTTTGTTGATTCGCTTCACGGCCATCATGAACGGGTCGGTTGGCTCGTGGGACTCATTGTGTTGGCCGTCGGCGCTTTTGGTTTGGCTTTCCTGCGCCGTTTCTTTGGTGGACGTTTGGCACTTGGAGCGCAGCACTACCTGAGAACACGCATTTTCAATCATCTACAGCGCATCGACTTTGCTGCTCACGATACGCTGCAGACTGGCCAGCTGGTGTCCGAGGCAAATGCCGATGTCTCACTCATTCAGGGACTCCTCTCCTTCCTGCCCCGGCTGTTTGGTAACGCGTTGCTCGCGTTGCTCTCCATCGTGGTGATGGCCGTCGTGTACTGGCCGTTGGCCCTCTTGGTGGCGTTATCCTTGGTGCTCATCGGAGCGGCCTCGATTCGGTTGCGTAGGCAGATCTTTCCGGTGAGTCTGATCGCGCAACAGGAGAAGGGAGCCGTCAACGAGGTTGTCGAAGAGACGGTACGGGGTATCGCCGTTGTTAAAGGATCTGCCCTTGAGGATGTACTGCTCGATCGCCTCCATCTGAGAGCTCGACGCCTCTATCGGGCTCGGGTGGCGACGATCTGGCGCCAAGCAAAGCTGCAAGCCTTCTTGCAGCTAGTTCCCCTACTCACCGAGGCGTTGGTCATTGGTATTGGAGGATACGCTGCCATCAACGGCCATCTCTCGGTGGGTGCCTTTCTACTCTTCACCACCTACATCGTCGAATTGATCTTACCGGTGCGTCAACTCTCGGTTTTGGTCGCCCTCTCGGAACAGGCGAGGGCTGGTGTGGAACGCATTTTTGGGCTCCTCGAAATCAATCCAGCGATCGTGCAACCAGAGGCACCCTATGTTCCAGTCGCAATACAGGGGGCAATCGAGTTCACTGATGTTCATTTTGCCTATAAGCCAGGGGTTCCAGTACTCGATGGGCTCAACTTCATGATCGAGCCGGGTGAGACCGTCGCCGTCGTTGGGTCATCTGGTTCAGGTAAATCGTCGCTCGCCCTCTTGATTCCACGCTTTTATGAACCGCAAAGTGGGGCAATTGCCATCGATGGTGTGCCGGTGAACCAGTGGGATCTCGGATCCTTACGGCAGTCAATTGGTATCGTCTTTGAGGAGAGCTTCCTCTTCTCCGATACCGTGCGTGCCAACATCGCGCTCGGTCGATCCGACATCTCCGAGGAAGAACTGCTGCGGGCAGCGAAGGCGGCGAGGGTCCATGAGTTTGTGATGGACCTCCCGCAGGGCTACGAGACCGTAGTGGGAGAACGTGGGGTCCGCCTGTCTGGCGGTCAACGCCAGCGTATCGCGCTTGCTCGCGCCCTTCTTGGGTCACCGCCGATACTTATCCTCGATGACGCCACGTCCTCGGTCGACCCGGCGACGGAGGCTGAAATTCTTGACGCCATCGCTTCAGCGGGAGCGGGGCGTACGATGATTCTTATTGCCCATCGTCGCTCGACCCTACACCTCGCTGATCGTATTGTGTTGATGGACCACGGCCGAATCGTCGCGGTGGGAACACACGATGAACTGCTGGCGACAGAGCCGATCTATGGGGAGCTGATCGGCGGTGAATCTGAGGCGCTGGTTGAGACGCCAACGATCACTCTTGTGGGGCACGAGGACCAGCCTCCGATCAAGCAAGAGGTCCCGGTGAGCGTACCACGACTGATCGATCGTTGGGTTGATCTCGGTTGGGTTGATGATAGCTTTCGATTTGGGAGCCTCTTCAAACTCATTCGGATTGGGGTGATCGTTGGTGCTGTCCTAGTCGCTTTGGATGCCCTCTTGAGTTTGGCCTCCCCACTTGTACTCCGCTCGGGCATCGATGTCGGGGTATTGCGCCATGCGCGTCCGTTGGTCCTCGATGCTGCATTGGCCCTCGGCATCGTCTCGGTGGTCGACCTTGTCGTGGTGATCCTTGAGCAGGTTGTTGCAGGGCTCGCGGCAGAGAAGTTTCTGTTGCTATTGCGCTCGCGGATCTTCCAAAAAATTCTTCGCCTCGACATGGACTACTACGAGTCTGAGATGTCGGGTCGAATTATGACCCGTATGATCAGCGACGTCGACGCCTTCTCTAATCTGGTCCAGAATGGCCTGATTACGGCCCTAGTCTCGGTGGTATCTTTTGGCCTCGTGTTGGCGGTGGTGTTGATCATTGCGCCAAGCATCGCGTTGGTTCTGGTCGCTAGCCTTCCTCTCACCATTGTGGCGAGCATCATCTTCCAGCGCTACTCGAATCGCGCCTATACGAAGGCTCGTGAACGAATTGCGGCTGTGAACGCCAACTTCCAAGAGCAGGTCTCTGGTGTGCGTGCCTCACGGGCAAAGAATCGAGGTCGCGAGGCGATAAGGCGCTTTGACTCCTTGAGCAGTGGATATCGTGATGCACGTATGGACGCTCAGAAGGCGATCTCAATCTATTTCCCGTTTCTCCTGATGTTGGCCGATGTTACCACGGCGCTGACGCTGCTCTATGGTGGGGACCAGGTCTTGAGTCATACGCTGGCGATTGGGACGTTGTTGGCAGCAACCCTCTATGTCAACCAATTCTTCTCGCCGATCCAGCAGCTGTCACAGACCTTCGATCAGTTCCAGCAGGCACGGGTCGCTGCCCGTCAGATTCGTCGCTTGATGGCCCGTGATATCTCAATCCTCCCCGCCCAACACGCCGTGCAACTCGGTCAAATTCAGGGTGCAATTTCGTTCCGGGATGTCACCTTCCAATATCCTCAATCAGAACACCCCTCGCTCGACTCGGTATCTTTTGATGTGATGCCTGGTGCCCGCGTAGCGTTCGTTGGTGAGACCGGAGCAGGGAAGTCGACGATCGCGAAGCTTTTAGTGCGATTCTATGATGTGACGGGGGGCATGATCACGGTAGATGGTGTGCCGCTGACGGACCTTGACCTCAACCAGTACCGGCGCCAGATCGCCTATCTTCCCCAGGAGCCCTTTCTCTTTACCGGCACTATTGCCGACAATGTCTCCTTTGTCCGCCCGGATGTCTCAGCTGCGCAGATCGAACGTGCCTGCCGACTGGTTGGATTGGGCGGTTTTCTTGATCACAGCGAAGAGGGTATCAACTATGAGATTGGTGATCGAGGCGTCCGACTCTCAGCTGGACAAAAACAGTCAGTTGTCCTGGCCAGGCTCGTCATTCAGGACCCAAGGATCGTCATCCTCGATGAGGTCTCCTCCTCGCTTGACTTGGTTGCAGAGGCGCAGATGCAGGCCGCGTTGGACGAGGTCCTCGTTGGTCGCACGACCTTTGTGATTGCTCACCGACTCTCCACCCTGCTGAAAGCGGATCAGATCTATGTGCTTTCGCATGGTACCATCACCGAGCAGGGTACCCATGCGGATTTGCTTGGACAAGGCGGCCACTACGCGTCGCTCTGGGAACTCTCTGCCTGAGCCACAGGTATCTCGGAAGATCAGGATTCCCTGATCACTCGCACGCGCACCTCCATCGTGGAGGTACCATTACCGCTATAGATACCGATTAACGGGGGCACGTCGGTGTAGTCACGGCCGCGACCGACCACGACGTACCGTTCAGGTTCGACGACCTGGTTGGTTGGATCGAGTGGCAGCCAGGAACCGACCCACGCCTCGACCCAAGCGTGGCTTTCGGCGTCAATAACTTCGCCGATCGATTCTTCTCGGTCTGGATAGTAGTAGCCTGAGACGTAGCGAGCTGGTATGCCGAGACGTCGGAGGAGAGCGATGCAGAGATGAGCGAAATCTTGGCAGACGCCTTTTCTGATCGACCAGGCCTCGTCTGCTGAGGTGGAGACCGCCGTCGATCCGACTTCGTAGGTGAGCCGCTCGTGGACCAATTGCGCGACCCCCTGTGCCGCGTCAAGTGGGGTTGGGCTTCCGCGCAGAAGTTCGATGGCTTGTGCCGCCTCATCGGTGTCTTTGATCAGCGTCAATAGGGTAGGGTCCAGAAACTCGGCGAAGGTGTCGTCGAAGACAGGATCTCGATACTGTTGCCAGGGCGGCGAAGCGTCCTTGGTGGGGGCAGCTGTTCCCGTCTGTACGCGAGAACGAGCGATGACGGAGAGTTCCTGGTGGGGCTGGTGGATCTCAAAAACATGGGCCAGTGTTCCCCAGTAGTCCTGGTAGCCGAGGATATGAGCTGACGGTGTCACCACCAGACTGCGTTCAAGAACCAATTGCGTGCGGTCGGACTGGGGGAGCATTCGTGCTTCATTGAATGACCCGTCTGATGCCGTAGAGTACCGATAATGTGAGGCGTGTTCGATGGAGAGAACCCAACTCATGGCAGGCTCCGTGGAAGGGGGTTGACCACTTCTCGTTGCCATGATTGCCCACGAACTTGCCCGAAGTATTGTTGGGTGATGGCGTCCGAGGCGAGGGAGCAGGAGAGGCTCAAGTCCTCGAGCAACGTTTCGATTCGCGTGGTGAGGTCCTCCCTTGTCAAGAAGGAGATCGTAGCTCTTGCCTGGCCGAGGATGCGTAGAGCCGGAGCGGGTGGTGCGCTCCGGTGAGTATCGGGAGCGATGTGCTCAAGACAGCGCTCCGCTGTCAGCAGCCCAAACTGGACACTGCGAGGGAACAGTCGGTCTACCAGCAGAAACTCAAGTACATACTCTGGCTCGACTTGACCATGATAGGTGCGAATGTAGAACTCGTACGCGGAGCAGTACTTCAATGTAGTGACCCAATCTCGACTTTCTGGTGCAAAGACGAGGCGAAACTTGAGGAGCCGGAGCGTCATGTCGACTCGCTCGATAAAGGTCCCAAGCTGGAGGAATTGCCATCCGTCATCCCGTGGGAAACTCTCGTTGAGAAGGCCTACCGTGATGGCAACGCGCTCATGGGCAAGACGGACGTAGCGAAAGAACTCCGAGAGTGAGGTACTTTTACGAGGCATTTTCACGAGAAGACGATCAGCGATGTTGATGGCCTCGTACACCTCACTTGGCAACAGCTCTCTGAGGCTGCCAGCGTTTCGTCGAGCGGCGACGATCGAAGATGCGATTGAGTTTGGATGGTCGAGGGAGAAACCCAGTGTTGCAAAGAGCGTTGTTGAGTCGGCTTCATCGCCGTCAAACTCGGCAAAACCAAGGGTAGAGAGGAAGGATGACTGTGGAGCCGTTGATCCAGATTCGAGCTCATGGTTGAGGTGTACCTCGAGGATTCGAGCAGTATCATCGGCGCGCTCCAAGTAGCGACCTAGCCAGAAGAGTGACTCTGCGATGCGGACCAACATGTCATTGCTCCTGCTGTTTTGTGGTTTGGAGTGGGTGATCCGTCTCGGCATGAGCCGTCTGATGGCTCAGATTTCCTCTGTGAGAGGTACCGTTGCTTGGATGGAGATCCACTTTGTTTGCCGAGGCATCGAGCACCCAAGTGTCTTTGGAACCGCCCCCTTGAGAGGAGTTGACGATCAGTGAACCCTTCGGTAGGGCAACCCGCGTGAGCCCTCCGGGGAGTACCCAGATGCGATCACCTTGATTGATGACGAATGGACGCAGATCGATGTGCCGTGGCTCGATGCCCTCGGACACCTTGGTTGGACAGGTCGAGAGTTGGACAACCTCTTGGGCGATCCACCCGCGAGGGTTGGCGAGCATCGCTTGTTTGGCCCCAGTGAGGGTAGCCTCATCGGCGTCAGGTCCGATCACGATCCCTTTGCCACCCGAGGCGTCCACTGGCTTGAGTACGAGTTGGTCGAGCCGGTCGACGACCCATGAGCGAACCTCGGGATCCTCAAGTCGATAGGTCGGAACGTTTGCGAGGATCGGCTCCTCGCCGAGGTAATAGCGAATCATGTCTGGTACATAGGTGTAGGTGAGCTTGTCGTCAGCGACACCATTCCCGATCGCGTTTGCGACGGTTAGGTTGCCAGCGCGTATGCAGGTGACAAGGCCAGGTACACCCAGTAGCGAGGAGGGCTCAAAGTAGAGCGGATCAAGATACTCGTCACTGATTCGTCGGTAGATGACATCGACCCGTTGGTCTCCTTCGGTGGTATGGAGATAGCAAATGCCATCTCGGCAGGTCAGGTCGCTTCCTTCAACGAGATCGACGCCCATCTGTCGCGCGAGGAAGGTGTGTTCGAAGTACGCGGCGTTGTGGATGCCAGGCGTAAGGAGAACAACTTTTGGATCGGAGGTCGCAGAATGGGGGGCAGCTGCCACGAGAGCACGAAGGAGTTCAGTCGGGTAGGTGGCCACTGGCCGCACGCGGTTCCCACGAAAGAACTCCGGAAAGATGCGAGTCATACTTCGCCGATTTTCGAGTACGTAGGAGACTCCAGATGGGGTTCGCAGATTATCTTCGAGCACCATCAGCGTGCCGTCACGACCTCTCACGATATCCATGCCTGAGATATGGATGCGGACACCATTAGCTGGTATCAACCCATAAGCCTGTCGAATGAAGAGTGGAGAGGAGAGAACAAGCTGATGAGGGATGATCCGGTCTTGAAAGATGCGCCGCTGAGTAAAGACATCATCGAGAAAGGCCTCAAGGGCACGCACGCGTTGAATGACACCGCTCTCAAGGTAGGTCCACTCCTGTGAGGAGATAATTCTCGGGATCGGGTCCAGCGGGAAGGGCGCCTCTAACCCTGCGAACGAGTAGGTCACTCCGCGGTCGCGAAAGGAGAGGTCTCGTTCTTGACAGCGCTGCTCGAACTCTGCTTCGCTGAGCTCTTGCAGCGCACTGTAGAGTTCCATGCAGCCTGGACGTGGGAGTCCCGACTCGGCGAGCACCTCGTCGAAGGTGTCTGCAACTGCGTACGATTCGAGGAGGGTATTCTCCATAGCGCAACCCTAGCAGATCTTGCTTGGCGATTTTTGTAAGCAACATACTGTTCATCGTTTTATGGGGATTCGAATGATCGGGCATGCATCAAAAAAGCGAACAAATGTACTACTATGGTTCTATGGCGTTGCCGCTCACTTCATCGTCGCTCGACGCGACCCCGCACCAGCCATCGACAAAGCTACCTCTCAAGGCCGAGTACGCAGCGCTACTCTCGCAGGGGGGGTTGTCAGTTGGAACAGTCACCAAGGTGAGTGGGCCAGGGTCCTATACCGCCATGATTGAGATGCTCAGCGTCACCTCTCAGGCGGGTTATAACATCGCCTTTGCCGGTCTTCATGATCTTGGGGTGGTGTCGTTGGCGCGAGCTGGTTGGGATCTGTCACGTGTCATTCTGGTCGATGATGGATCGGAGACGATGCAGATCATCGCGTTGCTTGTCGCCGCCTTTGACGTCGTTGTGTTTGATGCGACGGTGGTCGATCGTTCTTGGCACCGGCTTGTCGCACGGGCCAGGGAGCACAAGAGTGCACTGGTGATTCTGGATCGTCAGCGTACGATCGAAAATCACCAGCTTCGACGATCTCCACCCGGTGTGACACTGGTTGTCGAGGAACTCGGATGGAGTGTCTCAACACCGGAGTCCCCCTTGGGTTCCCCCACCTTGCGCATCGTGGTGCAGGAGCATGGACTTGCAGTCGGTGTCGCAACAGTGGCGACACGATGATGCTGACCGTTCCTCGGCGCATGCTTGCTCTCAACCTCACCGGGCTCTCGGCGTTAGCGCTTGCTATCACACCAAGTGATTGCGCTGCGGTGCTAGATCGGGGTCGAGTTGTGGAGGCGGCGCAAGCAGCCAAGCTGCATGGTGTTGTGACCGGAATGCGTTCATCGGAGGCGATGGCGCGGTGTCCGATGCTGGAGATGCGAGAACGTGATGTACATCGAGAGCAACAGTGGCTTGCGCGATTGCTGCGGATGTTCGACGCTATCTCCCCTCATTTTCGTCGGTATCAGCACTCCTTGGTGGCTCCACTGGGCTCGATGATTCGATACTTTGGGTCCGAAGCAAGGGTATTCGAGGCCGTCGAGTCGGTAGGTGCATCGCTGGTCCAGACCTATCCACAGATGGGTGTAACGCTTGGGGCTGCTGACTCCGTCTTTGTCGCTTTGCTGGCAGGACGGCTGGGACTCCGCATAGCCCCCGGTGACTCTGTGGCGTTTGTGGGTGAGCGTGGAGTCGCTGAGCTTCTTCCGATGTCAGTGGCGACACTGTTGCGTGAGGTTGGGATGGAGCGAGTCGCTGATTTTCAACAACTCGATGCCGCTATCGTGGCTGCACGTTTCGGTGGTACAGGGCTGTGCTGGCACCGCCTCTGCCGTCTCGAAGCCGATCTTGCTGTAGTAGATGATGATTCATCCGAGATCGTTATGTGTACAACTGCTGTATTCGATGGTGACACCATTGAACGAATCTCATTCCGCCTGATGCAACCGCTCGATGCGCTCGTCCAGACCGCAGGACAGAGTGGCCTCGTGTTGGTGAAGGCGAACATGGTCCTCGTGACGAAGACGGGTGAACTCACCAAGGTGGTGGAGGTGCTTGATGGAGCGAGCGCCACCGAATTGATTGCTCGACTCCGGTGGTTTGAGCAGGCGACACGACCGCGCCGTGACCCGTTGGTTGAGGTACGCATCGAACCATTAGGGTGGTCCCCATTGCGTCGACGGCAGTTGACACTCGACCGTCAGGAACTCAAAGAGTCGGCGATTCTCGCAACATTGACTCGATTGGCGACCCTCTATGGCGATGATCGAGTACGAATACCTGTTCTACAGGGAGGTCGGTCCCTGGTTGAGCAGGGTGTTTGGGTTCCCTGGAGTGGCCGATGGCCATCCCCGAGTTCCTCAGATGGTGGCGGAGCCCCTTGGCCAGGTCGTCTGCGCGGTGCCGTCCCGAGCCTGGTCTATCAGCACCCTCACGAGATAGGTCTTTTTGATACTGCCGGCACTCCAGTTGGTGTCTACGGGGACGGAGTCCTTCTCCCTCAACCTGCAGTGCTCGTCCTTGGTCGCGAACGGCTGGTGATTTCGGCTTTTTATGGCCCTTGGGTCGTCGTCGAGCGATGGTGGGAGCGTCGTCGGCGGTATGTGCGGCTCATGGTGGTCACTCCCAAAGGAGTCAGTCTCGTGATTCGAGAGGCACAACGTTGGTGGCTCGAGGGGGAGTTCGCCTGAGGATGCCCCGTGATCGACAGGTGGAACGACTGATGTGGCGAGTACAAGATGCCGATGGTACGCGACCGGGATATGCGATGCCCGACTCCTCGGCGTCGGGCTATGCGGAACTCCACGCGCATAGCTACTTTAGCTTTCTCGACGGTGTCGTCTCGCCCGAGGATCTCGTTGCCGCGGCAAGTCGTGCAGGTCTCGCAGGGATTGCGCTTACCGATCATAACGGCCTCTACGGCGTTCCTCGTTTTTTGGCAGCTGCTCACTCTGCTGGGATTCAGCCCATTATCGGAGCTGAGTTAACCCTTGGTAGTGCAGAGATGCGTACCGGGATGTTTGATCCACAGGGAGAGCATCTCGTCGTCCTCGCGGCCTCGATCGAGGGTTATCAAGCACTCTCTCGAACGATTGCTCAAGGACATCTTCGTGGAGGATCGAAGGGTGTCTTTTCGTTGTCCCTTGATCAGCTGGCCGCCAATCAGCCAAAGGATGGCTGGGTTGTGTTGACTGGATGTCGGAAGGGGCCACTCTCGCGTGCTCTCATAGAGCAAGGGCCGCAAGCGGCTCGGCGTCGGTTGAATGAGTTGGAGGAGCGTTTTGGCCATGACTCGTTGGTGATTGAAATCCACGATCATGGGGATCCACTGGATACCATCCGAGCGGATTTCTTGGCTGAACTCGCGAGCGAACGGATACTGCCGCTTGTTGGTACGCAAAATGTACACGCTCTCGATCATCGTGGCCAGCTCATAGCCACCGTGGCAGCTGCGATTAGGTCGAACTCCAAACTCGCTGAACTCGACGGATACTTGCCGAGCGCGGGGGTGCCGCGATTGCGCACGCCCAAGGAACAGCGACAACATTTTGGACGGTATCCGGGTGTCGTGGACCAGACGTTGGAGGTGATGGAGCGCTGTCGTTTCCCGTTGCACCTGATCGCTCCAGGTCTGCCTCGTTCGCTTGCTCCCGCGGGCGAGACAGATAGCTCATGGCTGCGTAACCTCACCTTTGAACGAGCACCACAGCGTTACGGAGCTGTGGATGCCGAGCGGGTCCCAGGGGCATATCGCCAACTCGCCTACGAACTCGATATCATCGAGACGTTGGGTTTCGCTGGCTACTTTCTCGTGGTGACTGATCTAGTCGGGTTTTGTCGAAGAGAGGGAATCTACTGTCAGGGACGGGGATCGGCAGCGAACTCTGCCGTCTGCTATGCCCTTGGGATTACCAACGCTGACCCGGTTGCTCTTGGCCTACTCTTTGAACGTTTCCTCTCTCCTGAGCGTGATGGGCCTCCCGATATCGATATCGATATCGAGAGTGGGCGACGAGAGGAGGTGCTTCAGTATGTCTTTCACCGTTATGGCAGAGAACATGCCGCCCAGGTCGCCAGTCTGATCACCTATCGGGCGCGTTCAGTGCTTCGGGATACCGCACGCGTCTATGGTGTTTCTAGTACACAGATCGACCGGTGGTCGCGTCAGATCGAGCGGCGAGGTTCATTGCGTGCCTCGCTTGCGGCATGTGATCATCACGGACGTCCACTGCTCGAAGTTCCCACGGATATCGCCGAGGTCGCGCTCGGTCTTGAAAACGCCCCCCGTCATCTCGGCCTTCATGTGGGAGGAATGGTGATATGTGATCGACCGATTGTAGAAGTGTGTCCGGTGGAGTGGGCGCGAAAGGTAAACCGAAGTGTTCTGCAGTGGGACAAGGATGACTGTGCGCAGATGGGGCTCGTCAAGTTCGACCTCCTTGGTCTAGGGATGTTGGGTGCGATTCATGAGATGGTCGATCTTGTGAAGGAGGCCTGGGGAGTCACCATCGATATCGCACTCTTACCCCAGGAGGAACAGGTCTATGAGATGTTGCAGCACGCTGACTCGATCGGCCTTTTCCAGGTGGAGTCGCGGGCACAGATGGCAACATTACCACGGTTGAGGCCGACCTGTTTCTATGATCTTGTCGTTGAGGTCGCACTCATTCGCCCGGGCCCAATCCAGGGTGGATCGGTCCATCCTTACCTTCGACGTCGGAGTGGAGAGGAAGCGGTCACGTATCCTCATCCCCTCCTTGAACGCTCACTCGCCAAGACCCTTGGGGTACCCCTCTTTCAAGAGCAGCTCATGCAGATGGCGATGGATGTCGCCGGGTTCTCACCAGCACAGGCTGATGAGCTACGACAAGCGATGAGTTCTCGCCGATCAGCGGATCGCATGGAGCGACTCAAGAGACGTCTTTTCGCCGGCATGGAGGCGAACGGGGTCGATGACCGCGCGAAGGAGGAGATCTACCAGAAGCTCTCTGCCTTTGCGAACTTTGGATTCCCAGAGAGCCATGCTGCCTCCTTTGCCTACCTTGTCTATGTCAGCGCGTGGTTTAAGCTTCATTACCCAGCAGCGTTTTATGCAGGTATTCTGCGTTCTCAGCCGATGGGGTTCTGGTCACCCCAGACACTTCTGCGCGATGCTGTCCGCCATGGGGTTGGTATTATGCCGCCTGATATCAACCGTGGGTCGGCGCTCACCACCTTGGAGTCCCACGGTGATGAGGTCCGTCTACGGGTGGGACTCAACACCATACGTGGCATCGGGGACGAGAAGGCTCATGCCATCATTGGGGCTGGTCCCTACCGCTCCTGGCGAGCGCTTCTCGACTGCGTTCCACTCAACGAGCCTCAGATGATCAATCTTGCGAAGGCAGGAGCATTCGACAGTTTTGGTGAGCATCGTCGTTCGGTGATCTGGCAGAGCGGAGAGCTCGTGCGGGATCGTGGAGGCATCCTGGGCATCGTGGGTATGGGCGCACAGCCCACCTTCCCGCCACTCAACGAACAAGAACGACAACAGATGGAGTCGCATGCGCTGGGTTTTGTGACCGATGGGCACCCACTGGAGTTGCTTCGTGCGTCATTGGAGGGGTCTGGTGTCGTACGCTCTGATCGACTGGGGGAATTGGGTGATGGGTCCAAGGTGATGGTGGCGGGCATCGTGACTCATCGACAGCGTCCAGGTACGGCGAAAGGTGTCGTTTTCCTCAACCTTGAGGATGAAGCTGGATTGATGAATGTTCTTCTCCGCCCTGGAGTTTGGGTGCGTTTTCGCGAGGCAGCCCTTTCATCGGCTGTGTTGGTGACGGGGAGGCTGCAGTGCAGCGGGGAGGTGAGGTCGGTGATCGCCTCCAGGTTGGTGCCTCTTGATGATGCCCCTGTGTTTCATGCACGTAACTTTCAATAGGGGCAGTTTCGACAAGGATGGCGGCTCGGGCCATTATCACTACCTTAAGTCAGGGAGAACCAAGTGACGATGGAGACGTGCTAGGGTAGTGGCCGATGCGGTACCGGACGATCAGCATGTCAATAGTGGTCGCGTTGAGTGGTCTCGCACTTGCGAGCTGTGGGAGTCGGACGACGAGCCTGACGACGCCGCTTGCGTCAGCCCCAGGTGTCACCTCCTCTAGTGTTCTTTTCGCGAGCGAGGTAGATACCGACGGAGCTAATGGTCAGTACGCCTCAGATGAGGTGGCTGGTATCCGCGCAGTCCTGCGACTCTTTGACGAACACCACGGTATTTTTGGTCGCCAACTGAGCGTCGTGGTGAAGGATAATGCCGGACAGACCGGGATCGCTACCGAGGAGACACAGTATCTGAGTGCGACGGTTGGTGCTTTTGCCCTGATTGGCGATAGTCCGTCCTCCGTGCTGGATGCCATCTCGACCCAAGCCTCGAGTTCGGGCATCCTTCAGCTTTATCCGATTGGGCAGGCAACAGGTGCTAATACCGTCAACACCCTCCCCTCGATCGCTACCTCGGCTACTAATCTTGGGAGACTCCTAAGCTACCTCGATTTAGCCAACGGCACCATCGCCGTCCTCTCGCAAGCCACTATTCCAACGATCGCTACCGATCTCGGCGTTCAGTCGATGCCTGAAGAGCTCACCTACACTGCGAGTGGGCAGTTGCAAGGGGTGACACAGTTGACCACGAAGGTGCCGGATCTGGTGGTCAGTTTCGCTCCGGCATCCGTCACGAGCAGACTTCTTGCAGAGCTGGCTAGTTTGAACGAGGCGCCGACAGTGATCGCAGTCGAGGATTCTACCTCGCGTCAACAGCTGCGTGCGGAGTCACCGACGTTTCATGGAGACGTCCTACGTCTTGGGACATGGGTACCTCGAGGCGCGCTTGATGCAGCGTGGGGCACATATTTGAACACCGTCGATCGCCTCCTCAGCCCAAAGATCGTCCTCAATACCGCAACGCTCAACGGCATCTACAGCGCGACTATGTCGGTAGAGCTTCTCCGCTCGGTTGGGCTCAACCCAACTCGCCGCGCCATTTTAACGAATCTGGCCCAACATCGCTTCACTCCGGCAATACCGGCCCTAGGCCCTTGGAGTGCAACGATGGGATTTCAAGGAGAGGTGCTGACCGGCACCATCCATCCCCTGTATGTCAATGGCGCACAGGTGACGCTTGCACCGCCCAGCCTTTCGCTACCTCCCAAGTTGTAACCTGCCTTCGTCTGACCAAGTGAGCCCTTGTTCGCGGTGGTAGAGTCGGTGCAGGTGCAAGAGAAGGAGACGGTGATGGCATGGGACTTTGCTACTGATCCAGCATTTGAAGAGCAGCTGGTTTGGATCGAGGAGTTGGTCAGGAACGAGATCTTTCCTCTTGAGACACTGGACCTTGATACTCCGAAGCTGAAGGAGATCATCAAGCCCCTGCAAGTTATGGTCAAGGAACGGGGACTCTTCGCTGCCCATCTTCCTCCAAGCCTTGGTGGTCAAGGTTTTGGCCAGGTAAAACTTGGACTGATGAATGAGATTCTGGGAATGTCACCACTTGCGCCACTCGTTTTTGGCAACAATGCTCCCGACTCGGGGAATGCTGAGCTTCTCGCTCTTGGTATTGAGGCAAACGGTGCCGAGTTCCAACGCGAGTGCTACCTTGACCCCCTGTTACGAGGTGAACTCTCCAGTGGATTTTCTATGACTGAGCCTGACGCAGGTGCTGATCCGACGCGCATCACCGCGACGGCATCGAAGGATGGTGATGAGTGGGTGATCAACGGGCATAAGTGGTACACCACGAATGGATCCGTGGCAGACTTTCTCATTGTGATGGTCCGGACGATCCCTGACGTGCCTGCACGTCAGGGAATGTCAATGTTGCTCGTTCCAAAGGAGACGCCTGGGGTGCGCGTCGTGAGGGATATCCCCACCATGGAGGATCCCGTCGTACGGGCAGGATCATACGGAAATCACGCGGAGATCATCTACGAGGATGTGCGCGTGCCGCTTGATCATCTTATTGGACATGAAGGGATGGGTTTCGCGCTCGCCCAGAGCCGACTGGGTCCTGGTCGAATTCACCACTGCATGCGCTGGCTTGGCCAGTCGCGCCGCGCTTTTGCGATGATGTGTGAGCGAGCGGTTTCGCGAGAGGTCTTTGGTGAGCCGCTCGCCGCCAAGCAGACGGTGCAGAACTGGATCGCTGATTCGGCAGCTGAGATGTCAGCTGCTCGCTTAATGACCCTGCAGGCGGCGTGGTTGATCGACTTGAAAGGACAGAAGGCGGCTCGCAAAGAGATCTCGATGATCAAGTATTTTGGCGCCCAGGTGCTCTACAATGTGATCGATCGCGCGATTCAGGTCCACGGCGGTCTGGGGTTCTCCTCTGACCTCCCGTTGGAGCAGATGTATCGAGCAGCCCGGGCGGCCCGGATCTATGACGGGCCCGATGAGGTCCATCGCATGACGGTTGCTCGCCAAATACTGCATGACTATGAGGCAGTTCCAGAGCCCACTGAGTTGATAGCGACACGACGCGAGGCTGCCAAGAAGCACTTCGCAGCCCAGCTTGAGTTACTGTCCATTGATCGTTGAGCACACCGGACGGTCACGCTCGGTCCCGTCTCCCACCTCGGGCAGTTAGCCTATGAGGAAACAAGATGTGAGATCGATGGAGGAGACGTGTCGAGAGATCCGCGAACGATTGTGAGTCTGCATGCTCACCCAGATGACGAGGCATCGAAGGGTGCCGCCACGATAGCAAAATACGCCCAGGATGGAGTTCGCGCCGTGCTGATCACCGCCACCGGTGGCGAGGAGGGTGAGTTCTTAAATCCTGCCTTCAAAGGGCGGGATCCCAAAGAGCTGCCGGAGCTGCGAATGAAGGAGCTCGCACGTTCAGCTGAGATCATCGGCTATCAGGAGGTCGAACTACTCGGGTTTCGGGACTCAGGCATGCCTGGCAGTGAAGCAAACAACCACGAAAACTGCTTTGGTGCGGTCTCGCTCGAGGCGGCAGTGCGTCCCGTGGTTGCGATACTCCGACGTGAGCGTCCCCAGGTGATGATCAGCTATGGAGAACGACAGGATGGGTATCCACATCCGGACCACCTGCGTGTCTATGAGGTGGCGAAGGTCGCACGTGATTGGGCGGGTGACCCCGACTTCGCTCCTGAACTTGGACCAGCTCACCGGGTCGCAAAGTGGTACTGGTCGCTTTGGGTGCGCACTCGTTTCGAGGCGTTGGGCAAGGCCATCGCCGCTAAGGGGATCGAGCTTCCATTTCGTATGGCGGAACGTGCTGGCGACGATGATCTCGTGACCACTCGTATCGACGTGAGAGAGACTATCGGCGTGGGTCGTGCGGCCTTGCTTGCTCATGAGACACAGGTCGATCCGAATTCACCGTTCTGGTTCGCGCTCACGCCAGAGGAACTCGCTGATGTCTATCCGTACGAGGAGTATCACCTGGTTGGCGCGCATGAGGGTTACCTGGAAGATGATCTCTTCGCGGGGCTTGAGGGAGACTGAGATGGCTTCTTGGCTTTCAGATGGCTGGATCGCAGATACACTCGAGCTTGGAGCGGTGATGCCCTACCAGTCAGGGGTATCAGCGACGCTCCAGTACTTTTTGACCGATGCACATGGCGCTGAGTACTCTTATTACTGGACGATTGTCGATGGTCAGCTCGCTGCTGCTGGTCTCGGCGAGCACGCGTCTCCTGACGTGGAACTCTCCGTCTCACTCCAAGACGCCCGAAGCATGCAGACGGGCTTAACGGATGCAACGAGCGCGTTTATGGAGGGAAAGTTGCGTGTCGATGGAGATCTCGATCTATTGATGACGTTGCTCCCAATCACCGGATCGAAGGAGTATCAGGAGCTAGAGCACGAGTTGGCTCGCCGCACGGACTTTGATCATATCGGCTAGAAGTTGGTTGATCCTCGTCTAGTCCTGGAACTCGTCGATACGGTGATCGAAGAGACGGAAGGATTTGCCCCGCTGCCAAGGGAGAAGGCCCCAGGTGAGTGGGTGACTGAGCGAGATGTGATGATCGAGTCGATGATGACAGCGAGGCTCGGTTCCCTGATCCACGGATCTCGTGTACTGGGAGAGGAGTCGGCGGGTCAGGACTTCTCTTGGTCTCGTTGGATTGCCCGAGGTCCGGTGTGGATCTTGGATCCACTCGATGGCACGGCGAACTATGTGTCCGGCGTGGGGCCGGTTGCCACTATGGTAGCTCTCGTAGTGGACGGCTCTCCGTGTTTGAGCTGCCTTCGTATCCATGGCGGTCCAGCGCTCGTCGCTGACTCGTCGAAGACCATGATCATTGACCTGCCAACCCGTCCTGCTGGCCAAGGAGCACGGAGTCGTGGCATGATCTCCTCCCGGTTCCTCCCAAGAATCGTTGTCGAACGGTTGAAAGACATGTTGGCCGATGATTTTGACATCATCGAGGGTTCTGGCTGCGCTGGAAGTGACTACCTCGATCTTGTGAGCGGCTCGTTGGAGTTTCTTGTCTACGAGCGGGTCCTGCCGTGGGATCATATCCCAGGAGCCTATGCCGCGACTATCTGGGGTGCTTCAGCGCGTATGGGGGACGGTTCCATCTACCTGGCCCAGCCTGAGGGGAATGGATTGGTGGTCAGCAGTAATGAGGCCCTCACGCATCGACTTCTCGGAATTCGGCAAATGGCGCTCCAAGCGGAGATTTGAGATCGAGGGTGGCGATGTCACCGCTGGCGAATGAGGGTAGGCCGTCGGACTCAGGTATGGCCTAACGGCGCGGTGAGTGGCGAGGTAACTCGATCACCGTCAGGTGATCAGTGTACGAACAACGATCAGCAGTCGGTGTACGCAGTATCGGTGACCTCCTGGCTGCTCGGTAGGCCGTCGTTTTCGACCACCCGCACCGGGGATAGGAGACCTGTTCGAGCAATCAGCGAGATGTTTTGCTCGGATATGAGGTTCTCGTTCATGTCCTCTATCCACTTTTGGTCGATGCTTGGTGTTCTCACCAGGGATTTGGATTCAATCGAGTGGGCACGATCTGCGATGAACACTCTTGAACCGCTACGATCCCACCGTCTGATCCGACTGCGTCTACCCTGACATGACTGCCACCCTGGGAGGCTCTGGCCGTTGACCCAAAGTTGAGAGATATGTGCTCAGTGCATGAGGTCGATGGTGCCCGATGATGCGATTCCTCGATACCCGTCAAGGCTGTAATCGAGCGCGGTGAGAAGTTGGTTCAGCTGACTAGCCTGGCTCAACAGATCTACCGGGTCAATCACAAGGATGGTCTTGGTACCGTAGGCATGAAGCTCAGATGTGTTAGTGCCAAACGTGACTGATAACTCGGTAACGCTGGCAGTCTTGAGCCTCAACTCTCCCTCTAGGACGTCGAAAAGTTGCGCGATTGAGGTGATGATGTCGCCCTCGACAGGAAGGGTTCTGTCGACGGTCGTGATGCCGCGTTGCCTGGCGAGCGCATACGCATCGTAGCCGAGGTGTTCCTCGTCGTAGGCGGGTTCAATGCGCAGGGCGACGTCGAACTCTTCGGCGAGAGCAAAGACGGTATCGGCGAGGTCGGCCCTTGGCCAGACGCAGTCCTCGAAGACGGTGATGTGGGAGATGGTGAGTCCCCAAAGAATGGCCCGTTCAAGCTGTGCACGTAACTCGTGGTAGACCTCCGTCGCCTCAGCGTGCTCGAGTAGATCTTCGACGGTCGTGGGGAAGGTACCAGCGCCTCCCATGAGCGTTGGTGCATAGGTGAGCGGACGATAACCAAGGACCGGATGGGGCGAGGTCAATACGAGCCCCACACCAAGATCCTCGTTGTGATAGTGCCTCGCAACTTCGCGAGCCCACGCGCCGACAACATGTAATCGTCCGCTGGTGGCAAGGCCACTTTGGATGGCGAGGAACCCCGCTGAGGTTGTTGCTTCGGTTATGCCGAGGCCATCAGCAACCAGAATGAGGCGCTTACCCATCGAGCGACTCCGTCTTTAGTCGTTAGGGGCAGCGGTGGAGTGGTTGGCGCTTTCAGCGATCGCGAGTCCAGCCGTTGGCCGAAAGTCCTCAAGCTTTGCAATGGATGCGTTCTTCTTCCCCTCAGGGTGGACAGGTCTGCCAAACGCCTTGTCGACCAGCTCTGCCACGTCTGCTCCAGAGATCGTTTCGCGCTCAAGGAGTGCATTTGCGACGTTGACGAGCCCCGGAAGGTGTGTTTTTAGAATCTTGGAGGCTCGCTCCTCCTGTTCTCTGAGGATGCGTTCGACCTCCTCGTCGACGAGCCTCGCCGTCCGATCAGAGTAGTCCGATGAATGCAGCAGATCTTCACCCAGGAAGACGACGTTTTGCGAACCCCAGGCCATCGGACCGATGCGCTCGCTCATTCCCCATTCCCGTACCATTCTACGGGCGAGTTCAGTGTTGCCTTGGAGATCGTTGCTGGCACCCGTAGAGAGGTCACCGTAGACAAGGAGCTCTGCAACTCGTCCACCCATGCGAACGACTAGGGAGTCTTCGATATACTCCTTTGGGTACAGGTGGCGCTCCTCGAGCGGTAGCTGTTGCGTGACGCCAAGTGCCATGCCGGTTGGCAGGATCGTCACCTTGTGGACCGGATCCGAGTACTGGAGCACATAGGCGAGTACCGCGTGTCCACCTTCGTGGAAAGCGACACGTTCCTTCTCTTCGTCTGAGAGGATGGTCGACTCTCGTCGTTGCCCCATGAGTACACGATCGCGGGAGTACTCGAAGTCCTCCATGTCGATCTCGGACGAACTGCGGCGGACCGCATTCAACGCCGCCTCGTTGACGAGGTTGGCAAGGTCCGCACCGCTCATACCTGGCGTGCCACGCGCAACAACAGTCAGGTCGACATCGGTGGCTAGTTTCTTCGAACGGGTATGCACCTCGAGAATTGCGGCTCGTTCGTCGAGGTCTGGTAATGGCACCACTACCTGCCGATCGAAGCGGCCAGGGCGCAGCAACGCGGGGTCGAGAATATCCGGGCGGTTGGTTGCTGCCATGACGACAATGCCCTCTGCTGGATCGAAGCCATCCATCTCAGAGAGCATCTGGTTTAAGGTTTGCTCACGCTCATCATGGCCCCCTCCGAGGCCCGTACCGCGCTTGCGACCGATGGAGTCAATTTCGTCGATGAAGATGATGGACGGTGCCTGTTTGCGAGCAGTTTGGAAGAGGTCGCGAACGCGGCTAGCCCCTACCCCGACGAACATCTCCATGAAGTCTGATCCGCTGACGGACATAAACGGCACCCCGGCTTCACCTGCCACTGCCCTCGCCAGGAGGGTTTTGCCGGTGCCAGGAGGGCCAACCAGCAGTATGCCCTTCGGGATGCGAGCGCCAAGGTTCGTGAAGCGGGTTGGATCGCTGAGAAACTCGACGATCTCCTTGACCTCGCCTTTGACCCCTTGATAGCCTGCGATATCGTCAAACGTAGTTCGCGGACGCTCCGGAGAGTAGACACGAGCCTTCGATCGCCCGATTGACATAATGCCTGACATGGAGCCCTGCGTTCGGCGGCTGATGAATATCCAGACAAGGGCAAAGCCACCAATGAGGATTGCATACTCAATAATAGTGCCAAGGATGCTGGGCGTTGTTGTCTGGAAGTTGTAACTGACACCGGCTTTCTTCAGTGCAGTCACCTCGCTCTGAAAAGCGGGGAGCGGCCCGTAGAGGCTGTAGCTCTTGCCGTCGCTGAGCGTGCCAGTAATCTGCCCAGAGGAGTTGTCAATGAGCGCAGTTTTGATATGGTGCGCGCTGACGTCAGAGAGGAACTGACTGTACGTTAGCGTCTTGGCGGTTGGCCCATGATTAAGAAGAGAGACAAGCAAAACGACGACGACAAGCCCAATGAGAAGCCCAAAGGTTATCCGTCCGCGATTATCGTTGCCTTGTTGTTGACCGTTGTTACCGGGTCGCATATTTTGAGGAGTGCGGCTCATTGCTACTATGCTAGGCGGTTTGGTGCCAACTAAGAAACCTAGTTGGCTAAGTCTTGTCCTGCACGTCGAGGGCGGTTCCTTAGGTTTGGACGCGCGCCATTCCAAGACCCAACCTGTCGAGACCCAACCGGTCGAGATATGGCAGGCAGAGACATGGCAACATCTATGGGGCCGCAGCCGCGATCTATGGGGCCGCAGCCGCGATCTATGGGGCCGCAATGGTGTTTGGATTTGTGAGGAAGGAGCTCTGCTTGGAGGAGGAAAAGGGCCGGCCGGCTCCACTCTGGTTCCCTCCTGTTGTGCTGGGATTAGCGTTGGTGTCGAGTACGGTCCTCCTTTCAGTGGGCATCTCGATCTCGCACTTTTCAGGACCGGCCACCCTCTCTCGCCTGACTCCCTTCCTGTTGCTCATGGACGAGATTGGACTCTGGATCTTCTTTGTCGGCGGCGCGGCGTTCGCTGCGCGTACCTATTGGCGTGAACCTTTCCTGAAGTTGATCGGATGGCATTTCCGACCTCTCGTCGATGTTCCGGTCGGTCTGATCGTTGGTGTTGTGAGTCAGCTAGTCATCGTGCCTTTGCTTTACCTGCCCTTTGAGGCGGTGAACCCTGCGCTCTCAAAGTCGTTATCAAAACCCGCGCAGTCCATCGTTGGTATCGGTCACGGTGAGGGGCTCATTGTGGTCGCCTTTGTCTTGGTGATTGGGGCCCCGGTTTGCGAAGAGATTTTCTTTCGCGGTCTCTCGCTGGCGGTACTTCGTGATCGGCTCGAAAACTACAGACCGGTGCTTCGCGCGACGTTGGCAATCATTGGCAGTGCTTTGCTGTTCGCGCTTGCTCACTTTGAACCGTTGCAGTTTGCTGGTCTCTTCGCTGTCGGCTGCGTATTTGCAGGTCTCATGTGGTGGACCAAGCGTCTTGGCACTTCAATTGTCGCACATGCAACGTTCAACCTGGTAGCGTTGCTTGCGCTGGTCCATCTTCATTGACAAGACAAGGGTAGCCGCAGGTATCCCAAGTGGAGTTGAAGATTGCTACTGAATCTGACCACTGGCCACCACGAGGGTCGGAAGCACGATGAACGAAGCTGGGTCCGGATCAATGCCCGTCATGGCTGCGAGATAACGACCTGCAAGAGATGCACCAAGGCCCACTGGCGTGAAGGCCGTGGCATTGAGTTGCAATGCCCCAGCTCGGATTAGGAGTTCGCAGAGCTTGAGTCCGATGTCTGGATTCACGATCTCATCGGACTCAGCACTCAGAGGGCGATCACCGACCCTTCCTGTTGAGGTGATCGGTTCCATCAAGACGAGACGGCCACCCGGTCGCACCCATTGACGCATTCTTTGGACGGCGGCGACCGGTTCTTTGAGATCGAGGAGTAGGAAGCGGCAAAATAGCAGATCGACGGTGGTCGGTAAGGTGAGTTCGTTGACGTCTTGGACCAGCGGAGCAATGGCGCAGGAGGACGGGGTGTACTCGTCCGACAGTGTATGAAAGACGGTCGGATCGGCATCGATAGCGTAGAGAATGGCTCCGGGAGCGAGCGCCCGCGCAACGTTGGAGGTGATCCCTGCGGACCCACAACCAACATCGGCGACCGTGCTCGGGGACAGGGCTAGGAGGAGACCAAGCAGCTGATCGGTGGCCGGAGCGTAGGGGTCATTGCTATCGTCGGAGGTATTTGTCTTCATGCAGGTGGATTTTGTCGGAACAAGGTGGCGATCTCCCAGATTTCTACGCTAGCGTTATGGGTCGTGAATGCAACGTTAATACTCTGCGATTCTGCGCAGGTCAGTGAAGGTAAGCTTTTTCTTCTCGGTGGTGGCTGGTCGGTGACCGGTCCAGGTATGTCACCGATGGCGATAGCGATGAAGGTCGATGTTGGATGGAGCGAGGCTCCGGAGGCGCACCACTGGGAGTTATTCCTTCAGGACAATGATGGAGGTGCCATCACCGTTGAGACGCCTGAGGGGCCACAACCGGTGGAGGTGAGAGGCGATTTTCAGATCGGTACACCACAGGGGGTACCTCTTGGCAGTGACATACCAGTGAATCTTGCGATTAATCTTGGCCCATTGCCACTGCCACCAGGAGGCCGTTATCGTTGGGTGCTGACCATCGACGGTGAGACCCAACCTGACTGGAATGCAACGTTTTCGACGATGGCACTCCCTCAGGGTGATGTTGCTGAAGGTGGGGAACCCAGCGAGGCTCCGCGTCCGATCTCAGAAGACTAGTTCGCAATGAGCGTGAGTGACCGACCTTTTGGTCGAGCTTTTGAGGACTTCGTCGTCGGTGATGTCTATCGCCATTGGCCTGGCAAGACTATCACCGAGGCGGACGATCATCTCTTCTGTATGATCACTATGAATCATCATCCTTTGCATACGGACGCTTATTTTGCGGAACATTCAACGGTCCACCACCGGAACGTTGTCGTTGGGAATCTGGTTTACTCACTCGTTTTGGGTATGAGCGTGCCAGATATATCCGGTTCCGCCATTGCGAACCTTGAAGTTGAGTCGCTCATCCACAGGAAACCGACCTTCCATGGTGATACGATCTATGCAGAGTCGCGAGTGCTCGCAGTCGAACCATCGAAGTCAAAGCCTGATCGTGGAATCGTTACTGTTGAGACATTTGGGTACAATCAGGATGGCGATGAGGTCGTTTACTTCCGCCGCAAGGTAATGGTGTGGCGCAGAGGTGCGGTTCCACCGAGAAAGTTTCCGTACTCCGACTCTCACTAGTTTGGCTGGCCCCGGACCCCTCGATAGCCAGAGAACGGGGAACAACATGGAGGGTTTCAGGCGTCGATTCATTGGTGCTGTGACAGGATTTTCTCAAGGTCGCGTTTCCGGTGACGATGCTCTGTTGTGAGGAGATGAGCCGCTGACACAGACCTCCCCCTCTTTGTCACGTGGCCTCTCCTCTCCTTCGACTTGTTGTGGCCATCGTACTGGTGGGTTTGATCCCTGGGGAAATAGCCCTAGAGGTGTCGCGGTCACGACAACACCGACCGATCGGCGTTCAACCAGCGTCGCTGGGACAAACGCATGCCTAGCACGAGTGGATTGTGTGTATTGTGGCCCTAGACGTTGGCCGAGGCGGGTAATCTGTGGCTCGGCAGGGAGGTTCCTGCTGCTAGCGAGAAGTTCTGGAACCTCAGAACGCCGAAGGTCGCCAAGAGCGATGTTTTTGATGCTCCCTACTTACCTTGCCGGCATCGAGGTCGATGATCAAAGGAACATCTTTTGCGAAGTCCACGCCCAAGCTCATCGCCACTGCGGGCAATGGTGCACTGTCGGCGGCTGCTGACTGCGCATCGTGGTGTCTTTCGGTGACTCGCCGGAGATGTGAGTCATCGTTTGGAGTGCAAGAACTGCAAATCATGCGGATAGTTCTTGGCAGCTCTGTCGAAGGTGCGGCGTCAACTCATTACCAGCCGGCGACCCTCTCATCCTGGTCTGGTGGTGAATGTGCACTTGTGCGTCGCTTCTGGCTTTACTGAGCCTAACTCTACTAACGAATGGCTCGTTGATCGGAGAACGAAGGGCCGAGGTGTCACGCGAAGCCTACGAGGACCACCCCGAGCGCTTTGTGAGAAGGATCCCAACCCCACCCACCCTCAACACTTAAGGTCTGGATCAACCGACCAACTGAGGAGGGGATGAAGGAGGGTCCTTAGGGGGCCGGAAGGTAGCGTTTTGGTTATTGTACTAGAAAGTACCTCGCACAATTCCTATTGAGACCTTCCAGAGTGGAAGGAACGTTTTGACTTGCGGCACCACTTGGCGGGGCGAAGATTCTTCGCCTACACGCTGCGTCGGGTCCCCTCGGCCGGGGATGCTGCCGATGTTGTGGCGGAGACTTACACTATCGCCTGGAGGGGATTGGAGCAGATCCCGGTCGGTGATGCTGCGCTCCTCTGGCTCCATGGGGTTGCCGAAAACGTGGTGGCAATGATGCCCCAAGTCGTCAACGGCGTTCATAACTCGCGGAGCCGATCGCACATCAAGTGTCAAAGGTAGCCTCGATTCTTTGGGCGACCGTCGGCTATCTCACCTGTACCGCACCAAGGCGCTATTCCATGATGATTGGCAGGTATTCCCCTGCGCCGCCGAAGCGATCAACATCCTCCAAAAGGCAATCCACGGGACCTACGTCCCAATAGGACCGGATATTACAATCCGAGTCACGTATCTCCGGGCTGTCGAGCGTTGGTCAGAAGGCCACCGCAAGGTGCAGTGCCGAAAGGCGAGAGCCCTGAGTAGCGCCCAGAACCGGGCCTCGTCGGGCGAAATCTCGGCGTGCGAGCAAACCCAAACCCAATCATCCGCCAGTCCCTCGGGGCCAGACCGATTGGTTGCGGTGGCGTGAAGACGGTGATGCCGAGCAACTCCAACCGAGCGGATGGGTCAGAAGCCCCGTCCGTAAGGGCGGGGAGGTTCACTGATGGGTGAGCAACCAGGGAAGGGACTCCGTCCCGATGCCCAGATCTATCCCACCGAGCTACGTCTCCATCGCACACGCTTGACCTCTCCCATGAGCGCGGGTGAGGCTCATCGGGTACAAGAGGGTGGTGGCGCACCTTTGATAGAGAGAACTCCCAACCGTCGGATAGGCAGAAAGCAGAGAGGTGCTCGATAGTGGTATACGGAACAGTGGGGCCTCTGACCTACTGGGTCCTGGATTGGGGCAGTGGCTCAGTGGGCTCTGGGGCGGTTGCTAGGGGCGGAGCATCGTCAGGTCCGCGGTGTTCCTTGAGGTCGGTGCTCAGGTGGTATCTCAGAGAGCAGAGGGTTTGTTTGATCACGGTGTGAGACAACCGGATCCAAGATGCGCCATGCATTTTGGAAGCGCGGGTCATTCCAGCGGATGCCGAGTTCATCGGAGGGGTTGTAGTAACCATCGACGAGGTACGTCAAGGTGATATCGGTCATTGTTGCAAATCCATGGGCAACACCAGGAGGAATAAAGACTCCGATTGGGTTCGTCTCTCCCATCTCGAGGTTCATCAGTCGATCATGGGTTTTGGAGGTAGGACGCAGATCGTAGAGCAAAACTTGCGCCACGCCACTGACGATATACCAGTAGTCAGCCTGATGAAGGTGGTAGTGAAATCCCACCAGTGATCCAGCTGTCTTGTCGGAACGTGAACTCTGCACCATCTCGCGGCCTAGTGGAAACCACGAGCGCCGGTAGGTCTCTTGAAAGGTACCTCGCTCGTCCGCATGGACCTCTGGATGGATAATGATGACGTCTTGAATAAGGTGATCCGAGTCTTGCTCTGTCATTGCAACCGCCGTTTCTTCGAGTTCTAGCGATGCTCAGGCTATCAGTCCCTATCGGGCCGGCACGCACATGCCTTTGTCAGAGGCTGGATAATAGCGCCAGGCTTGGTCCGAGTCAGCTGATAGGGTGTTCAAGGTCCTTGAGGATGAGGCCGAGGTCGTGGCTATTGGATGCGTTGGCCAGTGCTGTTGTGACAGTGATTTTTCCCTCCGTGACCAGCTGGGCGAGCGCCTGATCAAAGGTCATCATCCCGTAGAAGGCTCCCTCTGTCACGATTGTCTTGAGGTCGGTCACGCGGTCAGGCTCAAGGATCGCCTGTTTGACCCTGCCGTTGGTGACAAGAATCTCGCAGGCAGCCACCAGAGCGTCGCCTGGCATCGCTTCGACAAGACGTTGTGAGATCACCGCAGCCAGGATGTCCGCAAGGGAGACCCGCGCTTGATTTTGTTGGTACGGCGGAAAGAAGTCGATGATGCGCGAAATCGTCTCGGCAACGCCGAGTGTGTGCAGCGTCGATAGCACTAAATGCCCTGTTTCGGCAGCTTGCATGGCGGCTTCGACGGTCTCAAGATCCCGCATCTCACCAACCAGGATGACATCGGGATCCTGGCGCAGGGACGCCCTCAGTGCGGATGCGAAGGTCCGGGTGTCGAAACCGATCTCACGTTGGTTAATAAAGGACTGTTGGTCGTGATGGACGAACTCGATCGGATCCTCGAGGGTGATGATGTGCTTGGCTTTGGCTACGTTGATTGCGTTCACGATGGCAGCGAGTGTCGATGATTTTCCTGAGCCGGTCGGTCCAGTGACAAGGATGAGACCACGTTCGATGTTTGTAAGGTTGGCGATCGAAGAGGGGAGACCGAGGTCGGCATAGGTGGGGGCCTGCGGTTTGACCGAGCGAAAGGCGAATCCGATCCCCCTCCCGAAGACAAAGCAGTTCACCCGATAGCGCCGATCGGAA
>JAKAQL010000079.1 GCA_021822605.1 Actinomycetes bacterium
GATAGACGTGACTTCGTGGCCCCATGTTCTCGTTAGAATGGGGGCACGGGCTGTGGCGCAGCTTGGTTAGCGCGCTTGACTGGGGGTCAAGAGGTCGGGAGTTCAAATCTCCCCAGCCCGACCATATAAGTGCAGGTCAGATGGCATAAATTATTCCTCTTCCATCTTCGTGCTCTTCAGCGGTTGCCTATCCGGTTGCCTATTGTAGCTGGGGTAGGTCGGTGGGTCTCAGGGCCAATCCGGTGAGAGGTTTGATCTTTACGCCCTCGCGTATCGTAAATTACAACGAACAGCCCCAGCAGTATTAGTGGACTTGGGGTGACACTGGTTGGGCACACGGCGTCAGACATGGGTGTCTCTTCCTGGCTGCTGCTGGCTAGAGCGCTCCTGATGGCTGGCAACCCAGACTGGTCGCTCCTGTCCAAGGTGATACCAGTTCCTCCAACCCATGGAGTTCTCCTCGCACAACCGAGAGCTCCTCGACGATCTCTGATGAGATAAAGCTGCCTTCTGTTCGTCGACAAAGTGTGGAATCGTGAATTCGGCGTATTGATCATGCCTCTTGCTCGAGGCCACCGCATGATAGCTGGTTTGCCGATTGCTAGTCGTTCCTAGGTATCGATTGCCGCTAATTTCCGAAGAGACGTTTTCTTGCCGAGTGGCCGGAGGAAATCGCACCCCCGGCTCCCACGGATCAGGACGTAACAGTCTTCCGTTGTCCAGCTCTCGCCGTCTTGGCCCCCGATATGGACCACCGTCCCATACAAGCCAATAGGTAGTCATGGCGCGAGGCGCGTTGGAACAGCGACGGAAGCAGTGCAAGACTGTCAATCAGGTGAACCGGTCCTGTCTGGCCATTTAATTCGCTCTGAGCCTCGTACTTTCCAGTTCGAACTTGAACGGGCGTCACTCCGGCGGACCTGCCCATTCGGATATCAGTCGTGACATCGTAACCGACAACCTATATTCGTTCGGTGGCAAAATGGGTCCCTCCGGATTCGATTGCGAGCTTCAGGAAGGCCCTACTCGGTTAGCCTACGACGATTGCCTCGGTACTGGCTGAGTACGACTTGCGTTGCAACGACGGCGCTGGTGTCGAGGCGTGCCATTGCTCAGGTCAGAACAAATCCTCCCTTTTGCAAAGCCACCAAGCTTGCTTCACCGCTTTGAGCCTTGAAAGCACTGTCAAGTAGGGAATAGGATAGGTCTTCTCGGATGTCGCCGACAATGACGTGGGTGACTGGGTTCGGGATCCAGGGGACACAGATGGAACACGTGTTGCGCGTTGACTGGCGAACACTTCATTTGTTACAGGCAGAATCGCGACGTCGGCACAAGCAGCGACTAGTGCTTCCACTGCGGTCACTGAGGTTAAAAACTCCGAGACCTTCACGTCCAGCCCCTTAGCTCAAAGACTGGTGACACTATCCCTGGTGAGGAAGGTGATTACGTGGCCATCCGCTCGAAGATTGTCGAGCGCAGCGATGAACGCCAGGGAGAATTCCTCCATGAGTATAGACGGTGCAGGCGAGATCAATGAGTAGCAGGTGCGATTCGATGAGACCAGCTCTCTATCACCACGGATGTGGAGGTGGGGTGACACCTACCCCCGCGGAGTGATAGCTTTGAACATACTCCTCGTTCCGTAACAATACAGTAGCCAGCTAATAAACTCTCAAGCCAGGTCGGGATCTCCTCTGATTTGGCCCGCACATCATCATATGAAACTGGCATGAGAGATCTCGTTCGCAAATATTCCTACTCATATTGCGACATCCATATTTCTGGGTAATCGACGAGCCTGCTGCGGTCAAAGTAGATCTCATAGACATGTCCAGTGGTCAGAGGCTCGAAATTGATAACGTACCCTACTCGTTCATATATTTAGAAAGCATAACAAGGTCACAAAAGGGCTTACCCGACCCTCTAACCCAACCGCCAGCTTCTCGACGAGTTCCGGGTGGTTGTTCTTGGCGGTCATTGCTGAGTCCCTACATACCGTGCTGATCAGATGCACCCAGAAAGGCAGGGCCAGGCCGGACGGAACAGCCTCGGAGCTTAGCTCCGTACACTTTAGGGCTTGTAGCTCTTAGGACGCAGTTCTTCCAGGGTAGGCAGTCAGAGAAGCCCGCATCGAGCGGGCGTTGGATTGCACCAGCACACCCGGATATCCCGAGACTGGCGGTTATGTGGAAATCACGAACGATCCGAGCTGGCAGGAGACGCTACCGAGAACCAGTGACACCCATCGATCCGGCGGCACCCTTGCTTTCGACGCCTCCGCGAGGGACCCGCGAGCTGCCCGGCACTTCGCTGCGTGCGCGTGAAGGCCGTCATGGATCCCACGCCAAGATCGCCGAGGTTGACGGCGAGTCGAGCGAGGGTCACCGGCTACATCGTCAACCGAAGCGACGGGTTCTAACCACCTCGCCGTTGGGAAGCCGGTACTCGACCTCGAAGATCGTCCAGGGCTGGTTCGTCGACTCTTTGCGGTGCGCACGAAACTTCGCTAATGTCAGACCAGAGCCGAGCGAGTCCGAATAGGCGAGTTCGAGTGCGAACAGCTCGTTGACCCCGTCGCCACCTGCAAACTGTAAGACGGTCATCTTCTGTCGATTCGGTGACTGCGAGGCTGGGATCGTGAACTCAACATCGACGCTCTCGCCGGGAGGGAGGATGGGCGAGATCACGGTCGGATGCACATTCTCGTAGGCAGCGTTCCCATTTTTCGGGAAGATTCCGCTCTCCGCCATATTTAGCAATGCGAGTCCGCTTCCGACATTGCGTACCGTAAGCCAGCCGGTCACGGAGTCATCTTTCTCCCTTACGTCCAGCGCTGGATGTGATCCAGCGCTGTAGAGGGCGTCGTAGCGGCGTGCTTCAGGAGCACTGCTAGAGGGCACCTCAAATGACGGCTGCCACACCAGCCAGGGTTGAACGCTCGCTCGTAGGGCTTCGGCCGAGACGGCGACCTGCCGCTCCATCTGTTCGGACTGGCGTTCCACGGCTTTGGCCTCGTCCAGCGTTGCCTGGGCAACCTCGAACGTCGCTTCTGCCACCCCTTTAGTTTCGTTGGCCATCGAACGGGTCTTCCAGGCAAGGTAACCCGTAGCGATCGCCAGTAGGGCCGTCGCAACTGCTGCGGTCGCGGTCCACGTCTCGGCACTCATGCTTGAGTACCTCTATCGGTACTAGCCGCTGGCCCAACGCTCCCATGGGAGCGCGGAGAAACTTGAGGAGTGCATGGTTTCGACATGGCTCCAGAGTAACCGGAGCAACTTCTACCCTGTCGGTTCTTACAAACGAGGGATTCTGATGCCATCCATTGCACTGCTATTCGTCGGTCGGTTCGATGTCGGCCGACATTTTCATAACGCATTCTCGTATCTGGTCCTCCATGAGTTCTTCAACGGATATCGTATGTTGGCAGTGTGAGTGCCTCTTTCTCTGGTTAAGCTCATTCATCAACGAATGACAGAATCGAACATAATCAACTCACCGTCATACTGGCTTGGGATCTGGCGGCAGCGTCCGGACGGTGTCGACTACGAACTCCAAATGGAGATCGCCGGGGCCGACTTCAACCAATGTATCGACGACATCGGGCGGTTCCGCGCACTCACCGAACGCCACACCTTTCAGCTCCTCCAGCGTCACTGGCATCAGATCGATTCGATGCGTCGTCTGTACGAACAGATCGAGCAAGTTGGTGGAGCGTTCCGCTTCGTCGACCAGCAGACCGTAGCAGTGACATTCATGGGCAAGGTGGTGGACTGGCTCGCGACCTCCCGTCTCTATCTAGTGAGCGAAGAAGAGAGGCTCTGCGCGCTTGGCACTCATATCTGGAAACAGTTTAGGACGGCGACGCGCACCTCATTTGACCGGAGCGCGGCCTATCGGTTCCTCTACAACCTTCGCGACTATGCCCAGCACTCCGGTCCGCCACTTGGAGCCCTCACTATTGCATCGGACGGTGTCGATGGCCGAAGGCTCAGTCTCGTCCTTAACAAAACGGAGTTGCGATCAGCACACTTTCGCTGGAGTCGGCACTCAAAGATCCTCCTCGACGACTGGCCGACGCAGTTCGACCTCTTCCCCTTGATCGAGGCTGCGATGCTCGAGTTCCGCGCGATCGAAGAAGAGAATGTGCGTATCCGAATTGCCCACCTGGCTGAGGCAATTCCGCGCATGCGATCACAGATGAAGCGCATCGTCTGCGACGATGGTAACCCCTGCGTGCTCAGCCTGACGGGAAGTGAGTCGGTAATGTTTGAATGGCAGACCTTCCCCATGGCGAGTGAGCTAGGCCGTATCGAAGCAGCTGCCTTGCAACCTGACCCAATCGAGGCTCTCGGCAGAGGGCCGATTTCACCTCGAGCGATGGCGGGTCCGAACCACCATGGGTGGGCTCGGGCCGCAGCGGTCGTCACTGCATATCTTGAACACGGCAGAGGAGGGCTCACCGATGACGTTCTGAATACAGGCATCCACGAGGATCAGGACGTCCAACCCACCCTGAATGGGCTGCTTGAGGTGGGTGGTGTGCTGGCGCTGATGCTGGGAACAGCATTCGGGTCGAGCGCAGCCGCGATCCTCGGCTCGCTCGTGGGGGGCGAGGGACCGTAATGCATAAGGTGGCGATTTCTTCGGTCGAGGGGTTCCCGAGAATGTGCAGAACCAGCCCTTTCCGCATCGGTCCAACATGCATCGACTGGTCGTAGGAAGAAGGATTGCGGACTGAACTGGTGTCGACTATGGATGCGATTCGGGTGATTGGAACAATGGAGTTCCTCACCAAATGGGACACACAACTCTGTATCTTGCCTGTAGCGTAGCGCTTTGTTCGAACTGAATCGCCGCCCACTAAAGAAGGGTACTCCCTTTGAGTGGTCTGCAACCATACGAATAGCCCTATCCCTTACCTCTGGCGAGTAACGCTTCACCTGTGCCATAGTAACTCCATCCGCTCAAGAGTAGAAATCTCCAAGAAACCCGGGGTTATTCAGAGTCAGCAATTCACCCTTTTCGGAGTCCAGCAGAAGGATAGCGCCCTGGGTCCGGGTGGCCCCTGGATGGATTCCCTGGATACTTGGTGTGGACCTTCACCGTGAAGGCCGGCAGGGCGACAGCAGGGTGCGCGAGGTCGACGATGAGGTAAGTGATCTTCACGGTTACCAGGAGCGGTGTAACCGAGGTTGCTCGCCGCAAGAGAGGTGAACCCTATGGGTACGTGATCTCCGAGTGGCACAAGAACCCCTCGCACCTAAGTTGCTCCCCTTCTTCGATACCCAATCCGAACGAATGAGTGAACCGCCAAGCACTCGGATGGAGACCGCCGTTGGTGAGTGTGAACGTCGCTTGGAGCTCAACGAGTGGGCGTATGCCGAGGTAGACAGCCGTCAGTGCCTTGATCCCACATGAAGGTCGATGCTTACCAGTCGATCGCTAAGCCCGAGCCGAGGTCCGCCAGAACGCCCCGGTGGAGCCAACGATTGCCAGCCTCGCAACTAGTTTCCGAGGCGAATAGGCATGCGTGACAGGCTGCACCGTGCAGCTGATCACTCGGTGGTTCTGGCAGGTGCTCGGCACAGTGTGGATCCGAGGAACAGGTTCGGGCGTCCTCGCGCACCTGATCCAACAGCGGCCCCAAGAAACGTTGATCGCCTAAAGCCACGAGGCCACCTAGAGTTCCCTCGGAGTCGCTGGCGGCGGTTGAAAGCAAGAACCCAGCAGTTGGCTGTTCGGTGGTCCCAACATAGAGTCGCTCACGGATGCTCGTGGCCGAATATCCACATTCCAGTGCTACACGACGCAAGAGCAGATGGCTGAGAGTGTGGATGAGAAGCAAGCGGGGAACTGGGAGATGTGTTCCAGTCGGTAAACCACGGTTGAGGCGCCATTGGTCATTGGCGGCCCGCAGGCGCTTGATGTCTTCGTGATTCTCTGCTCTGTTACACCACTTGGCTACGAGATCTTCGTTTAGCTGGATGAAAATACCTTCACCTCGGCGCTCCACCGCTGGTACCCAACCAACTCGGTTCTTCGCCAACGGAGCTCTCTCAACGTGTCGTTGTTCGAGATTATAAGGAGCATCAATTCTTGTAAACCCGACGCTCGCTGTCACCTCACGCAGCCGATGGACCTTCACAACGCCAGCTACAAAGGTACTAAACCCTTCGGGCGCCTCCGTCTCTTCGGCGAGAAAATCATCGTCGTGGAGCTGGGTCGTGGGATGGCTGAACATCTTCCATTCAGCGCCAAGGAGATCCACTGCCTCTGGCTGTGATTGTCGATCGTGTGACTGGCGACGTTCGCGTTCGATCTCGATCGCTTGGGCGAGTTGCTCATCGGTGAAGTCACTGAGCGCATGAAGTGCTGGCATGCCCGAGATCACTTCCCGTAATACCTTTGTCTCCATTCCACTTCCAAGTATCTGCCAGTTGTGCTCAATGAGCGTTGCTATTGCATATTCCCGGCTTTCGGACGGTAAATGGAGCGCGGTCAAGGTGTCATTGAACCAAAGGTTTGAGGCACCGAGCACCATCAGCTTTAATGGCTCGTGGCAGTCTTCAAAGATTTGGAGATGTGGATGACGACCTCGACAGTAGGGGAGGGTGTCCGCGCCTCGTGTTCCCGAAGCCTCCGCAATATTCCGACGGGCGCCACACGCTGTGCAGGTGATGGTCACGCGGGGGCCAAGTACACTTCCTGCATCATTTAGCCGCAATTGAGGGCCAGGACAAGGAGTTGCAGCGTTCTTGTGTACAAAGTCGATATAAGGGAACTCGTCGATGTGACCATGGCTGCATGCGACCACAAATCGTGCTGGGATGCACGGCCTCCGTTTTGTTTCGCCTCCGTTTTGTTTGGGACAGTTGGTGTGGATCCATTTCGCCATATCTGGTCGTCGTCCCCAGCGATGAATCAGCTTAAGTTGTTCGGCACCGTCAATAGGCAGTAATTGCCTGCAGGCGGGGCATCGTAGCCAACGAGGAAATGTGGTGGTTGGGATGCCAATTCGCGTCGTGGGGTCCTTACTGGCCGACGGGTCATAGGGGGCGGCCAGCAGTTTGGTTATCCCCGCGTCGGGTAGCACCTGACGCACTTGTGCGAGTAGTCTTGCTTCGTCGATCTCTATACCCGGTTTCCACTCATCCAACCCGCGCACTATCACGCTCATTCCGGGTAGGTCGACAACCGCACCGACGCCGCTAGTCGTGATGAGTTGACTTGGACGAATTTCGCCGATTCGAGTTGGTTCTAAAGGGTTACGGCTCATCAAAGTCATAGCTGCTCAGCGCTTTCTACATCGTTGGTAGGCTCGTCGGAGCTAGGTCGCGAGTAGGTCCACGTTGGTGCCTTTAACCACGATTCATCGTCCTTGCGAAGTTGGAGGAGAATCTCGGGTTCGACATCGCGCAGACTCATTGGTGCGCTCCATCTATCCCATGGAATCTGGCTCGGGTCTCGCAGGAGACCTGACATGGCCGCACCTGGCCCTACTCTGTAGCCGAGTTGACCCACCTGCACCTGGTCACGTTTTGTAATCCAGTCACGGATCCGGGTTCGGGATTCCTCAACGATGGTCCTGGCTGCGACATCGGAGTTCGTCGCGAATGTTGAGCGTGCCTTGAAGGCCTCGAGCATCGTGTTAGTGGACGTGGAGTCAAGGGTCACCGTATGTGCTCCGAGATTGGGGAGCGAGTCGCGATCACGGTGACGTATAGCACCAACGAGCACTGCAGTAAGACCACGATCGAGCGCACGATCACTGAAAGGCGTAGTGGTGAGTCCTTCGACGCGGCGGCCAAAGGTAAGGTGTTCGTAGCCAAACTGCTCAAAATAGGCGAGGTCTCTGGGACGCGACCATTGATAGAGGGTCAGGACAAGGCCCGGTCCTTGGGATGAACGTCCGACTCGCGAGCTTGCTTGGATGTACTCGGCCATATTCTTTGGCTGCCCCGTGACCATGATGAGGCCAAGCCGCTGTACGTCGACGCCTACCTGCAGCATGGAGGTAGCAAGAAGAATGTCCAGAGGACGTGACGGCCGTGTCGGTAGGTCTGCCTCATCATCGGTGGATCCGTTGCGTCGGCGATCTCGCGCAGCTTGACGCGCGTCGGTGGTATCAAAGCGTCCGTCAAAGGGACGTTCGAGGTCGGCGAGTGACTGCGTGATTCTGTCACTACGTATGCGACTGGTGAGTTCGGCGAGTATCGGTCGCGGTCGTCGAGCCAACGCATCCCGACGTGTTAAGCGATCACTTACATCGTCTTCACAGAGTCGGCGCATACCGGCGAGCTCTCGAGTGCTAGAGAAATAATCAACGACGGTCATGTAAGGGTCTGCAGCCTCTCGGTGGCGGTCAAAGAGATGTTGTCCAAACTCGAGCAGCGCGGTCATGATGCGAATTTCGATGGCAGTGAGGCGTTCGCCGGTCGCCATGACCCCGCGGTAGCGTCGACCAGGATGTCCAGGCGACGGTGAGACACGACGCGAGAAGAAGGTATCCCCTGCATCTAGCACTGGGGGTGGAAAGATTGCGAGGTCGCGGGCGAAGACCTGTTGTACTTGTTCGTGAGCACGCCTCACAGTCGCCGTCGATGCGACAAGCATGGGGCGCACCGGTTGGTGGTCGATAGAGCGAGTGCAAAGCCGGTCAATCAAGGTCTCATAGAGCCCAACCATCGAACCAAGGGCATCGCTGATGAGGTGAAGTTCGTCCTGGATTATAAGGTCCGGTGGTCGCAGGCGCATGACCTCCTCGGGTTGCACCCTTGGAGTATCGCCACGACGCTGATGTCCGCCATCGGCGCACCAGTCCTGGTCGGGGGAACGGTATCCATGACGTGCACAGCGAGAGTAGACGTTGCCAAAGATGCTTCCGGTCGCCGATTTCCATGGGAGTTGTGCAAATTTATCAACAGTGCCGATGATAAGCGCGGGGGTAAGTCGATAGATCTCTTCGTCGATGATCAGGGTTGGCAGTCCTTCGCTTGACTGTCTGGGGCTGAAGGGGCATTCCCCTGTGGCGTCACCACAGAAGCTATAGAAGCGCCGATTAGAGCTGTCAGGCTTGCTATCCCTTGACCCATTAATGGGAGCTCCACACCAAGGGCAGTTCCCAAACTGGATAAGGCCACCTAGTTGACCCTCGGTATCCGAGGTCATATTTCCATACTGGTAGAGAGCCTCGTCAAAGGTGTTTGGAGTGACGGCAGATCCAACCCATAGGCCGATGCGAATAGGCACTTCTCCGTAGCGGTAGTCTCCGCGTTGAAGGTATCCACGCCGAAGTATCTCGCAGGCACAGATGAGGGTAGTGGCGCGTTGGAACTGCTGGGCGGTTAAGAGCCGAAGGGTGTAGCGCATGAGAACCGCTACACCATCGCCGCCGTTGCGTGCCTCGATGCCCGTGCCAACGATGCCTTGGAGTCTTCTAATCGCGATTGTGTAGGCAACTAGACCCAGGTAGGCTTCGGTTTTACCACCACCGGTTGGGAAGAATAGAAGCTGTGCTTGCGAGTCTTGCAAGGGTCCGCGCTTTGCGTCTTGATGTGTAGGATCGGTAAGTCCAGCCAGGCATAGCAACACAAAGGCGAGCTGGAAGGGACGCCAACTCCGATTCGAAGGGACATCGAGTTCTTGGAGAAGTTGATCGACTTCGAGAGTCGGATCCTGAATCCTTCGCTTCACTAATTCACTGCGCAGACGTTGGAGTGCCATTGCCTGATTTGCAAAGCGAAATGCATCTAGCGCCGCCTCGTCATCACGGAGAAGCTCGATCGCGCGACCGAGCCGCTCGGCGGTCTGGCGGGCTTGCCCGATCGCATTGGTCGCAACATCGTGGAAGTGGAGAATCTCTGGATCGATATTGATGCGATGCTCCTGGCGATCGAGCCAATGCTGATAGTTCGTCACTAGAGGAATCAGCGCATCATAGATCTTCTGTCCGGTCAATGTTGGGCTGCCGAGAGTCTTCATGTCAAGGACGAGCCCTTCGGCCTCCATGGACTCTCCTGCATCGACTGCAGGTATTTCAGCGGCGGGGAAACTTGTTGTGCGGAGCCGCCAGGCACGGTGATCTCCAGGGCGCACATCGGCATCTACTGCGCAATGCCGCCCAGTTGCATACAAGCGCTCGGAGCGATGGAGGAGGTCAAGTTGGCGAAGTTCAGGATCGGTTTCAGTATGTTCTGAAGGAAAGTCCGGGTCGTTGTGTCCGAGAAAGATGGCCTCATTGTCTTGGCTGGTAACGGTGAGCGACACTTGGAAGAGACGGTGACGATCCGGTAGTTGTTTTGTCCAGGGTTGCTCGTTCACGATTGAAAGCTCGACGATCTGGCGCTCTCCATGTGGTCGTACCCTCCAGCGCAGGATCACCTCTTCTTGCGAATTATCGATGACCTCTCGGCCGCCGCTGCCGGACCTCGTGGATCCTTTCCCGCCTGGACTTGAAGCGGTAGGGTCTTCGGAGACGGTATCCATCTGTGTTGAGTCGACGAGTAGGGAGACAAGGACGGTCCCTCCAGCTGGAACTCGGTGCCAAACCTGTCGAGGTTGTCCGGTCTCAGTATGTTGAGTCTCTGAGTGATGGCGTTCATATCTTCCCCACGATGCCTCGACGTGAAGCGCTTCGACGCCGATGGGAACCGTACAGACGAGACCTAGGGCCGAAGCGGCCATGGAACGTTCTCCGACGGAGATCTCCGCCGGCCGTTCTGTTGTCGCTTCGTTATCGCTTGCCAGTTCTGCAGGTTCGAGAAATTCGGTAGCATCCTCTGGTTCAAGTAGCGTGAGCTTGTCTATATAAGGGTCGTCCGTCTTGGTCTGTGCCGATTCAGGGGTCATCGTCGTAGTCGGGTGGCGAGCTACGAGTACACCGAGTAAGTATCGATCGCTTGGCTTGGCTTCTGCGAGCAGTTCTTCGTCGGGACCGTCCCAGGGGCCAACAAGATCGCGTTCTAGCAGCTCTTCTAATTCGGCTCGTACTTCTTGGCCGGTGATACTGTTATCGGTAATCGTCGTCTCTGGTGACGGAGATTTCGCTATCTCGCTTTGACTCATAGGTTGAGATTAGCAGACAGGTTGGGTTTCGCAGAGAAAATGGTCATCCGCGATACTCGTGTAACCACTACGGTTTGTAGCCAGAACCCGTTCAAATTGGAACCCGCGTTCGCTCCGATAGATCTCGGCTGATAACTGGAGAATGGAGCCAGAGAGCCCCAATCTCTGCGGGTGCAATGTAGGTGAGTCGATACCGTATGTGGCTCCGGAGGGTTACTGGCTT